>NZ_JBGGKT010000008.1:0-249882 GCF_041287115.1 Mycobacterium sp. pV006 | reverse complement strand
TGCCAGCTGACTGTTCCTTCGGCATACCTGCATCCTCGTTTCCAAGGTCAGGAGCCTCCAACTTTTCCAGGGCGGTTCAGGGTTGATCGCCCGGCCCTCTTCGATCGCGACCTCCAGCAGCCGCTTGCGTTCGTCGAGGGTGAGCGCCCAGAATTCGGCGATCCCGCTGGTGCACCACAGCATCGGGTGACCGAGGTCGCCGACGCAGTAGCGCACGAGCGCCCGGTAGGCGGCCCAGTCGATGTCGTCGCCGTCGGGTCCGCAAAACGGTGTGTAGAGCGAGTTGCCGATCCCGCGCAGCGATTCGCGCGCCCATGTCCGAGCCTCGGCTGCCGTTGCCATGACACCACTCCCCTCAGTCCTAGGTGAAATCGCTCCCACCGTCGACGTTGACGTTCGCGCCGGTCATGTAGGAGTTGCGTCGTGAGGCCAGAAACGCCACGACCGGCCCGATCTCGCTGGGCAGCCCGGCGCGCGGCAGGTGCGCCGGATGACCGAAGTGTTCGTCGATGGCTTTCATCAGCGCATACGGGTCGGTGCCGTCGACACCGACCGACTCCGCCCACCCCACCAGCGCTTCAGAGGCCACGCTGCCCGGTGAGATGACGTTGACCAGGATCTCGTCGGGTGCGAGCAGCAGCGAGAGATTCTTCGAGATGCTGGTCACCATCGCCTTGGCCGCGGTGTAGGCCGGCAGGATCGTGCTCTGCCGCTGGGTGGATTGCGCGGAGAAGTTGACGATGCGGGCCCACTCGGCGGCCCGCAACAGCGGCAGCGCGGTGCGCACGCAGTGCACCAGACCCATCGCGCCCTCGTCGACGGCCTGGCGCCAGTCCGCGTCGGTCAGTTGCTCGAAGGTGCCCCGCACACTCGGGCCGACCGCGTTGACGAGGATGTTGAGTTCACCACCCCAACGCTGACCGATGTCGGCGAACACCTGGTCGACCTGCGCCGTATCGAGCGCGTCGGCGACCAGCCCGAGCGCATCGGGACTACCGAGCTCACGCAACTCGGCGGCGGCGCGCTCCAGCTTCGCGGCGGTACGACCGATCAGGGCGACGCGGGCGCCGTCCTCGGCCAGGCAGCGTGCGGAGGCCAGACCCATGCCGCCGCCACCGCCGACGACGACGGCGGTGGCGTCGCGCAACCCGAGGTCCACGGGATGTCCGTCAGGTACCGGTCCAGTTCGGCGCCCGCTTCTCGGCGAACGCGGTGGCGCCTTCCATCGCGTCCTTGGACGAGAAGATCGGGAAGACGATCTCGCCCTGCTTCTTCCACATCTCGTCCTGGCTCCAGTCGGCCGACTTCATGATCACTTCCTTGGTGGCCGCGATCGCCAGCGGTCCGTTGGCGGTGATCCGCTCGGCCAGCTTCAACGCTCCGTCGAGGGCTTCGCCGGGTTCGGTGAGCACGTTGACGAAGCCCCAGGCCGACGCTTCCTCGGCGGTGAAGCTGTCGCCGGTGAGGGCGAGCTCGAGCGCCTTCTGGTACGGGATGCGCTTCTGCAGTCGCAGCAGTCCACCGCCGGCGGCGACCAGGCCGCGCTTGACCTCCGGGATGCCGAACTTCGCGTTCTTGGCCGCCACGATCAGGTCGGTGGCCAGCACGATCTCGGTGCCGCCGGCCAGCGCATAGCCTTCGACCGCGGCGATGACCGGCTTGCGTGGCGGTCGTTCGGTGAAGCCGATACCGCGGCCCTCGATCGCGGGGACCTCACCGGCCATGAACGCCTTGAGGTCCATGCCCGCACAGAAGTTGCCGCCCGCGCCGGTGATGATCGCCACCGACAGGTCGGCGGAGTCGTCGAGTTCATCCATGGCGTCGGCCAGTCCCTGCGCCACCGCGAGATTGAACGCGTTGCGCGCCTCGGGTCGGTTGATCGTGATGATCAGGGTCCGACCCTGCCGTTCCCGGAGAACCTCGTCTGCCACTCGCCTCGCCTTTCGTCGCCTGTCGCAGGATGCCGATGGAAAAGCTTACTATAGGACTTACAGTATTCAGGGGGAATGGCACCGGACCTGCCGAGCCGGCGCATCACGGTATGGTCGGGCCTTCGGCATCCCGGCAACACGAACGCAAAGACGCAGTTCAGGCTACCGCCGCCGGGGGTCCGCGGCCACACCCACCACGGCCGTCACACACCGGACCACTGCCCGCGCGACGTCAAGACGATGGAGGTTCCTTCGGTGGCAAAACAGGCGACTGCGGAGAAGCGCCAACGGCGCGAACGCGGCTCCATCAATCCCGACGACATCATCAAAGGTGCTTTCGAACTCGCCGAGGACATCGGGATCGACAACCTGAGCATGCCGCTGCTCGGCAAGCACCTCGGCGTCGGAGTGACCAGCATCTACTGGTACTTCCGCAAGAAGGACGACCTGCTCAACGCGATGACCGACCGCGCACTGCGTGAGTATGCCTTCGCCACGCCCTATGTCGAGGCCAAGGACTGGCGCGAGACGCTGGCCAACCATGCGCGCACCATGCGGCAGACCTTCATGAGCAGCCCGATCCTGTGCGATTTGATCCTGATCCGCTCGGCGCTGAGTCCGCGGGCCGCCAAGCTTGGCGTCCAGGAGGTCGAAAGCGCGGTGCGCAGCCTGGTCGAAGCCGGCCTGACACCCGAGCAGGCGTTCGACACCTACTCGGCAATGTCGCTGCACGTGCGCGGTTCGGTGGTGCTGCGGCGACTTCGGGAGAAGAACCTCGCCGCCAACGAGGGGCCCGGCGACATCGACGACTCGCTGACGTTCGATCCGGAAAGTGCGCCGCTTCTGGCCGCGATCACCCAGCAGGGGCATCACCTCAGCGGATCCGACGACCGCAACTTCGAGTACGGGTTGGAATGCATCCTCGAGCACGCGTCCCGACTGCTCGAGCAGAACAAGAAGTCGCCGCGCAAGGCTGCGAAGACCGCCCGAACGAGTTAGATTCCTGCGCCGAAATTGCATTCCACGCGGCGATTTCGCGACCTGACGCGCGTGGAATGCAATTTCGGCGGGGTGAGGGTGAGGTCTAGACCTCGACGATGACGGCGCCGCCCTGGCCGCCGCCGGCGCACATCGCGGCGACACCGATGCCGCCGCCGCGGCGCTGCAGTTCGTAGACCAGCGTGGTGACCATGCGCGCACCGGAGGCAGCGATCGGGTGACCGAGGCTGCAGCCGCTGCCGGAGAAGTTCACCAGCTCCTCGTCGATCCCGTATTCCTTGCACGCCGCGATCGGCACCGACGCGAACGCCTCGTTGATCTCCCACAGCGTGATGTCAGACGGCTTCAGGCCCGCCTTGTCCAGCACCCTGCCGATGACCTTCACGCCGCCGAGGCCGGTGTCGCGCGGCGCCACGCCGATCGCGCCCCACGCCCTGACCTTGGCCATCACGTTCAGCCCGTTGGCCGCCGCATAGTCGGCCTCGACCAGCGCGACGCCCGCGGCGGCGTCGTTGGTGCCGCTGCTGTTGCCGGCGGTGATGGAGAAGCCCTCGATCTCGGGGTGCAGCACCTTCAGGCCGGCCAGCTTCTCGACCGTGGTGTCGCGGCGCGGATGCTCGTCGACACTGAAGTCGGTGACCGATCCGTCGAACTGCGTCACCTTGAGCGGGACGATCTCATCGAGGAACTTGCCGGCGTCCTGGGCGGCCACTGCACGCTGGTGCGACCGCGCGGCCCACGCGTCCATCTCCTCACGGGAGATGCCGGCGGCCTGGGCGGTGTTCCAGCCGACGGTGATCGACATGTCCTTGGTGGGTGCGTCCGGGGTCTCGACGTGCGTGGGCGGCATCCACCGCTCCTCGAACTTCAACTCCGGACCCGGGATGCGCCAGTTGGTCAGCGGCGTCATCGACAGCGACTGCACACCGCCGGCGATGAGCACCCGCTCCATACCGGAGCCGATCTGCGCGGCGGCGTTGCCGATCGCGGTCAGGCTGCCGGCGCAGTGCCGGTTGACCGACTGGCCGGGCACGTGCTGCAGACCCGTGGCGTCGGCCGCGTAGCGCGCGAGATCACCGCCGCCGTAATGCGATTCGGCGAAGATGATGTCGTCGATGTCGGCCGGATCGACGCCGGAGCGGCGGACGACCTCGGGCAGCACCGTGGTGATCAGGGTCTCGGGGGGCGTATTGACCAGGGTGCCCTTGAAGGAGCGGCCGATAGCCGTCCGGGCGGCACCGACGATGACGGGTGTTGGCATGGTATCGACCTCGGTTTCGAAGACAGAACGTTACAAAACTAACAGAAGGTGTAGCGCTGACAGTAGGGTGAGCCGGATCACTCGGGTTCGGGCACGTGGAAGTGTTCGTCACGCAGGCGGAACGCCTCCTTGGTGCCGACCTGCGCGCGGGTCTTGACGAAGTTGAACTCACCCGGCGCGAACTGCAGGTTCGTGCCGTAGGCGTGGAACAGATAGCTGGCCACCTCCTCGCCCTGGTAGGCCTGGCTCTGCTCGACCAACCGGAACGCCTCCTTGGCGATGACGACGCCGTCGGCCGGCATCTTGGCGGCCTTCTCGGCCCAGTAGCGGGCGCGGGCCGTCACCTTGTCCGCGTCGCACGTCTCGGTGAAGACGCCGAGATGCTCGACCTCGCCCGCGCTGACGATGTCACCGGTGAGCAGCAGCCGCCTGGCCAGCACCGGGCCGAGCCGGTGGAAGAACATGTGCAGGCTGCCCAGCGCCGGGCCGAGAAAACGGGTGGCGGGCATGCCGATCTTGGTGTCGCGGGCGATCACCGAGATGTCGGTCATCAGCGCCATCTCGAACCCACCGCCGAGCGCGTAACCACTGATCTCGCCGACGGTGATCTTCGGGAAGCCCATGAGGTTGTGGTAGAAGCCGAAGGTCTTGCGGTCCACGATGAGTCGGCGACGCTGGCTGGGTCGGCGCTTGGCCTGCGGGGCCTCCTTGTCGCCATACCAACCGTAGGCGTTGTTCATGTCCGCCCCCGTGCTGAACACGCCCTCGGCGCCACGCAGCAGCACCACGGTCAGGTCGTCGTCCTCGGCGACCGTGTCGAGGTGGCGTCCGAGCTGATCGCGCATCGCAGCGTCGTAGGAGTTGCGCTGCTTCGGATTGTTCAGCGTGATGGTCGCGATCCGCCTGTCGTGGTCGACATCGAAGAGCACGCGGTCGTCGGTGGTGGTCATGTCCAGTCCTGTCCGTTGGAAATCAATTTGGCCTCAATGGTTCTGCTCGATGCCGCAGCAAGGGTGTTGTGTCGTGCCGCAGCCAGGTGACGCTGCGCCACCCGGACCGCCCGTGCCGAGTCGCCGTCGGCGATGGCGTCGAGCAACTTGTTGTGGTCGCGCAAGGCCGCGCGCATCGTCGGAGGGTGCATCGGATCACCGGGGGCACATTCGTCACTCCAGACCGACGATTCGTGGGCCGACCAGATCACCTCGAGCGCACCGATCACCAGGATCATCGGTTCGTTGCCACACCGCTGCACGATTTCTTCGTGGAACCTGCGGGCGTTGGGCACATACCGCGCGGGGGTGTCGAACTCGGCGACCTGCCGGTCGATCGCGGCTCGCAGGTGCGGCACCACCTCGGTCATGCGGTCTTCGCGCGAGGCGCACATGCCCGCACAGATCGGCTCCAGATGCAGGAGCGCCTCGCTGACGTCGGCCGGGGTGGCCGAGCGGGTCTGCAGCACCATGCCGATCATCTGCGCGGTGCGTTCGGCGGACGGCAGGTGCACCACCGCTCCCCCGACGTTGCCGCGGCGCACCGAGATCAGCCCATCGGACTCCAGGATGTGGATCGCCTCGCGCACCGCCGGCGGACTCACCCCGAACTCGGCGAACAGCGCCTCCTGCGACGGCAGCACGTCGCCCTCTTTCAGACGACCGGTCAGGATGTCGTCGCGCAGCCGGGATGCCACGAGTTCGGCGACCCGTGGCTGACGAATACGCTGCGCTGACACTGTTCCGCGGACAGCCTTTCCTTGCTAAGTTGTACAGGATAGTAATCGAAGCACCAACTGTATGGCTATCTGTATCTTCATCCGAAAGGCGGGCCGGTGACCGACGAAGGCGCGGTGCGGCACAGCCGTGAAGGATCGGTCCTGCGTATCACGCTGGAACGTCCCGCACGCCGGAACTCGTTGACGCACGCGATGATCGACGACCTGGTCGCCGTACTCGCCGCGGCCGCCACCGACGACACCCTCCGCGCGGTTCACCTCGCCGGCGCGGGCGGGAACTTCTGCGCCGGCGCCGACTGGGTGGCCACCAATCGCGGCGGACAGCGTCCGCGCCCCGGCGACCTGACGCGCCGGGTTCCCCTGACCCACAATCGGATCGTCGAACTGGTCGCCACCATCCAGCTGCCGGTGGTGTGCAGCGTGACCGGCTGGGCCGTCGGGCTCGGGTGCAACCTCGCGCTGGCCGCCGACTTCACCGTCGCCGACGCCGAGGCCACCTTCTGGGAACCCTTCGTCGACCGCGGCTTCACCCCCGACTCCGGCGCGACCTGGCTGCTGCCCCGGCTGGCCGGGCTGACCCGCGCCAAGCGCATGTTGCTGCTGGGTGAGAAGATCTCCGGCGCCCAGGCCGCCGAGTGGGGGTTGATCGACCAGGCCGTGGCCGGCGACGAGGTCGACACCGTCGCCGCAGCGCTGGCCGCCCGGCTGGCCGCCGGCCCCACGGTGGCCATCGGGCTGGCCAAACAGGCCATCAACTACGGGTTGCACGCCACGTTGGGGCAGTCGATGAGCCACGAGCTCGGCAGCCTCGAATTGTCCTGCCGAACAGCGGATTTCAAGGAAGGCCTGGCCGCTTTCCGGGAGCGCCGCGCTCCGGGCTTCACCGGGCGCTAGCCGATCGAAGGGATCGCATGACGAACTACGACACCATCAACTACGACGTCGACGGGCACACGGCCACCATCACGCTCAACCGTCCCGAGGCGCTCAACGCGTTGTCTCCGCACATGATCAGCGAATTGCGCGCTGCCTACGACGAAGCCGAGAACGACGACAACATCTGGTTGATGATCGTCACCGGCACCGGTCGGGCGTTCTGCACCGGCGCCGACGTCAAGGAGATCCCCGACGACGGCAAGGTCATCTACGAGCGGCCCTACCTGTCCACCTACGACCAGTGGGAGGCGCCGCAGGAGGGCACCCCGCCGTTCCGGCGCATGGCCAAACCCGTGCTGGCGGCGATCAACGGCATCTGCTGCGGCGCGGGCCTGGACTGGGTGACCACCGGCGACATCGTGATCGCGTCGGACAAGGCCACCTTCTTCGACCCGCACGTCAGCATCGGCCTGGTGGCCGCCCGTGAGATGGTGCGCCTGGCCCGCGCCCTGCCCCGCTCGGTGGCGTTGCGGATGGCGTTGACCGGCAAGCACGAACGCATGAGCGCAGAGCGCGCCTACGAACTCGGGATGATCACCGAGGTGGTGCCGCACGACAACCTGCTCGCACGCGCGCACGAGATCGCGACCATGGTCAACTCCAACGCCCCGCTGGCCGTGCGCGGCACCCGCCTGGCCATCCACAAGACACTGGATCTGCCGCTGCTCGAGGGTGAGATCCTCGCCGAGACGTTCCGCGAGCGCGTCGTGCGCACCGAGGACGCCCAGGAAGGGCCCCGCGCCTTCGTGGAGAAGCGCGCACCGAACTGGCAGTGCCGATGACCGGATTCGACACCATCCTGCTCGACCTCGACCACGACGTCCGGGTCGCGACGATCACCCTGAACCGGCCTGAGACGCTGAATTCGTTCAACCGCACCATGTGCGAGGAGATGCGTACCGTCTGGCAGACGATCAAGGCCGACGAGGACATCAACGCCGTGGTCTTGCGTGCCGCCGGCGACCGCGCGTTCAGCGCCGGACTGGACGTGAAATCGCGCTACGGCCAGCCGAACATCGTGTGGAACCACGAGGACCCGGGCGAACTGCTGAGCCCCAAGTGGCAGAAGATGTGGAAGCCGGTGGTCTGTGCTGTGCAGGGCATGTGCACGGCCGGGGCGTTGTACTTCGTCAACGAGGCCGACGTCGTCATCTGCTCGGAAGGGGCCACCTTCTTCGACTCCCACGTCAGTGCGGGGTTGGTCTCGGCGCTCGAACCGGTCGGCCTGATGCGTCGCGTGGGGCTGGGTGACACGCTGCGAATGGCGTTGATGGGCAACGACGAACGTGTCGGTGCGCAGACCGCGCTGCGTATCGGGTTGGTGACCGAGGTGGTCACCGAGGACGAACTGTGGTCGCGCGCGCACGAGATCGCGGTGACCATCGCCGCCAAACCGCCGACCGCGACCCAGGGCACCGTGAAGGCCATCTGGGAGTCGCTCGACAAGCCCTATCGCGCCGCCATGGACCAGGGCTTGATCTACACGCGGCTGGGCAATCCGCTGGCGACCGCCGAGCTGGGCGAACAGGGCCCGCGCGAGAAGAAACCGCCACGGATCCGGTGATGGAACATCCCCTCTCCCGACGCATCGCCGACGTCTTCGCCCTCGACCCCGGTGCGCGCGCCCTGCAGTTCGATGACGACTGGTTCACCTGGGGTCAGGTCGCGGGGTTGGCCCGTCGTATCGGTGACCTCGGCGGCACCCGCTGCGTCGGGATCATGCTGCGCAACGAACCGGCCCATGTCGCGGCACTGCTCGGCGTGCTCGCCGCCGGCGGCACGGTGGTGGTGATCAACCCGGCGCGCGGCGACGAGCGCACCCGCGCCGACGTCGCGGCGCTGCAGTTGCCGGTACTGGTCGGCCTGGCCTCGGACCTCGAGGCGCTCGCGCCGTCCACGGATGCCACCACGGTCGCGATCGCCGACCTCGACACCGCGCCCACCGTCACCGAGGGAACCGGCGGGTCCGTCGCCGAGCGTCCCGGGGTGGCCGTGTGGATGCTCACCAGCGGGACCACCGGAACACCCAAACGCGTCGACCTCACCTACGACATGCTCGCCCGCAGTGTCATCGGCACCGACCCGCACAACGCGCCGGCACCCACGGCACTGCGCGACGGTGTGGCGATCATGAACTCACCGCTGGTGCATGTGGGCGGAGTCTTCCGGGTGCTGCTGTGCATCGCCGAGGCGCGCCCCTTCGTGCTGCTGCGGCGATTCGACCTCGATCAGTGGGTGCGAGCGGTACGCGAACATCGGCCGCGCGCGGTCTCTCTGGTGCCGGCCGCTCTGCGCATGGTGCTGCATTCGGAGGTGACGCGAGAGGACCTGGCCGGGGTGCGGGCGGTGACCTGCGGAACGGCTCCCCTGTCGGCCGACGATGCCGATGCGTTCACCGAGAAGTTCGGCATCCCGGTGCTGACCTCCTATGCGGCAACCGAATTCGGGGGTGGCGTGGCGGGCTGGACGCTGGCCGACCACCGCGAGTTCTGGCACGCGAAGCGCGGCAGTGTCGGTCGCGCGAACCCGGGGGCGCAACTACGCGTCGTCGACGAATCCGGTCGGGCTCTGGGGCCCGACCAGCCCGGACTGCTCGAGGTGAAGCCGGCCCAACTCGGGCCGGGCGCCGACTGGATCCGCACCACCGACCTGGCCCGCCTCGACGCCGACGGCTTCCTGTGGATTCTGGGGCGCGCCGATCAGGCCATCATCCGCGGCGGTTTCAAGGTGTTGCCCGACGATGTCCGTGCAGCGCTGGAGAGCCACCCGGCGGTGGCCGGTGCCGCCGTGATCGGTACCCCGGATCCGCGTCTCGGGGAGACGCCGGTCGCGCTGGTGGAGTTGCGGGACGGTGCGACCGCCGATGCCGATACGCTGACCGCGTATCTCGGATCCCGGCTGGCGCGCTACGAGATCCCCACGCAGATCGTGGTCGTCGACACCATCCCGCGAACGCCGTCGGGTAAACCCGACCTGACCGCCGTACGGTCGTACTTCGCCTCGGTATGAGCCCGTCGACGGTCGCCGCCGTGCTGCGGACACAGCGCAGTCTCGGCGACAAACCACTGCTGGTGTGCGATGACGACCGGCTGAGCTACGCCACCGCCGACCTGCGCTCGGCGCAGCTCGCGCGGATACTGATCGGCCTCGGCGCGGGCAAGGGCACCCATGTCGGAGTACTTCACCACAACGGCAGCGAGTTCGTGGTGGCGATGCTCGCCGCAGCCCGGATCGGGGCGGTGGTCGTGCCGTTCTCGACGTTCCTCACCGCCGGCGAGCTGCGCCGGCAGCTGCAGGCATCCGACATCGCGATCATGTTGTCGGCGCGGCAGTTCCGCGGCCACGACTACGTCGACCGGATGGCCGCCGCGCTCGAACTGGACCCGACCGACCTCGAGCACGACACACCCCTGTTCGTCCCGACCGTCCCGGTGCTGCGGCGGGTGCTCTACGGTGCCGGACCGGGAACCAGCGACAGGGACGAGCAACTCGCCGAACTCGAGGACGACGTCACCGCCGCGGACCCTGTGGCGATCGTCTACACCTCCGGGTCCACCGGCGCGCCCAAGGGAGCGGTGCACACCCACGGCGGTCTGCTCGGCCATCAACGCAACCTCAACGAGATCCGGGGACTGGGCCCTACCGACGTGCTGTTCTGCAACTCACCGTTCTTCTGGATCGGCGGTTTCGCGTTCGGGCTGCTGGCCACGCTGGTCGCCGGTGCGACACTGGTGTGTTCGAACGCCGAAGATGCCGGTGCCACACTGGATCTGATCGAAGACGAACGCCCGACGATCACCAACGGCTTCGCCGCCGCGGTGACCCGTCTCGTCGAGCACCCGACCTATACCCGCCGCGTCTTCACCGCCACCCGCGGCAATCTCTACCCGATCATGGCGGCCCACCGCCGACCCGCCGACACCGGGTTGCGCCACGGGATGTTGGGCATGACCGAGGCGGGCAGCGTCGCCCTGCTCAGCGGTGACGAGACCGACCAGCCCGAACATCGGCGAGGGTCGTTCGGGAAGCCCGCCCCCGGCTTCCAGACGCGAATCGTGCACGCCGAGACCTCCGCCCCGGTCGATGCCGGTGAGATCGGCGAACTGTGGTTGCGGGGTCCGTACCTGATGGAGCACTACTACGGACACCGCCGCGAGGACTGCTTCGACGCCGACGGCTGGTGGCACACCGGAGATCTGGTCCGCAGCGACGACGACGGCTTCGTCTACTTCGTCGCGCGGGCGGGAGCGATGATCAAGACCGCGGGGGCCAACGTCACGCCGGGTGAGGTGGAGGCCGCGCTGGCACGGCTGCTGCCGGCCGCGAGTGTGCATGTCGTCGGTCTGCCCGACCCGGTGCGGGGCGAGATCGTCGCCGCGTTGGTCGCCCTCGATGACCCCGTCGACTTCGACGAGGCCGCCGTCCGTGCCGCGCTGCGGCAGGAGTTGTCGGCGTACAAGGTGCCCCGGCTGTTCAAGACCTGCCGGCGTTCGGAGCTTCCGCTGATGTCCAGCGGGAAGGTCGATCTTCCGGCGCTGAAGGCGATGTTCGATGACTGATCACACCATCGATGCCGTGCTGCGTCGTCAATCCCATTGCCGCCCGGAGGAATCCGCGGTCGTCGACCCCGACGGTCGGGTCAGTTTCGGTGAGCTCGACGATTCCACCGCCGGGCTGGCCGCGGGACTGGTGCAGGCCGGGGTGAATCGCGCGACGCGGGTGGGTCTGCTGATGCCCAACGGCGTCGACTGGATTCGGCTGGCGTTGGCGATCACCCGGATCGGCGCCGTTCTGGTGCCGTTGAGCACACTGCTGACGCCGCGCGAACTGCGCGCACAACTGCGGGCCGCGTCGGTGCAGTACGTGATCGCCGTCGAGGAGTTCCGCGGCCGCGGCCACCGGCAGACCGTCGACGCACTGCGCGCCGAGCTGCCGGCCCTTCGTGCGGTGTGGACCGCACCGGAAGTGCTCACGCTGCCGCGGTACGCGGTCCCCGACGACCTCGTCGCGCGTATGGCCGCCGGCGTGCAGCCCAGCAGCACGCTGGCGATCATGTTCACCTCCGGCAGCCGCGGCGCGCCCAAGGGGGTGGTGCACAGTCACGGCAACGCGTTGGGTGCGGTGCGCTCGGGGCTGGCGGCGCGCTGTGTCACCGAAGACTCGCGCCTCTACCTGCCCATGCCGTTGTTCTGGGTCGGCGGTTTCGGAGGCGGTGCGATCACCGCGCTGGTCAGCGGGGCCACCCTGGTCACCGAACCCATCCCGACGCCGGAGTCGACGTTGCGGCTGCTGGAGCGGGAGCGCGTCACGCTGTTCCGCGGTTGGCCCAGCCAGGCCGAGGCGCTGGCCCGCCACCTCGACACCGTCGGTGCCGACCTGTCGGCGCTGCAGCCCGGCAGTCTGGAGGCGCTTCTGCCCCAGCAGCTGCGCAGCCCGAAAGGCGCGCGGGCCAACCTGTTCGGCATGACGGAGTCGTTCGGGCCGTACTGCGGTTACCCCGCCGACACCGACATGCCGCGCTCGGCGTGGGGTAGCTGCGGCAAACCGTTCGCCGGCATGGAGGTGCGCATCGTCGACCCGGACACCGGGGCGGCCGTGTCTGCCGGACAGATCGGCGAGATCCAGTTGCGGGGTCCTCACATGATGCGCGGCATCGTCGGCCGGCAACGCCACGAGGTGTTCACCGCCGACGGCTACTACCCGACCGGCGACCTCGGGCACCTCGATGCCGACGGGTTTCTGTTCTCGCACGGTCGATCCGACGACATGTTCAAGGTCAGCGGCGCCACCGTTTACCCCGGTGAGGTGGAGGATGCGCTGCGCACCATCCCCGGTGTGCAGGCGGCCGCGGTCACCGACGTTCCCGGCCCCCACGGTCCGCGAGTAGGGGCGATGATTGTCACGGACCGCCCCACCGAGGACGTCCGCACGGCCGCGCGCGAACTGCTGAGCAGCTTCAAGGTCCCCACCGTGTGGGTACGGAGCGACGACGCCGCCGACATCCCGCGCGGTGCGACCGGAAAGGTCGACGTCGCCGCCCTGCGGGCCCGCCTGAGCGCGGCGACCTAGACGATCGCGCGCTCCCGGAACTCCTCGATGTCACCTGTCCCGTAACCGATCTCGGTGAGCACCTCGACGGTGTGCTCACCGAGCAACGGTGCCCGCCGCCGGATCTCCCCCGGCGTCTCGGACAACCGGAACGGGGTTTCGATGATCGGCACGCCCTGTTCGACGCCGGGGAACGGCACCCGCTTCAGGAAGCCCATGGCCTGGACGTGAGGATCTTCGAGGACGTCCTGCGTGGACAGCATCGGGGCGGCGGGCAGCTTCGCGGCCTGCAACTCGGCCATGACGTCGGCTTTGGTGCGCTGCGCGGTCCAGGCGGCCATGATTCCGTTGAGCTCCGCACTGTGCTGCCACCGAAGATCGTCGTCGGCGAATCGCGGGTCGTCGAACAGCTCCGGTTGCCCCACCAGCCGGCACCACCGTTTGAACATCGGCTGCCCGGCGATCTGCAGCAGCACCCATTCGTCGTCGGAGGTGCGGTACAGGTCGCACGGCGCCACCGATGCACCTTGATTTCCCATGCGCGGCTTGTCGATTCCGAGCAGGTCGCGTTCGATCAGGAACGCGTTGGACAGCATCATGGCCGTCGGCAGCAGTGCGCCCTCCACGTGCTGCCCGATACCGGTGCGGTCGCGGTGATACAACGCCATCATCACACCGATGGTCAGCGTCAGCGCGGTCCCGAAGTCCGCGTACGGCACCGCTGTCCGGATCGGCTGCTCCGGCAGTCCTTGGCGGGCAACGGCACCCGACATCATCTGGCCGGCGCCGTCGAACCCGATGCGGTCGCTGTAGGGCCCGCCCTCGCCGTAGGCGGTCGCGCTGGCCAGGATGATGTCGGGTTTGATCGCGCGCAGGGTGTCGTAGTCCAGTCCGCTGGCCCGCATCCCCGCCGC
This sequence comes from Mycobacterium sp. pV006, assembly GCF_041287115.1. NCBI lineage: Bacteria > Bacillati > Actinomycetota > Actinomycetes > Mycobacteriales > Mycobacteriaceae > Mycobacterium > Mycobacterium sp. pV006. Next base: position 236,064 of record NZ_JBGGKT010000008.1, on the reverse strand, counting down.
CGGCATGTTGGCCACCACGACGTCGGCACGTTCGACCAGCCGGCGGCTGATCTCCTTCCCTTCGTCGGTGGTGGTGTCCAGCGTCAGCGAGCGTTTGTTGCGGTTGCACTGCAGAAAGGTCCCGCCTTCGCCGCTGTCGGTGACCGACTGCACCCAGCGGTCTTCTCCGCCTTCGCGTTTTTCGACGCGCACGACGTCGGCGCCCATGTCGGCCAGCAGGGCCGTGCACCACGGCGCGGCGATGAACCTGCCGTAGTCGAGCACACGGATTCCGTCAAGTACACCCATGGGTCACCTTCCTTGCGGTGAGCAGATCAACAGATCACGCCTCGGCACGACAGGTGCTCGATCAACGGGTCGGCCCCGGCGCTGAGATGCTCGGACATCGCCGCCCGCGCCGCGTCGGGGTCCTGCCGCGCCAACGCATCGAGCACCCGCCGGTGGTGGGCGTTGGACTGCTCGGGCCAGCCCTTGACGGTGGGAAACACGGTCTCCGGCGCATAACGGGTGATCTGGGACATCAACTGGGCCAACTTCGGTGACTCCGCCGCCACGTTGATGCCCTTGTGGAACTCGTGGTTCAGCCGGACCGCACGCTCGCCGTCGTCGGCAGCGTAGGCGGCCTCGAGTTCGTTCTGGATCCCGGTGAGCTCGGCGACCTGCGCCTCGGTGATGTTGGCCGCGGCCCGTGCGGCGAGCAGACCACCGATGTAGGCCTGCACGTCGGAGACGTCGGTGATGTCGCGCACCGTCACCGGACGCACCACGAACCCGCGCCGCGGTTGCTGGTCGAGCAGCCCCTCGGCCTTGAGCTCGAACAGCGCCTCGCGTACCGGCGTGACGCTGATGCCGAGCTCGGCGGCCAGCTGGTCCAGCCGCACGTAAGCGCCGGCCGCATAGGTGCCGTCGAAGATGCGTCGCCGGACGTAGCCGGCGACGTCGTCGGCCAGTTGCGGCCGTACTGCGAACTCGGGGCTGCCCACCGCACTACACCCGGTAGTCCGCCAGCAGGCGCTTGCTGATGATGTTCTTCTGGATCTCGCTGGTCCCCTCACCGATGAGCAGGAACGGCGCATCACGCATCAGGCGCTCGATCTCGTATTCCTTGGAATAGCCGTAGCCGCCGTGGATCCGGAAGCTCTGCTGCGTCACCTCGGCGCAGACCTCGCTGGTGAAGTACTTGGCCATGCCCGCAGCGACATCGTTGCGGTCCCCGCTGTCCTTCAGCCGCGCGGCGTTGACCATCATCAGGTGGGCGGCTTCGACTTTCGTCGCCATCTCGGCCAACTGGAACGCGATCGCCTGGTGCTCGGCGATCGGCTTGCCGAACGTGCTGCGCTGCTGCGCGTAGCGCACCGCCAGCTCGAAGGCCCGGTTGGCCACGCCGCACGCGCGGGCCGAGACGTTGACGCGGCCGACCTCGACTCCGTCCATCATCTGGAAGAAGCCCTGCCCGGGCGCCTCGCCGAGAATGTCGGACGCCTTGGCGCGGTAACCGTCGAAGATCAGCTCGGTGGTGTCGATGCCCTTGTAACCGAGCTTGTCGAGCTTGCCCGGGATGGTCAGGCCGGGCACGACTTCACCGAAGCCCGTGGGCTTCTCGACGAGGAACGCCGTCAGGTTGCGGTGTGGCTTGTCGGCACCCTCGTCGGTGCGCACCAGCGCGGCGACCAGCGTCGAGCTCCCCCCGTTGGTCAGCCACATCTTCTGACCGTCGATGGTGTAGGTGCCGTCGCCGTTGTCACGGGCACGGGTGCGGATCGCGGCGACGTCGCTACCGAGTTCGGGCTCGGACATCGAGAACGCGCCGCGGGTCTCCCCCGTGGCCATCTTCGGCAGGTAGTAGCTCTTCTGCGCGTCCGTGCCGTGCTGCCGGATCATGTACGCGACGATGAAATGCGTGTTGATGACGCCGGACACGCTCATCCAGCCGCGCGCCAGCTCCTCCACACACAGCGCGTAGGTCAGCAGCGACTCCCCCAGCCCGCCGTACTCTTCGGGAATCATCAGCCCGAACAGCCCCATCTCCCGCATCGCGTCGACGATGGCCTGCGGATAGGTGTCGGAGTGCTCCAGCTCCTGCGCGGTGGGGATCACCTCCTTGTCGACGAATTGCCGCACGGTGGTGACGATCTCGGTCTGGAACTCGGTCAGCCCCAGCGTCTGGGCAAGCTTGGTCACGACGTCACCCTCTCGAACACCGCGGCCAGCCCCTGGCCGCCGCCGATGCACATGGTCTCCAGTCCGTAGCGGCCGTCGCGCTTGTTCAGCTCGCGCGCCAGGGTGGCCAGCATCCGGCCGCCGGTCGCACCGACCGGGTGGCCGAGCGAGATGCCCGAGCCGTGCACATTGGTCCGCTCGAGATCGGCAGGACCGAACTTCCACTCGCGCATACATGCCAGCGCCTGGGCGGCGAACGCCTCGTTGAGCTCGATGAGGTCCATGTCCGACAGCTCCAGCCCAGCCTTCTGCAGCGCCGCGGCGGTCGCCGGCACGGGACCGATGCCCATCACGTTCGGCGCCACCCCCGCCACCGCCCACGACACCAGTCGCACCAGCGGTGTCAGGCCGAGCTCGGCCGCCTTCTCCGGCGTGGTGACCAGACACATCGATGCGGCGTCGTTCTGCCCGCTCGAGTTGCCCGCGGTAACCGTCGCATCCGGATCATCCTTGCCCAGAACGGGTTTGAGCTTCGCCAGCGCCTCCACCGAGGTGTCGGCACGCGGGTGTTCGTCGGTGTCGATGACTTCTTCGCCGGTCTTGCTGCGCACCGTGACCGGGACGATGGTCTCGGCCAGTGCGCCGTCCTGCTGCGCCTTGACGGCTCGGCGGTGCGACGCCACAGCCAGCTCGTCCTGCTCTTCGCGCGAGATCGCGTACTGCCGACGCAGGTTCTCCGCGGTTTCGAGCATGCCGCCCGGCACCGGATAGTTCTTGCCGCCGGCGGTCGTGCGTCCGCGAGCCAGGGCGTCGTGGACCGCGACCCCGCCACGTGCGCCACCCCAACGCATGTCGGTGGAATGGAACACCACATTGCTCATCGACTCCGCTCCACCGGCGACGACGACGTCGTTGCCCCCGCCGGCCACCTGCAGGACCGCCTGGATGACCGACTGCAGGCCCGAGCCGCAGCGCCGGTCGATCTGCATCCCGCCGACGGTGATCGGCAGACCCGCGTCCAGGGCGATGACGCGGCCGATGGCGGGGGCCTCCATGCTCGGATAGCAATGCCCGACGATGACGTCCTCGATCGCCTCGGGTGCGACGCCGGTGCGGTCGAGCAGTCCTTTCAGCGCGGTGACGCCGAGTTCGACGGCCGTCAGGGACTTGAACATGCCGCCGTAGCGGCCGATCGGTGTGCGGACCGGCTCGCAGATCACCACGTCGCGCATCAGAGGTGCCGTCCGCCGGTGACCTCGAGCACCGTTCCGGTCATGTACGAGGACATGTCCGAGGCCAAGAACAGCGCCACCTTGGCGACCTCGTCGGGCTCACCCGCACGGCCCAGAGGCACCTCGGCGACCTTGGAGTCCCAGATGCGTTGCGGCATCGCCTCGGTCATCGCCGAGCGGATGAGGCCGGGCTGAATGGCGTTGACCCGCACCCCGAGATAGGCCAGCTCCTTGGACGCGGCCTTGGTCATGCCGACGATCCCGGCCTTGGCCGCCGAGTAGTTGGTCTGGCCGACCATGCCGACCTTCCCGGAGATCGAGGACATGTTGACGATCGCGCCGCGCTTCTGCTCGCGCATCACCGCCGCTGCGGCGCGCAACCCGTTCCAGGTGCCCTTCAGGTGCACGGAGATCACCTGGTCGAACTGCTCCTCGGTCATCTTGCGCATCGTCGCGTCCCGGGTGATGCCGGCGTTGTTGACCATCACGTCGAGTCCACCGAAGTCGAGCGCGGCCTGCACCAGGGCATCGACCTCCGCGGACTTCGTCACGTCGCAGCGCACCGCCCGCGCGACATCGGCCCCGCCGAGGGATTCCGCGGCGGCCTGCGTGGCTTCGAGGTTGACGTCGCCGAGTACCACGCGCGCACCTTCGGCGACGAACCGCTGCGCGATTGCCAGGCCGAGGCCTTGGGCTCCACCTGTGATCACTGCGGTCTGACCGGTCAGCAATGCCACTTGTCCACCATCCTTGCGTCTGTAGGGGTCACCTGCCCGTTATCGTATTTCATATACGATATTTCCCAATCGCGACCCTGAGGAGTATCAAACAATCGTGAGCACAGCAGCCGCCCCGGAGGTCAGCGCGGAGGATTTCGCGGAGATCCTGGCCCAGACCCGCCAGTTCGTCCGCTCCGCGGTCGTCCCGCGCGAACAGGAGATCCTGGCCGACGACCGGGTTCCCGACGACCTGCGCAACCAGGCCAAGGACATGGGCCTGTTCGGCTACGCCATTCCGCAGGAGTGGGGCGGGCTCGGTTTGAACCTCGCCCAGGACGTCGAACTGGCCATGGAGTTGGGCTACACGTCGTTGGCCCTGCGGTCGATGTTCGGCACCAACAACGGCATCGCCGGTCAGGTTCTGGTCGGCTACGGCACCGATGAACAGAAGTCGACCTGGCTGGAACGCATCGCCTCCGGTGAGGTCGTGGCGTCGTTCGCGCTCACCGAACCCGGCGCCGGGTCCAACCCGTCGGGTCTGCGGTCCAAGGCCGTCCGGGATGGAAGCGACTGGATCATCAACGGCCAGAAGCGATTCATCACCAACGCCCCCAACGCGGACCTGTTCGTGACGTTCGCCCGCAGCAGACCTGCCGACGACAAGGGCGCCGGAATCGCGGTGTTCCTGGTGCCCGCTGACGCACCCGGGGTCGAGGTGGGCGTCAAGGACAAGAAGATGGGCCAGGAAGGTGCGTGGACGGCCGACGTCACCTTCACCGATGTCCGGGTTCCCGACAGCGCACTCGTCGGCGGCACCGAGGACATCGGCTACCGCGCGGCGATGACGTCGCTGGCCAGGGGCCGCGTGCACATCGCGGCACTGGCGGTCGGCACGGCCCAGCGCGCCCTGGACGAGTCGGTTGCCTATGCCGCCACCGCCACTCAGGGCGGCACCGCGATCGGCGACTTCCAACTGGTGCAGGCGATGCTCGCCGACCAGCAGACCGGCGTGATGGCCGGCCGGGCGCTGGTGCGCGACGCCGCGCAGAAGTGGGTCACCGGTGAAGACCGACGCATCGCGCCGTCGGCGGCGAAACTGTTCTGCACCGAGATGGCCGGGCAGGTCGCCGATCTCGCGGTGCAGGTGCACGGCGGCAGCGGCTACATGCGCGAGGTCGCGGTGGAACGGATCTATCGCGACGTCCGGCTGCTGCGACTCTACGAGGGCACCAGCGAGATTCAACGATTGATCATCGGCGGCGGATTGGTGAAGGCGGCGAAACGCGCATGAGCGACAAGACAACCGGACGACTGCAGGGACGGGTCGCCTTCATCACCGGCGCCGCACGCGGGCAGGGACGCGCCCACGCGGTGCGGATGGCCAACGAGGGTGCCGACGTCATCGCCGTCGACATCGCCGGCCCCCTGCCGCCGTGCGTGCCGTACGACCATGCGACGCCGGAGGATCTCGAGGAGACCGTGCGTCTGGTCGAGAAGACCGGGCGGCGCATCATCTCCGCGGTGGTGGACACCCGCGACTACGACGGGCTACGCGACGTCGTCGGCTCCGCGGTGGCCGAACTCGGACGACTGGACGTCATCGTCGCCAACGCCGGGGTCTCGGCGCCGCAGGCGTGGGACGCGATCGGACCCGAGGACTTCCGCGACGTGATGGACATCAACGTCACGGGTACCTGGAACACCGTGATGGCCGGCGCCCACAAGATCGTGGAGGGCGGCCGGGGCGGGTCGATCATCCTGATCAGCTCGGCGGCCGGCGTCAAGCTGCAGCCGTTCATGGTGCACTACACCGCCAGCAAGCACGCCGTCACGGGCATGGCGCGTGCCTTCGCCGCCGAACTCGGCAAGCACGCGATCCGGGTCAACAGCGTGCACCCGGGCCCGGTGCTCACCGACATGGGTAGCGGCGACATGGTCACCGCACTCAACGCGGCGATGGAGACCAACCCGCAGCTCCAGCACATGATGACGCCGTTCCTGCCCACCTGGATCGTCGAACCCGAGGACATCGCCGACACGGTGTGCTGGTTGGCCAGCGACGAATCGAAGTTCGTCACGGCCAGCGCGATCTCTATCGACCAGGGGTCGACGCACTACTGAGCAGCGTCCGCTGCAGGAACGCGATCTGGTCGCCGACCGTCTTGTCGAACCAGTCGTGGCCCGGCCACACGTCGAAGTGGTCGCACGGGTACCGGTGCACCTGGGCGCGGCCGTGGGCGGCTGTCGCGGCGACCGCGTCGGCCGGCACGTAGGAGTCGAAGTCGGCGATCTGCACCAGCAGCGGAAACCGCAACTTCTTGGCCGCAGGGGTGGTGCGCACCGCGAGCACCTCCAGGCCGACCGAGCAGTCGATCTCGTTGCGCCACGTCGGGCCGGCCATCGCGGTGTAGCTCTCGAAGGCACCGTCGAGCGCCAGCGCCCCTGGCTCTCCCACCGGGGCCACCAGCGGCATGAGCGTCGGTGCCCCACCCCGACGCGTCGCGATCCGGCTCTTGATTCCTGACAGCGTCCACCGCAGGGACGTCAGCATGTCGCGTGACGACGCGGCCGCACGACTGACCGCCAGACCGCTCGTCAACGGCGTCAGGGAGATCACGGCCGCCACGTCGGTGCGCGCCGCCGCCACGGTCAGCACATGGCCACCGGAGAACGACACACCCCACAGCGCGACACGGCCGGCGTCCACCCCCTCGAGGTTCTTGGCCGCCTCCACCGCGCTGTGGTAGTCCTCGAGCTGCCTGCGCACCGAAAGTGATTGCCGCGGTTGACCTCCCGACGCGCCGAAGCCGCGATAGTCGAAGGCCAGCACGTCGATCCCGGCCTCGGCGAAGCGTTGCGCGAACGGCGCCAGCCCGGAGTCCTTGGTGCCGCCGAACCCGTGTGCCATCACCACCACGGGCCGCGGACCGGTCCCGGTGGCTCGGAAATGCCATGCGCTGCAGTCCACATCCGCGCTGCGGAAGGTGATCTCGGCCGGTGTCATCGCGCCACCTGCGCGAGTTGGCGTGCGCGCCGCACTCCGGCGGGCAGTTCCTTGGTGCGGATGTCGTGTTCGTAGATGAAGTAGTCGACCTGTTGGGTGTGCCGGGGGCGGTCGGTGCAATGACCGGAATGCAACTGTCGATCCGCGTCGATCACCCGCTCCATCTCGTCGACCGGCGGCAGCGCGTAGCGCCCGGCCGCGTAGGCGGCCAACAGGCGCGACTGGCATTCGACGAACGGGAATAGGGTGGGTACGGCTTGGGCGAACCCGATGAAGACGAGATCGTCCATGCCGGGTTTGAACATGCGCTTGTAGAGCCGGGTCTGGTTGCCCGGAGCGCTGATCAGTTCCGGGTCGAAGAACGGGAAGGTGATGTTGTACCCGGTGGCATAGACGATGACGTCGAACTCGTCACTGGTGCCGTCGACGAAGTGCACGGTTTCACCGTCGAGGCGCGCCACGTTCGGCTTGGGCACCACGTCACCCGAGCCGAGGCGCAGGGGCAACTCCACCGACTGCGTCGGGTGCGCCTCGAAGAGTTTGTGGTCGGCCGGCGGAAGGCCGTACATCGTGGGGTCGGTGCCCAGCATCGGCGCGACGAGCTGCACGGCTTTGCGCTGCCATTTCAGCGGGAGGTGGGGGCTGGTGCGCCAGAACGTGTCCCCGGGGCGGCCCGCGATGTATTTCGGCACGATCCAGGCGCTGGACCGCGTGGACAGCGTCACCTTGTTGCCCAACGCCTTCGACGACAGTTCGACGGTGATGTCCGCGGCGCTGTTGCCGATACCGACGACCAGGATCCTCTTGTCCCGCAGGTCCAGCGGCGTGCTCGGGTCGATGTACTCGTGGGAGTGGATCGACCGGTTGGTGAAGGTGCCGGGGAAATCGGGCCAGCGGGGATCCCAGTGGTGGCCGTTGGCGACCACGAGCAGGTCGAAGTGCCGTCGCGCCCCTGCTTGGTCGGACACGTACCAGCCGTCGCCGTCGGCGCGCTCGGCCCGGACCACCCCGTTGCGGAACTCGATGTGGTCGAGCAACCCGAACACCGCGGCATACTCGTCGAGATAGGCCTTGACCTCGGAATGGTGCGGAAACGACGGGTAGTGCTCGGGCATCGGGAAGTCTTTGAAGGACAGCCGATCCTTGGACGTGTCGATGTGCAGCGACCGGTAGGCGCTGCTGTGTCCGTTCGGATTCCCGAAGGCCCAGTTGCCGCCGATCCGGTCCGAGGATTCGAAGGTCGTGTAGGTGATGCCGTAGTCCTTGAGCATCTTGCCGGCCGTCAGGCCGCTGATGCCCGCACCGATGATGGCCACCTGGGGGTCTTTGATTCTCACCGCGCTCCTCCTGCCGCAACGCAATCTACGAGCGTTTTTGACGTACGTCAATGGTCGCTGACGCACGTGAATTCGCTGCGGCAGGAGGCGCCGCAATCCTCAGCCGATGAAGCGCACGATCGATTCGGCGACTGCCGCCGGCTTCTCCGAACCTTCGATCTCCACGGTCGTCGTCAGGGTCGCCTGGACGGCGTTATCGAGCTGGGCCACCGCGCTGATCTCGGCACGGGCACGCAGTTTGGCGCCGACCCGCACCGGGGTGATGAAGCGGACCTTGTTGTAGCCGTAGTTGATGGCCATCGCGACGTTGCCGACGGTGTAGAGCTGATGGGTGAAATGCGGGATCAGTGACAGGGTCAGCAGCCCGTGGGCGATGGTCCCGCCGAAGGGACCGTCGGCGGCCCGCTCCGGATCCACATGGATCCACTGATGGTCGTTGGTGGCCTCGGCGAACAGGTTCACCCGCTCCTGGGTGATCTCGAGCCATTCGGTGGGTCCGAGCTGAGTGCCTTCGGCCGCCGCCAGCTCGGCGAGGTCATTGAACTTCTTCACTGGTGCCTCCTGGAGTGTCGTTGCTGCGGGACGTGGTTCAGATTGCGTCCGCCTCGCGTTGTCCGGGTCTCACAGTGCCACACCGACACTGGAGCCGACGCGGCACCTGACAGCTGTATCCGACAGGGGCGTGCCCGGATCACGGTGTGCTTGCAGCCCTCTCACACAGCGAAGCCGGACCGGGAGGCGGCGGCCCACGGCGCCGATGGCCGTTCGGCACGGCCTGCAAGCGCATTCACACAATTCCGACACTCGGCCACGCATGTTAGCGAAAGATGTTGATTTATCGCATATACCGAGAAAGAACGATTGTCATACTCTTTGGGGGATTCGCTCGATTTCACTTCCCCGGATGTTGTCCGAGAGTTTATCGCCGAAATTCACCATACCAAATGGCTTCTTGCGGTATGTCTTTAGTGCAACCTCAGTTCCCTACCCAGTGGCAACAGGGAAATCAGTGTGACTAGCTGGAAACCGCGCGGACTCGGCGACATACTGAATGCGCCGTTTTCCGCGGTGAATACCAATTCCGACAAGCAGCAGTCGGGTTCCCCGCCGGGTATCTCGATTGCATGACGATAGGAAAAAACATGTCCGCTCCGCTCGCCCTCACCTCTTCCGAAGAGTTTGCCCTGCCGGCACGGCACGCCTGGTGGGACGCGGAAGCGCAATGCACGTTGGTGATGTCGCAACCGCACCTGGATCGCGACCTCTGGTTCGAATATCTCGAAGGCGCCGAACGCAGCTACCGCAAGTTCGGGGTCGACTGCGCCATCGACGTCGACGACATCAGCGACGGTCACGACACGGCCATGTTCTGGGCTGCACTGGACTCTGAGGGGCAGGTCATCGGCGGCCTGCGCGCCAAGGGACCACTGACAGGAGCCGACGACTCCCACGCGGTCGTCGAATGGGAGGGTCAACCCGGCTTGGCCGCGGTGCGCAAGATGATCGACGACCGCGTGCCGTTCGGCGTGCTGGAGATGAAGGCGGCCTTCGTCGATGCACAGAAGGGACAGTCCGGGGCGGTCACTCGGGCGCTCGCGCGCAGCGGCGCGCACGCCATGGCGGTGATGGACGTCCAGTTCTGCATGGCCACCTCTGCGCCCCATGTGCTGGACAAGTGGCGCACCTCGGGCGGTCTGGTCGCCGACATCCCCGCCACCCCCTACCCGGATCCGCGGTACCGCACCAAGATGATGTGGTGGGACCGCAGGACGTTCGTTCGCCACTCCGAGCCCGCACAGGCAGCCCGGATGATCGCTGATGTCCGCGAATTGGAGCGTGCGGGGGTCCTCTACGGCGGGCCGGCGGCGTTGCGCGATAATGCGTTGTGACGTTCGAGCCTCCGCAGTCCGATTCGTTCCACACCACCACCGTCGACGAGACCTCCTCGCAAGCCGTCATTCTCGATCCCGCCAGTGCGTCCGATGCGCGCACCATCGCAGCGCTGCGGGCCGACCCGCACGTGACGGTGATCGACCAGATCGACGGTCAGGCAGCGACATTGCGCAAGCTGCTGCCCACCCCGGATGACGACCTGACCGGCGAGCGCCCCCGGTGGGCGTACTACCCGTGGCGGCGCACACTGGTCGGCGTCCTGGGCCCCCGCGCGTACGCACGGACGCGAACGGATCGCAACCGCAACCTGATCACCATCGACGAACACGACAAGCTCGCGTCGTTGCGCGTCGGCGTGGTGGGTCTGAGCGTGGGTCACGCCGTCGCGCACACGCTCGCGATGCAAGGTCTGTGCGGACATCTGCGCCTGGCCGACTTCGATGACCTCGAGCTGTCGAATCTCAACCGCGTGCCCGCAACGGTTTTCGACCTCGGAGTGAACAAGGCAGTGGCAGCGGCGCGCCGGATCGCCGAGGTGGACCCGTATGTCGATGTCGAGGTGCTCGAGGCCGGTGTCACGGAGCAGACGATCGAGGCGTTCCTCGACGGCCTCGACATCGTGATCGAGGAGTGCGACTCACTGGATGTGAAGACACTGGTGCGGGAAGGTGCGCGCGCCCGGCGGATACCGGTGTTGATGGCCAGCAGTGATCGCGGCCTCATCGACGTCGAGCGGTTCGACGAAGATCCGCAGCGGCCGTTGTTCCACGGGCTGCTCGGCGATGTCGACGCAGCCGCACTGTCCACGCTCGACGGCCGGCAGAAGATCCCGTACGTCCTGCGCATCCTCGATGCGGCGAGCCTGTCACCGCGCGGAGCCGCATCGCTGGTGGAGGTCGGCCAAACACTGGCGACCTGGCCGCAGCTCGCCGGCGACGTACTCGTCGGCGCATCCACGGTCGCCGAGGCGGTGCGCCGTATCGCGTTGGGGGAACCCTTGCCGTCCGGACGCGTGCGCATTGATGTGGCGGCCGCGTTGGACGCCCTCACCGACCCGGTGGACGAGCCCGCCGAGCAACCTCGACCATCGCCCGACGACCCGAAGCACACACCGCAATCCGCCCCGCACGCCGTGGCGCTCGCCGCCGTCCGGGCACCGTCCGGCGGAAATGCCCAACCGTGGCACATCGAGACCTCGGCGCAGACCGTGACGATCCGGCTGGCTCCCGAGTTCAGCTCGTCCCTGGACATCGGGTTGCGCGGTAGCGCGGTCGCGCTCGGCGCGGCGGTCTTCAATGCCAGGGTCGCCGCCGCCGCGCACGGCGTGCTGGGCCCGCTGCGGTTCCGTGAGGACGACCGCGACCGGCTGCGTGCGGAGCTCACTCTCGAAAACGGCGAGGATCCCTACCTGGCCGACCTGTACCCGATGATCGAGGCGCGTGAGACCAACCGCCACGGCGGCAGCCGCGTGGCCATGTCCGAAGACGTCCGGTCGACCCTCGAAGATGTCGTGCGACGCGAAGGCGCGGGGCTCACCCTGCTGCACGAGGCCGACGACCTGCGCCAGGCGGGCCAGATCCTGGCCGCCGCCGACCGCATCCGGTACCTGACTCCGTACCTGCACGCCGACATGGTTTCGGAGTTGCGCTGGCCCGGTGATCAACCGGAGGACTCCGGGATCGACGTGCGCAGCCTCGAGTTGCCCACCGACCAGCTTGCAGTCCTGGATGTCCTGCGGCGTGGCGACGTGATGGCGATGCTCGCAAAGTGGGACGCCGGTACCGTTCTGGGCGCCGACACCGGCACTCGGGTGGCGCAGAGTTCAGCTCTGGCCGTGGTTACCGTCGACGACCGTTCCCTGACCGGCTATGCGCGCGGCGGCGGCGGCGCCGAGGCATTGTGGTGCACTGCGCAACGGCTGGGATTGGCCGTGCAACCCGTCTCGCCGGCATTCCTCTATGCCCACACCGATGAGGAAGTCGCCGCATTGTCCCCACCGTTCGCCGCCGAGTTGATGGAGCTCGGATCACGGTTTCGTCACGCGACGGGCACGAATGCCCAGCACGGCCTGTGCTTACTGCTGCGTTTGACCGAAGCGCCACCGACATCGGTGCGCAGTCGGCGTCGACCGCTCAGTTTCGATCCCGCGCCCGTATTCTGAGCGGACCATGTCAGCAAGCTCGGCGCCACCCACTCTCGACGCGGTCGTCACCTCGGTGGCCACCAAGTTGATGGTCGCCTCCGCGGCCACCACGGTCCAGGTCCACCAACAGGTCCTGGGCGACCTCGTCGAGTACTTCGGCGTCGACGTCAGCTTCCTTCGCTACAACGACCACGACATCAGAGCCTCCAGGCTCGTCGCGGAATGGCCCGTCCGTCCCGACATTCCGGACCCCGATCCCCTGGCGCTGGTGTATTACGCCGATGCCGATCCGGTGTTCGCGCACAGCGAACACGCCAAGCGGCCGATGGTCTTCCGCCCGGAACCGGCCACCGACGACTACCAGCGGCTCATCGAGGAGGGGCGCGCGGTGCCCCAGACGTCCTTGGCCGCGGCCCCGTTGGTGTCCGGCGACGTGACGACCGGCGTGCTGGGTTTCGTGAAGTTCGGCGATCGCGAATGGACCACCGAGGAACTCAACGCCCTGGAGGCCATCACCTCACTGATGGCCCAGGTACAGGCCCGGGTACTCGCCGAAGACCAGTTGCGCTACCTGGCCGAGCACGACGATCTGACCGGCCTGTTCAACCGCCGCGCGTTGCTCGCTCACCTCGACGAGCGGCTGGCCGCCGATCAGCCCGGTCCGGTCGCCACGTTGTTCTTCGACCTCGATCGCCTCAAGGCGATCAACGACTATCTCGGACACACCGCCGGAGACTGGTTCATCCGCATACTCGCCGAACGCCTGCGCCGGGAGGCCGACAGCGACTGCTTCATCGCCCGCCTGGGCGGCGACGAGTTCGTGGTCGTGCCGCGCGAACCCATGGACGCCGCGACCGCCGAGGCGTTCGCCTACCGCTTGCGCGGCTCCCTGAACGAACGCGTCTCGATCGACGGCGAGATGCTGACGCGAACCGCGAGCATCGGGATCGCCCTGGGCGCGCCGGGCCGGGACACCACCTCGGATCTGCTGCGCCGCGCCGACCAGGCGGTGCTGACGGCCAAGAGCACCGGCGGCAACGTCGTCTCGGTGTTCAGCGAGGAGATGGCGCTCAAGAGCGCCCTGCGCAACGACGTCGAGCTGCACCTGCAGAGCGTGATCGAGAACAGCGCGCTTCTGCTGCACTACCTCCCGGAAGTCGACATGCGCACCGGCGAGATCCTGGCCATCGAAGCGTTGGTGCGGTGGCAACATCCGACGCGGGGCCTGCTGTCACCCGAGTCGTTCATCGGGGTGGCCGAGTCGATCAACCTCGCCGGCGAACTCGGACGCTGGGTGATGCGGACGGCCTGCAGCGAGTTCGCCAGTTGGCGGTCACGCGGCATCGGCCAGAGCATCGTGTTGCGCCTGAACGTCTCGCCCGTGCAACTGGTGACCGACGGCTTCGCCGACACCGTGGCCGGGATCATCGCCGAGTTCGACATCGAACCGGAGTCGGTGTGTCTGGAGATCACCGAGAGCGTGGTCGTCCAGGACATCGAGACCACCCGGGTCACCCTCGCGGGATTGAAGGACGCCGGTGTGCAGATCGCGATCGACGACTTCGGAACCGGGTACAGCGCCCTGTCACATCTGAAGTCGCTGCCGGTCGACACACTCAAGATCGATCGCAGCTTCGTGCGCGAACTCGGTTCGGACCCCGGCGATCTCGCGATCGTACGGGCGATCATCGCGCTCGCCGAATCCTTCGGCTTGGAGTTGGTCGCCGAAGGCGTCGAGACCGAGGCCGCGGCTCTGACCCTGCTGCGGCACGGGTGTCACCGCGCCCAGGGTTTCCTGCTCTCCCGCCCGATCGGCGGCGCGGCGATCGAAACGCTCTTGGCCCAGGGCCGGATTCCGCTGAAATTCAGTACGTCTCAGCGCCTGTAGGGCCGTCCAGTAATTCCACCCGGCCGAACCGACTGCCCGCACGGCCCACCAGCGCCACGCGCAACGGCGCACTGTCCGACACGCGAGCCGACGCGTGCCCGGCCGTCTGGATCTGCGGACAGATGAGCACCCCGTGGCGGGCCCGGACGGCATACGGGCCGTCGTCGGTGCCGAAGACCACACCGGCGACCGCCCCGGCATCGAAGACCAGTCGCTGCACGCCGGTGACCGAGACCCGGTCGACGTCCCGCGCGTCGGCCTCGGCGCTCAACCACTTGTGAACGGCGGCAACGGGATCACCGTGATCGGCGGGCACCGTACCGACCTCGACGATCTCCCAGCTCTCTCCCCCGCTGAGCACCACCGTGGCCGACGGCCAGTCCGTCACCCGGGTGTAGAGATAGCCGGTCGGTGAACAAATGCATTGCGCCGCCCAATCCCGCATCCGCGAGCCGACGAACGGCGGTACCGTGGCGGGCGCCTTGGCCGGCGCCGGAGTGATCGCCCGCACGGGGAGCACGTCCTGGTGGCCGTCGAGGCCGGCGATGTCGAGGTCGGCGGTCAGCTCCCCGAGGTAGCTCATGGTTTCGGGGTCGGCGCAGTCGATCGGCCACCAACTACGGTCCGGCTCTTCGGTGGGCCGTTCGGCGACCAGCACGTCACCGTCTTCGTCCACCGTTGAGATGGCGGTCGCCAGGCCGGCGACGCCGGCGCCGGTGCAGACGACGTCGGCCTCGTCGTCCCATTCCATCTCCGCACACATGGTTATTCGCCTCACCGTTGCCTGGACGTGGGATGCACCGCGTCCCACAGCGTAGGACACGTCGGAGAACATGCACGAGGATGCCCGAATGTCGCCCGGATGCCGCCGCGCCGACCGACGAGGAGATTCGCCGATGCCGGCCGTGGCAACGTGAGGACATCGCCACCGCACGGCGTCGAGGCGATCGCGCCCACACCCTGGGTTCCCCCACTTAACTAACTAGGTTTACTGTGTCTGTAGCTCACAGTGGGAGGGAACTTCATGGATTTGGAGTGGTCACCGGCCGACGCGGCGTTCCGTGACGAGGTACGCGCCTTTCTCGACGAGAAGTTGACGCCCGAACTTCGTCAGGCCGGACGCCTGATGACCAGCGTGTATGCCGATCACGACGCCAGCATGGCCTGGCAGGCGATCCTGCACGAGCGGGGCTGGGCCGCGCCCGCCTGGCCGGTGGCCCACGGCGGCTGCGACTGGACGTTGACGCAGCACTACATCTTCAGTCGCGAGTCGACGTTGGCCGGCGCGCCGTCGCTGTCGCCGATGGGGATCCGGATGGTCGCCCACGCGATCATCAAGTTCGGCACCGAGGAGCAAAAGAACTTCTTCTTGCCGCGAATCCTCACCGGCGAGGTGTTCTTCTGCCAGGGATACTCCGAGCCCGAGGCCGGGTCGGATCTGGCCGCACTGTCGATGGCTGCCCGGGATGACGGCGACCACCTGGTGTGCACCGGAAGCAAGATCTGGACCACCCACGCGCGCGAGGCCAACTGGATGTTCGCGCTCGTGCGCACCACCCGCTCGGAGAAGAAGCAGCGCGGCATCACGTTCATCCTCATCGACATGGCGACCCCGGGCATCGAGATCCGGCCGCTCGTGATGACCTCGGGCGAAGAGGTGCAGAACCAGGTCTTCTTCGACGAGGTGCGCGTGCCCAAGACCAACGTCATCGGTGAGATCGACGACGGTTGGACGGTCGCGAAGTATCTCCTGGAATTCGAGCGTGGCGGCGGCGCGACCGCCCCGGCATTGCAGGTGATGGCCGAGGAGATCGCCACGGTCGCCGCCGAGCAGCCAGGCCCCGACGGCGGCCGCCTGCTCGACGATCCCGGTTTCGCCCGTAGGCTCGCCGACGCGCGGATCCGCACCGAAGTCCTGGAGATCCTCGAATACCAGGTGCTCGCAGTGGTCGCCGGAGGCGGAAATCCGGGCGCCAAGTCCTCGATGCTGAAGGTGCTCAGCACAGAGCTCAGCCAGACCATCACCGAGCTGGCCATGGAGGCCGCCGGCCCGCGGGGACGCGCGTACCAACCGCACGCGACCTTCCCGGGTGGCCCTATCGCCGATTTCGAGCCGCCCGAAGACGGCTATGTCACCGGCGAGCCATGGCAGGCGGTGGCTCCGCTGCGTTACTTCAACGACCGGGCCGGATCAATCTACGCCGGTAGCAACGAGATTCAGCGCAATATTCTGGCCAAGGCCGCTCTGGGACTGTAGGGGGCTCTGAATGGACTTCAAACTCACCGACGAACAAGAACTGCTGCGCAGCGGGCTCACCAAGTTCCTGAGCACCCGCTACGACCTGGAATCCAGTCGGGCCGCGGCCAAGACCGGTGCGGGCTGGCAGCCCGAGATCTGGCAGGGCTTCGCCGAGGAGCTCGGCATCCTCGGCGCCGCGCTGCCCGAAGAGTACGGCGGGATCGGCGGCGGACCGGTGGAGATGATGCTCATCGCCGAGGCGCTGGGGCACGCCCTCGTGGTCGAGCCCTACGTCGACACCGCGGTGGTGGCCGCCGGGCTGATCGAACGCGCCGGTGGCGACTCGGCCGCCGGGCTTCTCGAACAGATCGCCGCCGGGTCGGCCGTGGTGACCTTGGCCGCGGGTGAAGTCACCTCCGGGGACAACTGGCGCGACGTGCGCACCGTCGCCGAACGCGACGGCGACGATTGGGTGTTGACCGGTTCGAAGATCGTGTCGATGTCCACGCCGCTCGCCAGCCACGTGCTGGTCACCGCGCGGACCTCTGGCGAGCAGTCCGACACCGCCGGGATCTCGTTGTTCCTCGTCGACTTGTCCTCGACACCAACGGGATTGACGCGCCACGACTACCGCACGATCGACGACCGACGGGCCTCGGACATCGAGTTCGACCGGGTCCGGGTGCCGGGCTCGGCGCTGCTGGGCGCCGAGGGCGCCGCGTGGCCGTCGCTGGCCCAGGCTCGCGACGAAGGTGCAGCCGCGGTGTGCGCCGAGGCGGTCGGACTGATGCGCAAGGTGCTCGCCGACACGGTCGAGTACTGCAAGCAGCGTCAGCAGTTCGGCCAGCCGATCGGCAGCTTCCAGGTGCTCCAGCACCGCATGGTCGACATGTACATGGAAGTCGAACAGGCCGCTGCGGCCGCCCTGCTGGCGGTGCTCAAGCTCGACTCCGATGAAGACACCCGGGCGCGCGCGGTGTCGGCGGCCAAGGCCACCGTCGGACGCGCCGCCCAGTTCGTCGGTCAGCAGGCGGTGCAGCTACACGGCGGCATGGGCATGACCGAGGAGCTGGCCATCGGCCACTACTTCAAGCGGTTGACCGCCCTGCAGTTCGAGTTCGGTTCGACCGACCATCACCTGACACGGTATGCGCGGCTGACCGGAGTGTGACCGGTCAGCCCGCACCGCGTCATCGCCGCGCGACGATGACCGGAATGCGGGCCGACTGCACGACCTCGGAGCTGACCGACCCCAGCAGCATCCCGGTGAAGCCGCCACGCCCGTGGCTTCCGACCACCAGGAGCTGCGCGTTCTCGGCCTCCTCGAGCAGGCACCGGGCCGGCTGGTCACGCTTGACCACCCGGCGCACCCGCACGTCGGGATAACGTTCCTGGTACCCGGCCAGCCGTTCGGCGAGCAGCATGTCCTCCTCGGGCTGCACCTCGCTCCAGTCGTCTCCGGGCAGTACGTAACCGGCGTCGCGCCACGTGTGCACCGCGACGAGCTCCACCCCGCGGCGCGACGCCGCGTCGAACGCGATCTCGGTCGCGTGCTCGGACGCCGGGGAACCGTCGATCCCGACGACCACCGGCGCCTGCGCCGGGTGCGGGATCAGCGGGTCCTCGTCGTGGATGACCGCGACCGGGCAGCGGGCGTGCTGGACCAGTCCGGTGCTGACGGAACCGAGTAGTCGGCGTCCCCACTTGCCCAGCCCCCGGCTGCCGACGACGATCAGGCCGGCCTGCTTGCTGATGTCGACCAGCGCGGGCACGGGAGCACCGGTGACGATCTGCTCGTCGATGTCGACGAGCTCGTCGCCGCCGGCGGCGCGAGCATCCTGGGCTGCCGCAGCGAGGATTTCCTTCCCGGCACGCCGCAATTCCTCGTAGTAGTCGGCCGGTAACGGGGCCTGGACCCAGGCCTGCATCGTCGCGCCGGGCAGCACGTGCACCAAGGTGAGACGCATCCCGCGCCGCGCGGCTTCACGGGCCGCCCAGTCGACGGCAACCCGCGCCTCGGCGGATCCGTCGACACCGACCGCGACGCCCAAGGGTGCCAATGGAGTGGTCATCAACGCATCTCCTCACGTGATCGGCGGCCAGTGCGCCGCCCGACGTCTCGACCGTATCGCGTGCGTCACTGCTCTTTCAGGGGGACTCGGTCACCGAGTGCCGGGACCAAAGTCCATCGGCGGACTACCGACCGCGACCCAGCTGCACCATCAACGGCCGGTGATCGCTGATCGCCAGCGCCGGCGCCCGGGTTTCGGTGGCCGTCAGGCTGGGGTCGTCGGTCAGCACATGGTCGAGTTGTTGGGTCGGATGGTCGGAGGGGAAAGTCGGCGCGACGGCCAGGGCACGCAAGCCCGAGTGGCGACTGGCCGCCCTTCCCGACATGTTGAGGTCTCCGGTGACGATGTGCGGCCGCGGCAGACCCCGCACGTCCCGCAACAGCCGACGCAGCTGGACGCGGTTCCACCCGGGCACGAACGACAGGTGGGTGTTGACGACGGTGAGCGCCCCCAGCGGGGTGTCGAACCGGCCGATGACCGCAGCACGTGGTTCCTCGTCGATGACCTGGACGCGTCCGGGGGCGCGCAGGTACATCGGGAACCTGAACGGGATGCGCGGCAGGCGCACGACCTGCCAGTTCAGTGCGGGATAGCGGGACAGCAGCGCCACCCCGTACGCGGCGGTCCCCGGTTGTTCCTCGCCGGTGGCGGCCATCCAGGTGGCACCTGGGGTACCCGCGATCGCAGCGACGAAGCGGTGGCTGCGGGCACCCATCGCCTCGGCCGCCAGAGCCGTCAGATCCGCCAACCCGGACCGTTCCTGGATGGAGTCGACTTCCTGCAGTGCCAGGATGTCGGCGTCCAGTGCCGCCACGCAGTCGGCGAACCGGTCGAGGTCGACGTCTCCACCGGGGGTGCGCCCGTGCAGGATGTTGAACGTCACCAACTTCATGGGTAACCACTACCCACCATGTCCTGCGAACCCACAGCAGTAACCCACGAGGATCTGCGCGCCGCGCTCAAGCGCGCCGCGTCGGCACTGAACACCGACGGTCCACCATTCGCGTTGGCCGGCAGCTACGCGCTCTGGGTGCACGGCGCACCCGAACCCGTTCACGACGTCGACTTCGTGGTGGCCGAGCGTGACGTCGAAGCCGCCACCGCGACGTTGACCGACGCCGGATTCGACATCCGCCGCCCGCCCGAGCAATGGCTGTTCAAAGTGGCGATGAGTCCGGAGTCCCCCGTGGTGATCGACGTGCTCCACCGGATCAACGGGGTTCCCGTGCAGCCGGCGATGATCGAGCACGCGCCCCGACAAGACGTGCTGGCGGTGTGTATGCCGGTGCTGTCGCCGACCCAGGTGATCCTGCAGAAGCTGCGCGCGATGCACGAACACCATTGCAACATCGAGGCACTGCTGCCGCTGGTGCGTGCCGTACGCGAACAACTGGACTGGGAACTGCTGCGACGCGAGACTGCCGACCATCCGTTCGCCGAGGCGTTCCTGTTGCTCTGTGACCGCTTGTCGATCGGCTAGTTGTCGCTCAATGCCCCTGTTCTGCAGCGAGATTCGGCCTTGGCGCGGTACATGTCGACGTCGGCGTCGTGGAGCACCTGGGCGAGGTTGCGGCGGTCGTTCTCGGCGACGAGGGTGGCTCCGACACTGACGCCGATCTGCAGTCTCCGGGTTCCGATCTCCATCTCGGCGGCCAACGCCTCGTCGAGCCGGGCGACGATCGTCTCGAGATCCTCGACGCTGTAGGGACCTCGCACGAGAACGAGGAATTCGTCACCGCCGATGCGCGCGACGAGGTCCTGCGTACGCAGGGTCGCGCGCATCCGCTGAGCGGCGATGCGCAGCACGTCGTCACCGACCGGATGTCCATAGCTGTCGTTGACGGCCTTCATCCCGTTGAGGTCCAGGAACAATACGGCGGCCAGTCGGTCGGCTCCGGTGGCCACCAGCGCAGCAGCGGCCTGATCGAGTGCATGGACGCGGTTGGGCAGGCCGGTGAGCCAGTCGTGGTTGGCTTCGTGACGGAGTCGTTCGCGTGCGTCGTAATGTTCGGTGATGTCGGTGAACGACATCAGCACCGGCGAGGTGGCCGGGTTCTGCGGATCCAGCAGACATCCGTTGCCCGTCACCCACACTCGGCGGCCGTCGGCGCGGTCGACGCCGATCACCTCGCCGATGATTCCCATGCCCGTCTTGATGATCCAGTTCATCGGGTACGAATGTGCGCCGATGCGTTCACCTTTCGCGTCGAACATTGCCAGGTTGAGCCCTTGGTCGCGATGGTGCAGTCCGACGAGTTCGCCGGCGCCGGCACCGATGATGCGGCGGGCCGCCTCGTTGACGAACTGGACCCTCCCGTCGTTGCTGGAGATCATGATGCCGACGTGGAGCATGTCGAGTACGGCATACAGTCGGTCGTCGGGGCGGGCACCGGACGGCGCGGTCGTGTCGGAAGCCGCGTCGATGCGCACATTCTGGCGCGGCGTCGAGATGTGCGGTGCACACACCACCTCATAGAAGCGACCACCGGCATCGACGCGCAGCGTCGACACCGCGGGCATCGAGATGGTGGTGCCGTCGATGCGTCGCATCGTCACCTCGACAGGCGCTGAGACGTCGCCGTCGGCGTTGAGCGACTCCAGTCCACTGCGAACGGCGGTCAATGTCGCCGGGTCGACGAAGTCGGCGATGGGGCGCCCGACGACCTGTCCCGGCGACGACATTCCCAACGCACGCACCCCGGCCGGGTTGACGTAGTGCACGACCTGCCCGTCGTGACGGCAGATCGGGGACAGACTGGCGTCGAGCAACGCGCGGTACCGGGCTTCCGCGGCATCGTCCGCAGACGGAACGACGGGTATCGCGGACTCCCCCTGCACCACACTGCCCTTCTCACTCGACGGACAAAAGCACAGGCACCGTGGTCTTCACGGACTCCTCCCCGAGTCCTTGGCCCGCACCGGCAGACTAGCAAGCCGGGCGGATACTTTCGGGCGGATCGCTGGGTTCCTCTGACCCCGATGGTCCACGCGGTCGGGATTCGGGACCGGCGTCCTCATCATGCGACGACGCCAACGGCTCCGGCTCGTCCGTTGTTCCGCGCGTGCGTCCGTCGGTCCTTGTGTCCGCGCTGCGGCCGGTGTCGGCCTCCGGCGTCTCGGACGTCTTGCGGTGCGTGCGCCGAGAGGTCGGAGGCTCCTTGACGGGGTCATCGTCGGTGGTGACGACTCGAACCGAACTCGTAGGTTCTTCCCCGTTCAGTGCTTCCTGCTCTCCTCCTGACGGTGTCGTCACCTGCGGCTCGGTGCGATGCATCTGCCGGGAAGTGTCTGCCACCTCCTCATGCTCAGGAACGTGGCTTCGCGGCACCTGACGCGCAGGTGAAGCGACGGGGTCGGGAATCTGGAGCAGCGGAGGCAGGCCGACCAGCGCCAGGGCATTGTTGATGCCTTGGCCGACGGCGTTGACCAGGTCGACGACCAGCTTGACCGGGTCGATTCTCGGGATCAGCCGCGCCGGCGTGGGTTCCCACGGCGGGATGGAGCGGTCATAGCCGAGCTCGACGAGCACGCGGAAGAACGGCTCGACGACGTCGATGACCGGCTCCGGTACACCCACTGTGCGTAGAGGTCCGAACAGCGGCAGGTCCGGATTCTCGAAGAGGTAGTAGCTCGAGTCACCATAGGTGCCCTGGTAGGCCGGCGACTCCGTCGGGTCCGTCGCGGGCAGACTGACATCCAAGAAATGCAGGTGCACGTAGACGATGCCGAGAATCGCGTTCAGGTCGGCGAGAAAATTCAGCGGATACAGCGGGAAATCGGTGAACCCGTCGTACTGCTTGGTGATCACCACGGTGTCGAACGGCGTGTCCGTTGCCGCAGGGCCGTTGAACAGTAGATCGAGGATCGGAATGTAGAAGCCGGGGAAGCGAGACATCAAGCCGCCGTTGGGCAGATTCGGGTCCGCGGCCAGCACGAAGTCGATGTCCGGGACAGCCGCTGCCCAATCGTATTGTGCAGCCAGCCTTCTCTTCACGACGTTCGCAACCCCCGCGCCCTGCGAGAGTCCGTAGATCAGTCGGTGAAGGTTTACGTTGGCGGCGATGGCCGCCTCCAATTGGTCGGCGCCGATCTTCAGCGACTGACTGGGGGTCCGGTCGAAGAGCCCCGACAACTTCCACCATGGCGCGTCGGGCCATGCCGGCCCACCGGTTGCGAACAGTCGCGGGTCTCCGAGCGCGAGTCCGATGAGCCTGAACAACCCGGTAATGGGCCAGAACTCCTGAGGCGTCGTCACGGGGACGTAATCGATGTCGCCTGGCCGGAGCGGGGCAATGTACTGACTCCTGACGATGTCGATGACCGTGTCATCGGGCGTGGGACATGTGGTGCCGCACATGATCAAAGCCGTGGTGTCAGCCGAAAGTTTCACTGCCGCAGCGCTGTTGGGCTCCGGCGTTGTCACCGCTGCGACCAGGACCAGAGCCGTCACCGCCGTGGTTGTCATCCGGGCGCCGACCCCGACGATCTTGCGGAGCCCGGCGGCGGCTTTGATTTGGTTCCTCATCGCAGACCCCCGCGCATTCTCCCGACCGATCGATGATGAAATCGTCCTCGTCTCGTAGTTCGGAGCGTTCAGTAGCGCGGTACTGCGATATCGACGTCCGTGCGTCGAGATGGCCGGTGAGCCACAGGATTTGTCGGTGGTCGAATGTATGTTCGAAGTGTGTCGGGTGAGGATCTGCGGGCCGCGGTCAGCGCGCTGCGTGCGGCCTTCGACGCGGTCGCCGCGTGTGAGGTGGACCTGCTGACCCGCCACGAGCTGCTCGAGGCGCTCGACGACCTGGAAACCCTGTCCTGTCAGCTGCCCTCGGTGGGGCATCGGCTGCTGGCGCGGTTGCAGACCGAGGCCACCCCGCAACAGCTGGGCGCCAAATCCTGGAAAGAAGCGCTGACGGTGCGGTGGCGCATCTCCGGCGGTGAAGCCTGCCGGCGCCTCGGCGAGGCCGCGGTGCTCGCGCCGCGCCAACCCTTGAGCGGTCCGGCGCTACCGCCGGTGCTGCCGGCCACTGCGGTTGCCCAAGCCCGCGGGCTGATCAACGCCGAGCACGTCGCGGTCATCCGCGCCGCGATCGCCAAACTGCCCGGCTTCGTCGATGCCGCAACCCGGGAACGCTTCGAAATGGATCTGGTACGTAACGCCGTCGGGGTCGGACCCAAAGAGCTCAAAGACAGTGCCGCGCTGACCTTGTTCCTGCTCGACCAGGACGGACCCGAACCCGACGACACCGACCGCGCCCGCAAACGCGGGATCACGAAGTGCAAGCAGGGTTCCGATGGGATGACCGATCTGTCGGCGACCCTGACTCCGGAGGCGTGGGCGGTGTTGGAGGTCATCTTCGCCAAGTTCGCCGCCCCGGGCATGTGTAACCCCGACGATCCGCAGCCGTGCACCTCAGGCACACCGTCGCAGGCCCAGATCGACAACGATCACCGCACCCTGGCCCAGCGTCGCCATGACGCGTTGGTCGCCGCCGGGCGCATCGCCCTGATGAGCGGGCAACTCGGTCAGCTCAACGGGCTGCCGGTGTCGATCATTATCCGCACCACGTTGCAGGATTTGGAGTCTCGGGCCGGGGTCGGCACCACCGGCGGCGGCACCGTCATCCCGATCAGCGACGTGATCCGGATGGCCGCCCACGCCAACCACTACCTGGCGGTGTTCGACCGCGCCACCGGCTCAGCACTGAACCTGTTCCGCGCCAAACGGGTCGCCACCCCCGCCCAACGGATCATGCTCATCGCCCGCGACGGCGGCTGCACCAAACCCTGCTGCCCCGTCGGGGCCTACGGCTGCCAGGTCCACCACGCCCACGCCGACTTCGCCCACGGCGGCAACACCAACGTCGACGAAAACGGCCTGGCCTGCCCACCGGATAACCGCAGCGTCGAACAAGGCGGCTGGACCACCCGCATGAACGACCGCTGCGAAGTCGAATGGATCCCCCCACCCGGCCTGGATACCGGCCGAAACCGCATCAACTACTACCACCGCCCCGAACGACTCCTCCGCCCACCCGAAGAACCCGAGTTGTGGAGCGAGAACGATGCTTCGGCGACCGACGATGCCGATGCAGCGGTTGATTCGGCGTGCAGCGACTCAGAAAACGTCCCGCCGCGCGACGACCCGGAATCCGGTGTCCCACCGCGCGATGACCCCGGCGAACCAGGCGGACCCGCACCACCCGACAACCACGTGGCCTGACGGCCCGACTACCACACCCGAACCGCACCCGGGTGCGGCCCGAACACGCTACCCGTACGCGGGATAGCGGTTCTCCCAGATGGCGAGTTGCTCTGCGCGATGCGCCCGCACGACAGAGGATTCGGGGCCGAGCAGCATGGTCGGACCGGCGGCATGGTTGTAGCGTTCCCACGGCTCTCCCCCACGGATGAAGTCCAGCCACAGCCCTTGGACGACATCGGACATGCGGCGGGCTGCCGCGTCGGTACCGGCGAGCACGGGCGCCGCGTCCAGGTTTCCGAAGACCAAGGGCAGACAGGAGTCGTGGCAGGACCCGAATCCTGGTCGCGGCGAGGGCCATTGCAGTTCGTAGCGAAACACCGGATTACCGCGCTCGGCATGTGCGCGGACGAACTGTTCGGTCGGCGCGGTGAAGTGGTAGTCGGTGACCATCGCGCTGGCGACGTCCCGCAGCGCAGCGTGGTCGGCCCGGTAGGTCTCCACGACCGCGTCGGGGTCGCGTGCGTTGCCCGCAAGTGCCCATGCTCGGTCGCGCACGTACTGCTCGGTGAAGACGTCGTCGTCGAGTGCGGCGTCGAAGATCCGCCATTCGTCTCGGGTGGTACCAGCGAGCACGGGGACCGCCGGCATGGCGCGAGAGCGTGCAACCACCAATGGGTGTTCGGCGATGAGGTCGCCGTCGATGCATGGGTGAAACGGGCCTTGCGGCGGCACGAAGCCAGGTTCGATACCGCGCTGGGCGGCAAGGATTTCCTCGACGGTCGGTTCACCGGCACGGAGGATGTTGAGCCCAGCGGCGACGGCAGCGGCGGCCTCCGTCGAGCGGACGCGTTCCAGTCCGCCACTCTGCAGGATCACGCGGTCGAAGAGTTCGCTACCCCCGGCCAGTAGAGCCGAGATCGCGATTGCGCCGGAGGACTGCCCCGCCACCGTGACCGCATTCGGGTCCCCACCGAAGGAGCCGATCTCCTCGCGCACCCAGGACAGCGCCTGCCGTTGGTCGCGCAGCGCCAGGTTGGTGGAATCGGGGCCGTGCCATTCGGGTGCGTACAGCGAACCCAGCACACCGAGGCGGAAGTTGATCGTGACCACGACGATGTCGCCACGGCGGGCCAGGCGTGCACCGTCGAGAAGCGGCGCAGACCCATGTCCCTGGGTCTGTCCGCCGCCGTGCAGGAACACCAGGACGGGCCGGCGTCCGTCGTCGGCTGCGGGGGTCCAGATGTTGAGTGTGAGGCAGTCTTCACCCATGGTGAGGCCGCGCTTGGTCAACCGTTCGACGGAGATGTCCTGAGGGGCGATCGGCCCGAATGCGGTGGCGTCGCGCACGCCGGGCCAGCCGGCCACGGGTTGCGGTGGACGCCAACGATGTTCGCCGGTCGGCGGTGCTGCGTACGGGACACCACGGAAGACGACGACGCCGTCGCCGGGATCACCGCGCAGCGCGCCGTACGTGGTGTGCGCGACGGGGATCACGCGCGCTCGATCAAGGGGAATTGCCGTCCCATCTCGCCGTTGAGCACCTGGGTCATGAAGTCGCGGCCCTTGAAGCTCACCACTTCCACGCGCAGCCCGGTGCGGGGGTCGCGCAGGTACGCCACGCCGGCGCCGGTGCGCTCCAGCTCCCACCCGTCGTCCTGCAGCCGTGCGACGTCGTCGCGCCAGCGTTGTGCGTAGTAGCCGACATGGTGCATGCCGCCCAGCTTCGGTTCGGCGAAGATCGAGTCGGCGACATCGACGACCTCGATGAGTTCCAGGTAGGGCGGACCGGAGGCGGAGAACGCGATGCGGACCGACTGGTCGTCGGTGGAGCCGTCCGGACGGGTGAAGCCGCTGCGCATTTCGAACGGCGGTGCCCACGTGATCTGCATGGCGCCGGCGAGTGTCTGCATGGCCGCCAACAGGTTCGGGACGAGGTGGCCGACGTGGTAGACGTTGTCGAAGGCCGACGCGGCGAGCGTCTGGAGTTTCGGGTCCATGTCAGATCCTGTATCTGCGGCGGATGGCATCGAAGCGTTCGTGCAGCTGCGCAGCCCGTTCCTCGGGCGTGACGCGGCGAGTATCGGAGGGCAGGACGTCGTCCAGGTCGGCGTGGCGGACGACGGAGGTGCTGACGTCGGGCAGCTGACGACTTCCGATGACGCGCATCGTGAGGTAGCCCTCGCTGAAACCCTGGGTGTCGATCCAGTTGTTCACACCAGGGTCTTTGTGGGCCAGCACCATTCGGACACGCCCGTCCGAGTCGACCGACGATCTGCTCGGCGTGTAACTCACCGGGCGGTACAGATAGTCCATGCTGTTCCAGAACGCGCCCATGTTGGTCAGCATCCAGAATTCGCCGTCGTCCGGGAACTCGAGAATCAGCGATTCGTCCGGACCGAGACGCCACGGCATCGTCACGATGAGCCGGCCGCGGCGCGCATCCCGTTGTTCGGCGGTGCCGGCGAAACGTACGCCGGGAAACACGTTGGGCTCCGGTTCGCCGAACAGCGATCCGATCTGCAGTTCCCGGTCCGGCCAGTCCGTCATTGCCCCGGTCAGGAAGTCCCCGGCCCACCGCATCGACGCGGTCAGGTCCTGCGGTGTCGGTACGGGCCGCGGCTCGTTCATGTCGAGGCGCTCGATGCTGAACTGCGCCGAGCGCTCCGTCCAGGAGTCGAAGCCCTGCCGCATGAACAGTTTTCGCGAACCCGGCGTGGTCGGTAGCCAATTCGGCTCCCGTCGCAGGCCACCGACGTAGAGGACGAAGCTGCCGTCGGCTTCGGTGACCAGGTCGTCACCGGTGATGTTCGCCTCGGGGGTGTCACCGAAGGGTTCGTGCAGATTCGGGTGATCGGCGCCGTAGTACACGTCTTCCTCGGGCCGCGGACCTTGGACGGTGAAGTTGATGAAGCGCGCCGTACCCCGGTTACCGGCGATGCGGTACGTCGATTCGCCGTCGATCCAAGCCTGCAGATAGACGAAATCGGCGTTGTCGCCGCCGAGCTTGCGGGTCGGTCCGCAGAACGGGTGGATCATCGGATAGCGGGTGTTCTTGGTCTCCAGCGCGAGATCAAAGGCTTGGCCGAGGTTCTGCGTCAGATAGCGGAATGCGTCGGCGCGCTGCAGTGCGTTCGCGGGTGAGGTGTCCTTGAAGGCGAGATCCCCTGCGGCCTTGAGCCGCTCGCAGAAGTCGTGCCACCCCGCCCGTAGCGCCTCGTCGTCAGAGGTGTCACCGAAGGCCATCAGCGCCTCGTCTCGATGTCGATGCCGAACCGGTCACGGTAGGCAGCGAATTCGTCGTGCAGCTGCGCCACGGGAACCGGCAGGACGTCGGTGGAGTAGGTGAACTTGCCGTACCGATCGCTGCGGTTGGTGGTGAGGTATCCGCGCATCGCCTTCTCGGTTTCGGCGGTGAACGGTACTCCGGCGAAGTCGTAGAAGCCGCCGATCGTGGCGACCGGGTCGGCAACGAAGTCGCGGTACCGAACGTGATGGATGCGGGGATCGTCGACGAGCGGGTCAGTCAGGTAGGCGTGGAAGTTGGCCCGCGAGCCTTCGATCGTGTCTTTGGCGTACCGGGTCCAGTCCAGGGTTCCGGCGAGGCTCTCGTTGATCTGCCCGAAGGCCACGATCTGGGAAGCGAGCACCTGCACCGGGTCGCGGTGCACCCAGACGATACGGGCATCGGGATAGGTGTCGAAGAGCGCGCGCAGACGCCGTCCGTGAAACCCCTTGAGTATCCATCGCTTCGGCTCTCGGGTGTGCTGGATGTGCTGGAGCATCATGCGGTGCAGCGCGTACTGCGCATGCGGATCCTGCGGGAAGTTCTGAATTGTCAGCGGAACTCGCCACCACGCACTCGGGTTCATCGCGCGGAAGTCGAACGCCCACGTGCGTTCGCATTCAGGTAAGCCGGCGCCGAGTAGGTCGTTGTAGGGGTGGCTGACGATCCACGGTGGGATTCGCTCGAGTATCTCGCGCCAGTCGGCGTCGGCCTGCGCACGGCGGGGGTCGTCGTCGGATGCCAGGCCCGGTGGCGGTGAGGGGTACATGACCTCCCAGAATCGCAGTGCGCGCGACTCCTGGTCCTCGGCGAGCAGGGCGTGCAGCAGCGTCGTTCCTGACCTCGGCTCACCGGTGGCGAAGAGTGGAGCGGTGATCTGTTCGTCCGCGAGCGGAAGGCGTGCGTGGTCGGCGATGAAGTTCAGGCGGCTGGTCAGCAGTCCGTTGATCGTGAGTGCGGCGGCATGCAAGCCACTTTCGTCAAGTTCGGCTCGGTTGAGGCGGTCGACTGCCAGCGCCACGCGCGCGGGCAAGGTGTCATCGCCGAAATCGGTGAGCCCGGTGGATTCCTGCGCATCGGCGATGAGGACGTCGGCGTCCAGTGATGTCATGGCCTACTTCCTGTGAGCTGCAACAGTTCGTCCTCGACCTCACGGACTTTGCGCGCCGACTCGGCGGCGTAGGCCTGCCCGGCCATCCCGCTGTAGTCGAGTATCGACACCACCTGCGCGCCGGCCTCTCCGAAGTCGGCGACCTGTGCTGCGACCTGTTCCGGTGTGCCGTGCGGGACGACGGATAGGATCGCGGCCGGGTCCACCTCGTCGAAGAGTCGCAGCAGCCGCTGGCGGGTCAGTCCGCGCGGGTCGATGTCCTGGATGCCGCGCCAGTGCTCCCCCATCGGGTGTCGGTGACCGGCGGCGGCCAGCGCGTCGGCCGTCAGCTGCAACACCAGCGACTTCACCAACGGTCGTTGCAGAATCTCATCCAGTTCGTCGGGTTCACCTATCAGGCAAACCACCATCTTCGCGGCGGTGATCGCGTCCGGATCCCGCCCGGCCTGTTCGGCCGCCTCCCGGATGCGCGCCAACTGCGCCGCGTACGTTGCGGGTCCGGCACTGCCGGTGGGCCACCAACCGTCGCCGAACTCACCGACCAGCTGCAACATCCGGGGCCCGTTGGCTCCGATCCATATCGGAGGCGGACCGGTACGGTGCAGGTCGGTGTCCAACCGGGCGTGCTCCAGCGTGAAGAACTGTCCGGAGAAGTCGACCGGTCCCTCGCTGTCCCACAGCAGGCGGATCAACCGGATCGCCTCGGCGAAGCGGCTCACCGTGTGCCGATGGTCGAACCCGTACGGGGCCAGGTTCTCGCGTTCACCGGCACCGAGGCCCAGGATGAACCTGCCGTCGGCGAGATGGCTCAGGGTCAGTGCCGACTGGGCCAGCAGCACCGGGTGGCGGCGCGCGGTGTCGAGGACGCTTGTCGCGAGCCGGGTGCGCCTCGTACGCGCCGCGACCGCGCCGGCGAGCGCGACGGTGTCCAGGTATCGGTGCGGCGACGGCGATACCTCGGCAAGGTCGGTGAACTCGGGCGTCCAGATCGAGTCCGGCCAGAAGCTCACGAGGTGATCCGGCAGCCACAGCGAGTGGTAGCGACCGTCATCCAGGGCGTCGAGCCGGCCGAGGTCGAGCGGCATCGTCGTCCGGTAGAACGCGGCCAGCTCCAAGGGCATGCAGCGCAAGCTACCCGAGGATCAGCGGCTGCGTCCCCAAATTGCTGTGCGTCTGCTCAGCGCTAGTCCGCCTGGCGGAAAAACGGTTCGACCGTGCCGGTGAGCTTCACGACCATGGGATTCCCGCGGCGATCCCTGGCGGGCACCTCCACGCGCACCCACCCCTCAGCCACGTTGTACTCGTGGACATTGGTCCGCTCCACGCCGTTGAAGCGAATGCCGACGTCGCGCGCGAGCACCTCTTCGCTGAAGAACGGACTGTTCGGGTCGATGGAGAGGTGATTCGGCGGAACGTCGGTGCTCTGGTCCTCGGACATGATGGCTTTCGGTAGGCGGCAGGTCGATCGCTGTGAACCTACCCGACGCAAACCGCGTGAGCGATTGCCGTGAAATCGTCGGCGTGCACCAGACGTCCTCAGCGCACTCGACGCGTTCGCCACGCGGGCCGGGCAACGCAACAGCCAGTTCGACTGGCCTCCGTCGTGACTGCCCCGTCACTTCGGAAAATTGCGCAGCGCGCGTCTGCGGTCAGGCCGTCAACGCCGCAATCGCGGCCTCGAGCTTCTCCCCCACTTCTCGGGCGACGGGCTGTAGTGCAGGGTCCTCGGTCACGTCGACGAGCAGTTGGGGGTTCATGGCCTCGACGAGTGTGGTGTCCGGGTCGTCGGGGTCGCTGCGCACCACGACGTTGCAGGGCAGCAGCAGGCCGATCTGGCGGTTTGCACTGACCGCGCGGTGGGCGAGCGGTGGGTTGCACGCGCCGAGGATCAAGTAGTTCTCCATATCCTCGTCGAGCTTGTTCTTCAGGGTCGCTTTGACGTCGATCTCGGTGAGAACTCCGAAGCCCTGCTGGGACAACGCTTCTCGGGTACGAGCAACGGCGTCGTCGAATGACGTCTTCAGGCTTGTTGCGAGCGCGATGCTCATGGTGACTCCTTTGTCATCGTCGGTCAGGCCAGCGCGAGGAACAGTTTCTCCAGTTCGGCTTCGGTCATGGGCTTGTCGGCGCCGGACGACTCACCGGCCAGGCATTCCCGCAATCCGGTGGCGACAATCTTGAACCCTGCGCGGTCGAGCGCACGGGAGACGGCCGCCAGCTGTGTGACGACGTCTTTACATTCGCGTCCTTGCTCGATCATCGAGATGACGCCGGCGAGTTGGCCCTGCGCCCGGCGCAGCCGGTTGAGGACCGCATCGATGGCTTCTTGGTCGCCGACCATGGTGTTCCCTTTCGTTGCAGCTCCAGCGAGGTTACCCGAGGGGGTATGACGCATACTTGGTCAACGGTTCCGCCCTTGCGGCGATTCCGTCGGTGCGACCGCAGATTCGGCGTCCCCCTTGCGGTCCGGCGCCAGCTGGTCCACGATCGTCGCGGCATCGCAGACGACGCCCCTGCGGTTGTAGGGAAGCCGCGCCAGCAGCATGCCCATGGCGCAGGTGTTCGTCAGCGCGGCGACCGTGAGACCGGCGCCGATCGCGAAGGCCACCCATTCGAGGTACGGAACAAAGACGCTGCCGAGCACACTCACAGCGACGATGAGGCCGGCGACGAGGCGCACCTGGCGCTCCAGGTCCCAGCGCTGGGCCCCGCGGTTGAGGGCGAACCCCTGCGCCTCCCAGCCGGTGATGCCTCCGTCGAGGAAGTGGACGTTCGTCAGACCAGCTCCTCGCAGTGCCTGCTCGGCTTGGGTGGCGCGCTGCCCCGAGCGGCAGATCAGAACGACATGTTGATCCAGGTGCCCGGCGATGTCGTTGCGATGCTCCCGCAGCAGATCGAGCGGCACGTTGTAGGAGCCGTCGATGTGGAGGGTCTCGAACTCAGCCGGAGTGCGGACGTCGACGAGGCGGGGCGGATGAGGCGAGGCGAGTAGTTCTTGCAGCTCGACGGCGGTGACCGTGGACGTTGCCATGAGGCGGGACTCTCCTGTCGGTTGTCTGATTTATACCTATGGGGGTATGTTGGAGCATACCCGCAGGGGTATCTATCGTCCAATCGGAATAAATACCCTAGGGGGTATTGTCGAGATGTGGCGGGCGACCGAACGCAGAGCCCCGCAACGGACTGAAAGGAACCGTCGATGATTCTCGAGCAGTACTACATCGAATGTCTGTCACACGCGTCGTACCTGGTCGGCGATGAGACCACCGGGCGCGCGGTGGTGGTCGATCCGCGTCGCGATATCAGCGAGTATCTCGCCGACGCGCGAAGGTTCGACCTCACGATCGAAGGGGTCATCAACACACATTTCCACGCCGACTTCGTCTCCGGACACCTGGAACTGGTCGATGCGACCGGCGCGTGGATCGGGTTCGGTGAGGCTGCCGAAACCGATTACCCGATCCGCAGGCTGGCCGACGGAGAACATCTGTCCCTGGGTGAGGTCGACCTGGAGATCCTCTCGACGCCGGGGCACACCTGGGAATCGATCAGCCTGCTGGTGCGAGAGCGGTCCGGCGCCGATCCGGTCGCCGTGCTCACCGGCGACTCGCTGTTCATCGGCGACGTCGGCCGACCGGACCTGGTCAACATCGGCGAGGGCTCCACCACGGATTTGGCGCGGGCGATGTATCGCACCATTCACGACAAGCTGATGACGTTGCCCGACAGTGTGATCGTGATGCCGGCCCATGGGGCGGGCTCGTCGTGCGGGAAGAACCTGTCGACCGAACTGACCTCGACCATCGGGGAACAACGGTTGAGCAACCCGTCAGTCCAGCCCATGCCGCAGGACGCGTTCATCGCGATGCTCACCGCGGGTCAGCCCGCCGCGCCGGCGTACTTCGCGTCCGACGCAGCGATGAACAAGCGGGTGCATCCCCTGCTTCGGCCGGGCCGCACCGTGCCCGAAATGGCCCCGCAACAGCTCCGTGCTGCATTGGATGCCGGGGTGCGCGTCATCGACGCACGCAGTGTCGAGGATTTCGCCGCTGGGCATCTCCGGGGGACGGTGAACGTGGGCTTCGACGGACGGTTCGCCGAAACCGGCGGCATGGTGACCGAGATCGGTGAGCAGATCGCCCTCATCACGTATCCGGGCGAGGAGCAGCAGGCAGCACTACGTCTGTCGCGCATCGGATTCGACGACACCATCGGCTATCTCAACGTGGGCCGAGACGGCCAGTTCCCCGCCGAGCTCGCCGACCTGGTGCAGACTGCGTCTCGCATCACGGTCACCGAGCTGGATACGCTGCTCGCCGACGATACGGTGACACTGATCGACGTCCGCAATCCCGGCGAGCGCGAGGGTGGCGCCATTCCGGGCTCGTTGCACATTCCGCTCGCCCAGATGCGCAACCGCGTCGACGAGATCCCGACCGACAAGGCGATCGTGGTGCACTGCGCGGGTGGTTGGCGCTCCAGTGTGGCCGCATCGTTGTTGCGCGCGAACGGTTTTGGGCCGGCCTCTGATCTTCTCGGCGGGTACAACGCGTGGGTCGACGCTCACGCTGCCGTGTGACACACAGCGATGGAGAAGGGTAGGTGACCCCCATGGCGACCGCACTGGCCCTGGGCCTCGGCGCGCTGATCGGAGTGCTCCTGGGACTACTCGGCGGAGGCGGTTCGATCCTTGCGGTGCCGGCCCTGGTCTACGCCATGGGGTTCGACATCCAACAGGCGATCCCGATCTCGTTGATCGTCGTCGCCGCAGCCTCGGCCGTCGGTGTGCTGCCCAAGATCCGCGCCCAGCAGGTCCGGTGGCGCATGGCCGGCATCTTCGCCGTCGCCGGAATCCCGGCCACGGTTGCCGGTAGCGCCATCAGCGCTCACCTACCCCACGCCGCACTGATGATCGGATTCGCCGTCGTCATGGTGGTTGCCGGCGTTCGCATGCTCACCGAGCAGGGTGACACCGGAACGGCCTGCAAGGTCGAGGCCGGACAGGTGAACTGGCGCCGCTGCGTACCGCGTTCCCTCGGTGCCGGCCTGCTGGTCGGCATACTGACCGGACTGTTCGGGGTCGGCGGCGGGTTTCTGATCATCCCGGCGCTGGTCGTGGTTCTCGGAGTCGAAATGTCCACGGCCATCGGCACTTCGCTGCTGATCATTATCGCCAACTCTGTCGTCGGCATCGGTACGCACCTGCAATCGGTCAGCATCGACTGGAAGGTCACCACCGTGTTCGTCGCCGCCGCGATGGCCGCGTCACTGGTGGCCGGATACTTCGGCACCAAGACCGACACCGCGCGCCTGCAACGCTGGTTCGCCTACCTCGTCTTCGTGGTCGCCACCTACGTACTCGTCGACACCGTCGTTCTCAACTGACACGCACAAAGGAGCAAACATGGACGTCACGATCATCGAAACCTCAGGACTCGGCGACCGTAGCTACCTGGTCACCCACGGTGATGTCGCCGTGGTCATCGACCCGCAACGGGACATCGACCGCGTGCTCATCCTCGCCGAAGAACGCAAGGCACGGATCACCCACGTGCTGGAGACCCACTTGCACAACGACTACGTGACCGGAGGACTCGAGCTCTCGCGCACTGTCGGCGCCGAATACGCAGTGCCCGCAGGTGATGAGGTCAACTACGCCCATCGTCCGGTCGCCGACGGGGACATCATCGACGCCGGGCCGATGCGACTGGAAGTGCTCCACACCCCGGGACACACCCACCACCACGTCAGCTACGCGCTGCGCGACGACACCGACGCAGTCCATGCCGTCTTCACCGGTGGCTCCATGTTGTACGGGACCACCGGACGTACCGACCTCGTCAGACCGGAGGACACCGAGGAGCTCTCGCGCGCCCAGTACCACTCGGTACACAAACTCGCCGACCGTCTGCCCGGAGACACCCCGATCTACCCGACCCACGGATTCGGCAGCTTCTGTTCGGCAACACCCGCGTCGGGCGACTCCTCGACCATCGAGGAACAGCGCGGCACCAACCCGGCGCTCACTCAGGATGAACAGAGCTTCATCGACGAGTTGATGGCCGGGCTGTCCGCCTACCCCGCCTACTACGCCCACATGGGCGTCATCAACCGCGAAGGGCCGGCTCCCGTCGATCTGACGCCGCCGGAGCCGATCGACCCGACGGAGCTGCGCCGACGGATCGACGCCGGCGAGTGGGTGGTCGACCTGCGCGACCGCACAGCGTTCGCCGCCGGCCACCTGCCCGGCACCCTGGGTTTCGAGCTGTCCGGTTCTTTCGTCAGTTACTTCGGCTGGCTCTACGACTGGGGCGCTCCGCTCACATTCATCGGAGACTCCCCCGAGCAGGTCGCCGACGCCAAGCGGGAACTGGTACGCATCGGGGTCGATTGGCTGACCGGCGCGGCCACCGGCGACATCCGAGATCTGAGCGACGGTGACCCACTGGATTCCTACCCCGTGGCCGACTTCGGCGCTCTGGCAGAAGAACTCGCCTCCGGCTCGCTGGCCGTGCTGGACGTACGACAAAGCCACGAATACGACGAAGAGCACATTCCCGGCGCTATCAACACCCCCCTGCACGAGCTGCCGGACCGTTTGGACGACGTACCCACCGGGCCCGTCTGGGTGCATTGCGGATCGGGCTACCGCGCATCGATCGCGACGTCGCTATTGGCCCGCGCAGGAGTCGACGTCGTGCTCGTCGACGACGCTTTCGCCAAGGCCGGGGAGTACGGACTGACCGCCTGAGACCGTTCGGGTGGAGTCAAGGGGATCCCCAGACCGTCGGGGTGAATTCGGGTGTGCCGGCTGGCATTCGGCGGCGACGGGGTATCGAGAAATCCCCGGCGGCGGATAAGTTGCATACCCTACCCGGCATAGTGTCTTGAGCGTATGGTTGAGCCATGACGGAACCTGTTCAGTCCCGACCGGAACAAGCCACCGTGACCGGGGAGCGCCGCGCCGTCGAGTCGCCGCCATACGAGGGTGGGCGCAACCGGGCGAGTTCCATCTTGATCTGGGTGGGTATCGTCGCCGGTGTCGTGTTCATCGTCGCTGTGGTGTTCTTCTCCGGTTTCTTCATGGGGAGATACTCATCCGGCGATTTTCGTGATGGACACCACCAGCCCGGCATGATGGGACCCGGCATGATGCGGCCCGGCATGATGGGGCCGAATCAGTGGCCCGGTCACCAGCCGACGACGACGGCTCCGACTACACCACGGCCATAGGCTTCTGCCCGAGTGCTGTGATGGCACAGTCGATGAACCGCCGAGTGGCACTGGCCGCCCTGGGAGCGTTGGCGGCGGGCAGCGCCCTGGGTCTGCGGTATGGCCGTCGCTACATCGACGAATCCGTCGGGACAGGTATCCGCCTCACGCAGGGCGGCATGATGGGCGGGCCGGCGGACATGCAGCTCTACATGGAGATGTTCGCCCGACACCACGAGATCAGGCGCACGGTGGAAGAGATACCGGGCGGGGTGCGCACCACTACCGAGTCGGACTCACCCGACCTCGCCGCACAGTTGCAGTCTCACGTGTCCAGCATGTACAGCCGCCTGGAGCAAGGCGCGGAGATGATGTGCATGAGCGCGACCCTGCCGACCCTGTTCCGCAACGCCGGCGGTTATCGACGCGAAGTGACCTTCACCCCGACCGGTGTGATCGCCGTGGAAACGGCTGACGACCCAGACATCGCAGCAGTGATCCGCGACCATGCCCGCGAGGTCACCGGCTTCGTCGAGCAAGGGATGCCGGCGATGATGCAGGACATGATGGGGCCCGGCGGCATGATGGGGCCCGGCGGCATGATGGGGCCCGGCGGCATGATGGGGCCCGGCGGTATGAGGGGACGGGGCCACCCGTAGTGCGATGCACCGTTTGACCGCAGCGGACCACCGAGCCGCACATAACGCAAAACCCGCCCTGGACCAGTGGTCCGAGCGGGTCTTCCGAAAGTGGAGCTAAGGGGACTCGAACCCCTGACCCCCACACTGCCAGTGTGGTGCGCTACCAACTGCGCCATAGCCCCGTGTTGTGCTCACCGAAGTTACACCACCAGCCGTTGACCTTCAAAATCGCTGGTCACGGCACTTCGCCTCCGGCCTCGGGTCCGTAGGGGCGGACCTCGGTGTGCTCGCGGGAGGTCCGGGGCCGGGTTTCGGGGGCGAAGATCCAGCCCACTGCGGCCACGGCCAGGATGAGCCCGCTGATCAGGAAGGCCCACCCGAACGAGGTGTACTGGGCGATCAGGCCCACCAGCAGCGAGCCCCCGATCGACCCGAGGTCGGCCATCATCTGGAAGGTCGCCACTGCGGTGCCGCCGCGCGATTTGTTGCCGACGACGTCGGCGACGGCGGCCTGCTGAGGGGAGACGAAGATGCCGGTCGCCGCACCGGCGACGTAGGCCGCGACGAGGAAGATCGGCAGCGAGGTCGTGAAGCCCACCAGCGCGGTGGACACCGCCGCCAGGGACAGCCCGAAGATCAGCAGCTTGCGACGCCCGAGCCGGTCGGACAGATAGCCGCTGGGGATGACCACCGAGATGTTGCCGACCGCGAACGCGGTCAGCGCCAAACCGGCCGCCCCGGGGCCGCGACCGAGCACCTCCACGACGAACAGCGGCACCAATGCGATCCGCAGCCCGAACGACGCCCACCCGGTGGCGAAGTTGGAGAACAACGCCGCCTTGTAGGCGCGGTGTCCGAACACGGTGCGGAACGACACCGGCGGCGCGGGATCCTCCTCGGGCGCGCTGACCACCGCCGAGTTGCGCAGGCTGACGAACACCACGGTCGCAGCGACCAGCAGGGCGGCGCCGTAGATCAGGAAAGGCGCCGACAGCCCGAAGCCGGCGGTCAGGCTGCCGAGGATCGGACCCCCGACCGAACCGATCATGAAGCCCGACGAGAACAGCCCGGCGACACGTCCACGCGCGTCGGACGGCGAGATCCGGATCATCAGCCCGAGCGAGGACACCGTGAACATCGCCGAACCGATCCCGCCCAGGGAGCGGAACAGCAGGAGTTGCCAATAGGTTTCGGCGAACGCGCACGCCGCGGTGGACACCGCGACGATGATCAGACCGCTGATGTAGACGCGGCGCTCCCCCATCCGCTGCACCAGCATGCCCGCCGGCGGCGCCCCGACCAGCCGCATGACCGCGAACGCGGTGATGACGAACGTCGCGGCACTGATGCTGACCCCGAAGTGGCGCGCGTACTGCGGCAGCACCGGGGCCACCACGCCGTAACCGAGCGCGACGACGATGTTCGCGGCGACCAGAACCCAGACTTCCCGGGGCAGGCGGCGCTTGCCCTCGGGTTGCGTGTCGCCCGGAGCGGGCGAACTCACGAAATGACCGCCGTCACCACATCCCGGGCGGCGGCCTGCACCTCGGCCAGGTGCTCCGGACCGCGGAAGGATTCGGCGTAGATCTTGTAGACGTCCTCGGTGCCCGACGGGCGCGCGGCGAACCATGCGTTCTCGGTCGTCACCTTGAGCCCGCCCAGCGGGGCGCCGTTGCCGGGTGCGGCGGTCAGCTTCGCGGTGATCGGCTCCCCCGCCAGTTCGGTGGCGCTGACCTGCTCGGGTGAGAGCTTGGCCAGGCGGGCCTTCTGCTCGCGGTCGGCCGGCGCGTCGATGCGGGCGTAGGTCGGTGCGCCGTACCTGTCGGCCAGTTCGGCGTAGCGCTGCGACGGCGTGGATCCCGTCACGGCGAGGATCTCCGCGGCCAGCAGCGCCAGGATGATGCCGTCCTTGTCGGTGGTCCACACCGAACCGTCGCGCCGCAGGAACGACGCCCCGGCGCTCTCCTCACCGCCGAACCCGATGGTGCCGCCGATCAGTCCGTCGACGAACCACTTGAACCCGACGGGCACCTCGACCAGGTCGCGTCCCAGCCCCGCGACGACACGGTCGATGATCGACGAGCTGACCGCGGTCTTGCCCACGGCGGTGCCCGCGGCCCAGTCGGGTCGGTGGGCGAACAGGTAGTCGATCGCGACGGCCAGATAGTGGTTGGGGTTGAGCAGCCCCGCGTCGGGGGTGACGATGCCGTGGCGGTCGGAGTCGGCATCATTGCCGGTCGCAATCTGATACTTGTCCCTGTTGGCGATCAGCGAGGCCATGGCGTTCGGGGAGCTGCAGTCCATCCGGATCTTGCCGTCGGTGTCGAGCGTCATGAATCGCCAGGTCGCGTCGACGAGCGGGTTGACCACGGTGAGCTCGAGGTTGTGCCGTTCGGCGATCGCGGCCCAGTAGTCGACGCTGGCCCCGCCGAGCGGGTCCGCACCGATGCGGATGCCTTCGGCGCTGATCGCGTGCAGGTCGACGACGTTGGGCAGGTCGGCGACGTAGGCGTCGAGGTAGTCGTGGCGCTGCGCATGCTGCAACGCCCGGGCCAGCGGGACGCGCTTCACCGCGCGCAGGCCGTCGCGCAGGATCTCGTTGGCGCGCGCGGCGATCGCACCGGTGGCGTCGGTGTCCGCCGGTCCGCCGTTGGGCGGGTTGTACTTGAAACCGCCGTCGCGGGGCGGGTTGTGCGACGGGGTGACGACGATGCCGTCGGCGCGTCCGGCGGTACGCCCCCGGTTGTGGGTCAGGATGGCGTGGCTGATTGCCGGGGTCGGGGTGTAGCGGCCGGCCGAATCGATCATGGCCACAACGTCGTTGGCGGCCAGCACTTCCAGCGCCGAGGACCACGCCGGTTCGGACAGCGCGTGGGTGTCGCGGCCGAGGAACAGCGGGCCGTCGATGCCCTGGGCCGCCCGGTACTCGACGATGGCCTGCGTGGTGGCCAGGATGTGCGCTTCGTTGAACGCGGCGTCCAGGCTCGACCCCCGATGGCCCGAGGTCCCGAAGCTGACCTGCTGGTCGACATCGTCGGGATCGGGCGCCACGGTGTAGTAGGCCGTCACCACCGCGGCGATGTCGATGAGGTCTTCGGGTTGTGCCGGCGTTCCGGCGCGAGGGTTGGCCGCCATGCGACCGATTCTGCTACGCCTGTCCCGCCTCCCGCACAACCGCAGGTCGGCATACTTCGCTGGTGGCCGTTGACGTACGTGAGGTCGCCGCGGTGTTCGTCGGCGGAGCGCTGGGCACGCTGGGACGCGCCGGCATCGAGGCGCTGGTCGCGCCCGATCCTGGACACTGGCCGTGGCCGACATTCGGGGTCAACGTCGTCGGCGCGTTCGTGCTGGGTGTGGTCCTGACCGCGCTCCAGCACCGCCCGAGCGGTTCGAAATATCCGCGAGCGTTGCTGGGCGTC
Organism: Mycobacterium sp. pV006; assembly: GCF_041287115.1. NCBI lineage: Bacteria > Bacillati > Actinomycetota > Actinomycetes > Mycobacteriales > Mycobacteriaceae > Mycobacterium > Mycobacterium sp. pV006. The sequence continues at coordinate 195,506 of NZ_JBGGKT010000008.1, read as the reverse complement.
GGCTTCTGCGGTGGTCTCACCACGTTCTCCACGATGCAGGTCGAGACGCTGACGATCGTCGAGCACGGGCACGTCGGGCTGGCACTGGGCTACACCGCGGCCAGCATCGCGGCCGGGCTGGCCGCATTCGCCACAGCGCGACGGCTGATGTCCTGATGACGGCGACGCTGGTGTGGGCCGGGGTGGCGGTACTCGGCGGGCTGGGTGCGGTCACCCGGTGGGTGGTCGACGGTTGGGTGTCCCGACGGGCGTCGGGTCCGTTCCCGGTCGGGATCCTGGCGGTCAACGTCACCGGGGCGCTGCTGCTGGGTGCCGTCGCCGGCCTGGCCTTACCGACGCAGGCGGCACTGTTGGCGGGGACGGCGTTCGTCGGTTCGTACACGACGTTCTCGACTTGGATGGCCCAGACCTACGAACTCGGCGAGCAGCGCCGCGGCCTGTTGGCGGCTGTCAACATCGTGCTCAGCGTGGCGCTCGGGCTGTCCGCGGCGTTCCTGGGCCATTGGCTGGCAACGCGGTGGTGAGGGTCGGCGCAACGCCGGAACCGGACGCAGGCGCGGCTGAGCGCGAGGGTAAGGGGAGCCTACCTTTACTCGGCGGTGTAACCTTCCGCCGCATGGAGACCTCTTCGCCGCAAGCCATCAGCGCGGCACTCACCGAGATCCTGCGCGATGACCTGAATGTCGACCTCAGCCGGGTCACGCGCGACTCCCGGTTGATCGACGACGTCGGCCTGGATTCGGTGGCGTTCGCGGTCGGGATGGTCGCGATCGAGGACAAGATCGGGGTGGCGCTCTCGGAAGAGGATCTGCTGACCTGCGACACCGTCGGCGACCTGGAGAACGCGATCCTGGCAAAGGTTCCCGCAGACCAGTGAGCGCGCTGAGTGCTGCGCTGTCGTCGGCGATGACGACGACGCCCCGCGACCTGGTGTTGTTCGACCGGGCCGACTCGACGTGGGTCCGGCACCCGTGGCAGGAGGTGCACGCCCGCGCGGAGAACATCGCCGAGCGCGTCGGTGCGGGCGCCGGCGGCGCGGTCGGTCTGGTCGGCGAGCCGACGGTCGAATTCGTCGCCGCGATCCAGGGCGCGTGGCTGGCCGGCCGGGCGCTGTCGATCCTGCCCGGTCCGGTCCGTGGCGCCGACCCCGATCAGTGGGCGCGTGCCACCGCCGAACGGTTCAGCGGAATCGGCGTGACCCAGGTGATCACCCCGGAGTATCGGGAATTGTTGTCAACCAACAACACCGGGCTGACCATTCATGACGCGGCAGCGATCGGCTCCGCACAGCGCTCGACCAGTCTGACACCGGCTACGCCGGGTGCAACCGCGGTCCTGCAGGGTACGGCCGGCTCCACCGGCACCCCGCGCACAGCACAGCTGCCCCCGGAAGCGGTGTACGCCAACGTTTCCGCTCTCCTGCAACAAACGCGCGTGGACCCCGCGGTGGACGTCGGCTGCAGCTGGCTTCCGCTCTACCACGACATGGGACTGACGTTCCTGCTCACCGCGATGCTGTCGGGGTCGGAGATCTGGCTGGCGCCCACCGCAGCATTCGCCGCGTCCCCGTTCCGCTGGTTGTCCTGGCTCTCGGAGTCTCGGGCCAGCCTGACCGCCGCCCCGAACTTCGCCTACACCGTGCTCGGCCGCTACTCGCGGCGCGTGTCCGACGTCGACCTGGGCCGGCTGCGGTTCGCCATAAACGGCGGCGAGCCGATCGACTGCGAGGGCTACCAGCTGTTCCTGACCGAGATGGCCCGGTTCGGGCTCGACCCGCATGCCGCGGCCCCCAGCTACGGGCTGGCGGAGTCGACCTGCGCGGTCACCTCGCCGCTTCCCGGCACCGGTCTGCTGTTCGACGAAATACCTGACCCCGTAACTGATTCCGTCAAACGGCATGCCGTACTCGGTCAACCGGTTCCCGGCATGGAGGTGCGGGTCACCCCGACCGAGCACCACGACGACCCCGACGAGCGTGGCATCGGCGAGATCGAGATCCGCGGCACGTCGATGATGTCCGGGTACCTCGGGCAGGCGCCGCTGGCGCCCGGGGACTGGTTCCGCACCGGCGACCTCGGCTATCTGACGGATTCCGGGCTCGTGGTCTGCGGCCGGATCAAGGAACTGATCACCGTCGCGGGACGCAACATCTTCCCCAGCGAGGTCGAGCGGGTCGCCGCGGGTGTCCGTGGTGTGCGCGAGGGCGCGGTCGTCGCGGTCAGCAGCAGCGGCGATTCCGCCCGCCAAGCCCTGGTGATCGCCGCGGAGTTCCGCGGGCCCGACGAAGCCGGGGCCCGCAGCGAGGTCATCGCCCGGGTCGCCGCCGAGTGTGGCGTGGTTCCCGCCGATGTGGTGTTCCTGGCCCCCGGCTCGCTGCCGCGCACCTCGTCGGGGAAACTGCGGCGCCTGGAAGTCAAGCAGAACCTGGAGGCCGTGCGCGCGTGACCACGTCTGTGCCCGTCGACATCGACGCCTACCGCGAACTCCTCGACGAGGTGTTCGATGACACCATCACCGAGTGGACCGCCGAGGCCGAGGACTCAGAACGGTTCCCGCGCAAGATGATCGAGCATCTCGGTGCCCGTGGCGTGTTCCGCAGCAAGTGGGGGGCACCCGAGGGCGGCCAGATGCCCGACGTCCCCAAACTCCTCGAACTGGCCTACAAGCTGGGCCATCTCGGCTCGGCCGGCATCGGCGTCGGTGTCAGCCTGCACGATTCGGCCGTCGCGCTGCTGCGCCGCTTCGGGAGGTCCGACCACCTCAAGAAGATCTGCGAGCAGGCCATCGACGGTGAGGCGGTGCTGTGCATCGGCGCCTCGGAGGAGTCCGGCGGTTCCGACCTGCAGATCGTGGAGACCGAGGTCCGTTCCGCGCGTGACGGTTTCGAGGTCCGCGGGATCAAGAAGTTCGTCTCCCTGTCCCCCATCGCCGACCACATCATGGTCGTCGCGCGCAGCGTCGATCATGATCCCACCAGCAGGCATGGCAACGTCCTGGTCATCGCCGTCCCGACCAGCCAGGTCGAGGTGCAGACGCCCTACCGCAAAGTCGGCGCCGGACCGCTGGACACCGCAGCGGTGCACATCGACACCTGGGTACCCGCCGATCATCTGGTCGCCCGCGCGGGCACCGGGCTGGCCGCCATCTCGTGGGGCCTGGCCCACGAGCGGATGTCGATCGCCGGGCAGGTCGCCTCGTCCTGCCAGCGGGTGCTGGGCATCACCCACGCCCGCATGGTGCAGCGCCGCCAGTTCGGGTCCACCCTGTTCGAGCACCAGGCGCTGCGGATGCGGATGGCCGACCTGCAGGCGCGCGTCGACCTGTTGCGCCACGGACTCAACGGCATTGCCGCACAAGGCCGTCTGGACTTGCGCGCCGCCGCGGCGGTGAAGGTCACCGCCGCGCGCCTCGGGGAAGAAGTGCTCTCGGAGTGCATGCACATCTTCGGCGGTTCGGGCTATCTGGTCGACGAGACGCCGCTGGGGCGCTGGTGGCGCGACATGAAGCTCGCCCGCGTCGGCGGCGGCACCGACGAGGTGCTGTGGGAGCTGGTGGCCGCTGCGATGCGCCCGGATTTCGACGGCTACGCCGAGATGATCGGCGGCACCACCGACTGAGAGGTTCGGCTCAGGACGGCCGGTGCAGCGCGTAGAGCGCCATCGTGCGATTCGACATCTCGTGGATGCCGAGGAACTCGCACTTGGCGAACTCACACAGCCGCCGCGCGCCGGTGTTGCGGTGGTCGGGGTCGAACATGATCCGCCGGCACTGCGGTTCCAGCTCGAACAGGCTCGCGGCCAGCCGCGGCAGCAGCAGCGGGCCGAACCCGCGGTTGACGATCTGCAGATCGGCGATCGCGGCGTGCAGCCCGAGGTCATGCGGGTCGGCGTCATAGCGCGTCGCGATCGAGTCCTTGGCGGCCCGGTAGACCTCGACGTAGCCGTACTCCGTGCCCCGCAGGCTGCCGATCACCGGGCGGGAATAGTCACCGGCCAATTGGGCCCGCAGATAGCCGTGCCACCACTGCACGGGCCGGTCGTACTCCCATGCCTCGGCCAGGTGGGGCCGGTTCATCCACTCCGAGATCATCGCGGCGTCGGTATCCGGGTCGACGACACGCGTCGCATACGGCTCGGCCAACTGCGGGATCGGCGGCGCCGGGACGGCGCGAACTTCGTCGCTGAGCTCGGTGAGCTCCCGGGGCAGGACGGGCAACACGTCAGTCATCGTGAGCGCAGAGCCTACCCGAGCAGGTGAGGGTAGCTTTCCCTACCTTCGGGCCTTCTGATCACGCCGTGAGCAGCAGGACGCCCGCGCAGATCAACGCGACCACCTTGACCGCCTCCAGTCCCACGTAGACGAAATGCGCGTGCGACCGGGGACCCTCGTGGCCGGCCAGTACCGCGTCCGATCGGCGGGTCAGCGCCGGCCGCACGAACAGCAGTTGCCCGGCCAGCATCACCGCCGCCACGATGACGGCGACAAGCGTTGCGTACGACTGGCCGCCGACCAACAGCGCGATCACCGCCACCGCACCCAGGACCACCTCGCAGCTGTTGAGCGCACGGAACACCAGACGACCGATCCCGAGACCGACCTGCAAGGTCACCCCGGGCGCCCGGAACTTCAGCGGCGCCTCCAGAAACGAGATCGCCAGGACCATTCCCAACCAGATGAACGTCGCCGCAACGGCGACCGCGGACGCGGCGTGCATGACCTCCAAGTTAGGTGACAAGGTGGCGGTCATGAATGTCGACCGGGTTGCCGAGTTGCAGCGATGGGAGGACGCCGGCGCGGTGTGGCAGGTGCTGCACCGGCGCGGCGAGGAGATCACCGTCGCGTTGTTGCGCTGCGACGGCGGCGAAGAGGTGGAACGGTTCACCAGCAGTGACGCCCGGTTGCGCGCGTTCATCGGCGACCGCACCGGCAGCGAAGACCGCTAGCCGGCGGATCACGCTGTTTCGCCGTGCCGCGGACCCGGTGTTGGTTACGGTACGGGCGGGTAGCAGCGGAAGGATCCGCCGATGGCACCACCGTCTCGGATGCGACACGAACGGATGCTCGGACGGTTCGGCGCACTGGCCGTGATGGCCGGCGTCGGAGTGGCGCTGGCCCACAGTCCGGCGATCGCCTCCGCCGACGACACGTCGTCGCCGCGGTCCCGCGCCGACGACAGCTCGGCACGCGACTCGCAGCGAGCACGGACGCCGGAACGGGCCGACAGACCGACTCGCGCCGCAGTCGCCCAAGCCGCCGAAGAAGACCCTGCCGACGAGGATCGCGTCTCCCGCCGCGCGCAGCGACGCGCCACGGTGACGCTGCGCGAAGACCCGGTGGACCGGCCCGAGGACACCGAGGCACCACCCCCGGCCGATCGCACCGGCCCGGCGGACCCGCCCGCCGAACCCGCCTCCACGGCGCTGTGGACGTTGGCCGGTTCGGCGCGCCGAGACGCCGTCACCGAGGATGCGCCGCCGGCCAGACCGCTGGCCACCGAGCAGCAACTCGAGGCCGAACGCATCGCGACCAGGACGGTGGCAACCCTGCCGGTGCGGTGGATGAAGGGCGTGCTGCGCAGCGGGTGGCTGGCCACCGCGCGCCGCGAGTACCGGGACCTCGGCGGGGTCGACCGCGCGAACATGGACCGGCTGGCTCGGGCGGTCGACGAGTACGCGATGGCGGCGGCGTTCCAACAGCAACTGCTCAACCCGATGCGTCCGACCGTGGTGGCCCAGGTGGCCCCGCCGCACTCCTGGAACGGGCTGACCGTGCCGGGGTCGCGGATCCTCTACGACAACCCCGACACCGTGTACCGGTTCATGGGGGTGAACAAGACGTCGTCCTACGTCATCACCGGCCGCGTGACCGGTGCGCCGGCCAGCGACCTCACCTTCAGTGTGCTGACCGGCCTGTCGGGGGTCACCGCCGACCTCCTCACCGGCCGGGAACTGCAGGTGGGCGCTGACGGCTCGTTCACGGTCACGGTCAGCGGTGATCCCGCGGCGCCCGGTCAGGTCAACCATCTACAGCTCACCGACGACACCACCTTGATCGCGGTCCGCGACACCCTCGCCCGGTGGGACACGCAGCTGCCGATGGAGCTGGCGATCGAACGGGTCGGCGGCCCACCCGACAGCCTGTTCAGTCAGCTCGGCGGATTCGCGATCCCGCTGATCGGTCCCACGGTCACCCGCAGCCGGCTGCTCACCACGCTGGTCTCGCTGATCCCGCCGCTCCCCGTGCAGCCGACACTGCTGCGGGGCACCGTGACCGCCGCGGTGATGGCCCTGGGGCTGTCCATGGAGGCCAAGTACATCAAGGTCGCCACCAGGAACCCGGAGACCGGAGAGCGTCTGGCGCCCAACGAATTCCGGGATCCGGCCCGCAACGCCGAGTTCCTCGCCAACCAACTGCAGAGTGCCGGCTATTTCCAGCTGAGTGACCGCGAGGCCCTGGTGCTGACCATCGATCCCGGCAACGCGCGCTATCTCATTGTCCCGGTGACGGATCTGTGGACGGTCACCGGCGACTACTGGGATCAGCAGACCAGTCTGAACAACGCTCAAGCACAGCGGAACTCCGACGGCACCTACACGTTCGTCGTCTCCGCCCGCGACCCGGGCGTACACAACTGGGTGTCCACCGGCGGATTGAACCAGGGCACCATCGCGATCCGTTTCCAGGATCTCGATCCCGATTCCGACGTGACACCGACCGTGCGCGCCCAGGTGGTGGACCGGCGCCGCCTGGCCGCCGTGCTGCCTGCCGACACCCGCTACCTCACCCGCGCACAGCGACTCGACCAACTGGCCGAGCGTCGCGCCGGCTTCGAGTTGCGCTACGGATCGCCGGTCTGACGTCTCAGGTGTGTTGTTCGGCCTTGTGGCCGAACGGCAGTACGTGCATGACCCCGACGACGATCGTGCCGACCACCAGACCGATCACCGCGGATGCCGCGGTGTTGACCAGCCATGCCAACACGGCGCCGATCCCGGCGATGTGGTGCACCGCCTCCTCGAAGTGGTGCACCAGGCTGTAGGGCCCATGCCAGCCGAGTTCGTCGGTGCCGACGAGCAGGATGTGTCCGCCCACCCAGAGCATCGCCACCGTGCCGATGACCGACAGCGCAGCCAACAGCTTGGGCATGCCCTTGACCAGTCCCTTGCCCACTTTCTGGACGAACGCCGACGACCGCTCGGTGAAGTGCAGTCCGACGTCGTCCATCTTCACGATGGCCGCGACCACGCCGTAGACCACGACGGTGATCACCACGGCCACCACGGCCAGGATGATCAGCCGCGGCCAGAACGACTGGTCGGCGACCTCGTTGAGCGCGATCACCATGATCTCCGCGGACAGGATGAAGTCGGTGCGGATCGCCCCACTGACCATCTGCTTCTCGGCGTCGGGTCCTGCGGTGGCCACCGGTTCGTCGTGCGAGGCGTGCCCGGTCAGACGCCCCCAGACCTTCTCGGCGCCCTCGTAGCAGAGGTAGGTCGCACCCACCATCAGGATCGGTGTCAGTAGCCACGGCAGGAACTGACTGAGCAGCAACGCCGCCGGCAGGATGAACACCAGCTTGTTGCGCAGCGAGCCGATCGCGATGCGCCTGATGATCGGCAGTTCCCGTTCGGCTGCCAGACCCCGGACGTACTGCGGCGTCACGGCGGTGTCGTCGATCACCACACCCGCGGCCTTGGCGGTCGCGCGACCGGCTGCCGCACCGATGTCGTCCACCGAGGCCGCGGCCAAGCGCGCCAGTACGGCGACGTCGTCGAGTAGCGCGAACAGTCCTCCGCTCATCGGACCCTCTCGCTCGGTGGGACGGACGTGGATCGCAACGATACCCGCGGATTCGGCATGTGAGCAGACGACCACCGGCGTTTGATCGCCTGGACGCCCGGGTACCTGCCGCGGATGACGACGGAGCGCGCCGCCGTCCTTTTCGACGTGGACGGCACCCTGGTGGACTCGAACTACCTGCACGTGCACGCCTGGCTACGGGCATTCGACGCCGAGGGCGTGCGCGCCGACGGCTGGCGTATCCACCGCTGCATCGGCATGGACGGCACGACGCTGGTGCGGTCCCTGGCCGGGGACGCCGGCCAGGACGTGCTCGACCGACTCAAAGACCGCCACAGCGAGTTCTATCGGGAGAGCGCGAACCTGTTGGCGCCACTGCCCGGGGCGCGCGATCTGCTCCGCCGCGTCGCCGGGTTGGGACTGCAGGTGGTGTTGGCGACGTCGGCCCCCGAGGACGAGCTGGCGATCCTGCGGGAGGTGCTCGACTGCGACGACGTGGTCGCGGAGATGACGTCGTCACAGGACGTCGACGTCGCCAAACCGAAACCCGACATCGTGGCCGTGGCCCTCGACCGGGCCGGGGTGAGCGCGCAGGACGCGGTGTTCATCGGGGACGCGGTGTGGGATTGCGAGGCCGCCGCACGCGCCGGGGTGGCGTCGATCGCGGTGCTCAGCGGCGGGGTGTCGCGCGGTGAACTCTACGAAGCCGGGGCGATGGACGTTTTCGAGGACGCGGGTGATCTGCTCGCCAAACTCGACTCCACGCGCATCGGTGAGCTCGCCCACCGCGCCGGCGGGTGATCTCAGGGCGCGACCGGCTGCCGCCGGAGCTCCTCCAGTCGCCGCTTGGACGCCTCACTCTGGATGCGCTGCGGCCACCAGAACCAGCGGCCCAGCAGTGCCGCGACCGCCGGTGTCATGAAGGACCGCACGATCAGCGTGTCGAACAACAGCCCCAGCGCAATCGTCGTGCCGACCTGGGCCATCACCAACAGATCGCTGAACGCGAATGTGGCCATGGTGAACGCGAACACCAGCCCCGCGGAGGTGACCACCGAACCGGTGCCGGCCATCGCGCGGATGATGCCGGTCCTCATGCCGCCGGAGAGTTCCTCCTTGAACCGCGACACCAGGAGCAGGTTGTAGTCGGAGCCGACGGCAAGCAACAGGATGACCGCCATCGGAAGCACCATCCAGTGCAGCGCCAAACCGATGATGTGCTGCCACAACAACACCGACAATCCGAACGACGCTCCCAGGGACAGCAGCACGGTGCCGACGATCACCGCGGCGGCCACCACGCTGCGCGTGATGATCAGCATGATGACGAATATCAGTGTGGCCGCGGCGATCGCGGCGATCAGCAGGTCGTAACGCGCCCCGTCACTCATGTCCTTGTAGGTGGCCGCGGTGCCGGCCAGGTAGACCGTGGAGCCCTCCAGGGGCGTGCCCTTGATGGCTTCTTTGGCCGCGGTCTTGATGGGGTTCACCCGCGCGATGCCCTCGACGGTCGCGGGGTCGCCTTCGTGGCTGATGATGAAGCGCACGGACTTGCCGTCGGGTGAGATGAAGTTCTCGATGCCTCGCTGAAAGTCGGCGTTGTCGAACACTTCCGGCGGTAGATAGAACGAATCGTCATTCATGGAGTCGTCGAAGGCGTCGCCCATGGCAGACGCATTCTCCTGTAGCGCCGCCCGCTGGTCGGTTTGGCTTTTCTGCGACTGGTACATCGTCAGCGTCATCGACCGCATCGACTTCATCGACTCGATCTGCGACGGCAGCAGCGCGATCAACTGCGGCATCAACGCGTCCAGCCGCTCCAGATCCGGCACCAGGGCCTCGATGTCGTCGGTCGTCGTGTTGACTTCGTCGAGCGTGTCGAAGATCGAGCGCATGGTCATGCATACCGGGATGTCATAGCAGTGCGGCTCCCAGTAGAAGTAACTGCGCACCGGCCGGAAGAAATCGTCGAAATCGGCGATGTGGTCCCGTAATTCGGCGACATCGATCGCCGTGGAACGGGTCTTGAGCACCATCTGGTGTGTGGTGTCGGACATCTGCTGCATCAATCCCGACATCCGTTCCATGACATCGATGTTGGTCTGCATTTCCTCGGCCTGGACCAACATGTCGGCCATCCGGTCCTGCTGGTACTTCTCGTTGAGCTGCGTGGTGGTGCCCTGCCTGCTCATCTGGAAACCGAGCGTGGTGTGCTTGATCGGCTTGCCGTCGGGTCGGGTGATGGTCTGTACGCGCGCGACGCCTGGCACCCGGAAGATCGACTTGGCGATCTTGTCGATCACCAGGAAGTCGGCGCTGTTGCGCAGGTCGTGGTCGCTTTCCACCATCAGCAGCTCCGGATTCATCCTGGCGCTGCCGAAATGGCGGTCGGCCACCGCGTAACCGACGTTGGCGGCGATGTCCTCGGGCAGATAGTCGCGGGCGTCGTAGTTGGTCTGGTATCCCGGCAGGGCGAGAAGGCCGACCAGCGCCAGCGCCAGCGTGGCGGTCAGAATCGGACCGGGCCAGCGCACCACCGACACGCCGATGCGTCGCCAGCCACGGGAGCTGATGCTGCGCTTCGGGTCGAACAGACCGAACCGACTGCCGATGACCACGACGGCCGATCCCAGTGTCAGCGCCGCCACCACCGCGACGAACGTGCCGATCGCACACGGCACCCCCATCGTCTGGAAGTAGGGCAGCCGGGTGAAACTCAGGCACAGCATGGCGCCGGCGATGGTCAGCCCCGAACCGAGCACGACATGGGCGGTGCCTCCGAACATGGTGAAATACGCCTGCTCTCGGCTCTCCCCCGCGCCGCGTGCTTCCTGGTATCGGCCGATCGCGAAGATCGCGTAGTCGGTGCCCGCGGCGATCACCATCAGTGTCAGCAGGCTCGTGGCGAAGGTCGACAATCCGATGATCTCGGCGTTGGCCAGGAAGGCCACGATGCCGCGCGCGGCACCGAGCTCGGTGAACACCATGAACAGGATCAGCAGCATGGTCACCACCGACCGGAAGACGATCAGCAGCATCACCGCGATGACGCCGATGGTGATCAGCGTGACCCGCAGGACGCTCTTGTCGCCGGCGCTGTGCTGATCGGCGACGAGCGGCGCCCCGCCGGTGACGTAAGCCTCGATACCGGGCGGCGCCGGGGTGTGGTCGACGATCTCGCGTACCGCGGCCACCGCCTCGTTGGCGCGCGGTTCACCCTGGTTGCCCTGCAGATAGACCTGGACGTAGGCCGATCTGCCGTCGGCGCTCTGTGCGCCCGCAGCGGTCAGCGGATCACCCCAGAAGTCGGCGACGTGCTGGACATGGACGGTGTCGGCTTCGAGTTCGTCGACGAGTTCGTCGTAGTAGCGGTGCGCGGCGTCGCCGAGCGGCTGCTCCGCCTCGAGAACGACCATCGCGGCGCTGTCGGAGTCGAACTCGTCGAAGTTGGCTCCGACGCGGCTCATCGACCTCATCGACGGAGCGTCGCGGGGGCTCATTCCCACGGTGCGCTCTTCACCGACCTTCTCCAGCGACGGCAGCGCGACGTTCGTGGCGATGGTCAACAGGATCCAACCGATCAGGATCGGCACCGCCAGGGCACGGATCACGCCGCCCACCCTGGAACGCTGACCCACGGTCATGTGCTCGCCCCTGCTCGGTTCCGGACGTCGGCTCCGCGAAAGCCGTGGCGGCACCCGCATGGCGCGCCCTACACATCTAGCCCGTCAAACCTTTTCCTGTCGATGACATCGGCGGTCATTGACAGGAAACTCACAGGGCCGGGGGCGGCGCCTGTGTCAGCTCGGTCCGGTTGTTTTTGCGTAGCGCTGCACGAGGTCCCGCTTGTTGAGCTTGCCCACCGGTGTGCGCGGGAGCTCCGCGACGAAGGTCAGCGTCCGCGGGCACTTGTAGTGCGCCAGCCGGTCTCGCAGCCAGTCGAGTAGTTCCCCGGCGAACGCCTCGGTGGCATCAGCCGGATCCACGGTCTGCACCACGCCGGTCACCGACTGCCCCATCGACCCTCAGCTAAGGAGTAGGCCGTGGACTTCGAGCTCAACGACGAACAACGGGGACTGGTCGACTCCACCAAATCGCTTCTGACACGGCGCTCGTCGGTGACGCGGGCGCGCCAACTCATTGACGCGGCCGAAGGTTTCGACGTCGAGTTGTGGAGGGACGGGACAGAGCTGGGCTGGCCGGCGCTGGGTATCGCCGAGAGCGACGGCGGGCTCGGCCAGCAGGTCGTCGAGTCGGCGCTGGTCTGCGCCGAGCTCGGGTACGGACTGGGTGCCACGCCGTTCATCCCGGTCGTCGTCGCCGCCGACGCCCTGGCCGGTTCCGGGAGCGCGGACAGAACCAAACTGCTGCAACTGATTTCCGAAGGTTCACTGATCGCGAGCTGGGCCTTCGCAGAGGAAGGGCAGTCGTGGGGGCTGTCCGGGATGGGCATGCAGGCGGTGCGCAGCGACGCGGGCTACCGCATCGACGGCACGAAAGTCTGCGTGCAGGACGCCGACGCCGCGCAGATCCTCGTCGTCGACGCGCTACTCGACGGCGCTCCGGCGCGCTTCGTCGTGCCGTCCGACTCCCCCGGGGTCACGATCCGTCGCGCGCAGACCCTCGACGTGACGCGCAGCTACTGCGACGTCACCTTCGACGGGGTGGCGCTCACGGAGTCCGCGTTGTGTCTGTCCGGTGAGGCCGCACAGCAGGCCATCGCCCGGTCGATGCAGCTGAGCACCGTGCTGTTGTGCGCCGAACTGGTCGGCATCGGGCAGCGGCTGCTCACCATGACCGTCGACTACGTCAAGGAGCGTCACCAGTTCGGGCGGCCCGTCGGCAGCTTCCAGGCCGTCAAGCACAAGTGCGCCGACATGCGGATCTGGGTGCAGGCCAGCACCGCTGCCACCTACCACGCGGAGCTGACCCTCGACGCCCCCGACGCCGACGCCGACCACGCGGTCAGCGTCGCGAAGGCGTATGTCTCCGAGGCCATCAGCCGCGCCGCCGGTGAAGCGCTGCAGCTGCACGGCGGTATCGGCTTCACCTGGGAGCACGATCTACATCTGTACCTGCGGCGTGCGCGCACCGACGCACTGCTGTGCGGCGACGCCGTCTTCCACCGCGAACGGTTGTGCCACCTGCTCGAGACCGCTCAGGCCTGACCTCCGCCACCGGAGTCGCTCGGCATCGTCGTGCCGGCGAGCGCGGTGACGACCCGCACGGCCGCTTCGGCGACCGCCTCCCGGGTGACGTTGAGCCGCCCGTCGGCCCACTCCAGATACAGCGCCACCAGCGCACCACCGAGCACGGTGGACAGCACCTCCAGGCCCGCGGGGTCACGTCCGACGGTGACCGGTAGATGTGGGCCGACCACCGGGATCAGAGCCTGGATGAACGCCGGGCTCCGGCTCACACTGTGCTTGCGCAGGGTGTCGTCGGCCAGCGGTTCGCGGAGCAGGATGCGGGCCCGCCGCGGATCCTCCTCGAAGAAGTCGGCGCAGCGTTCGAGAATGTCACGCGGGGTCAGCGGGGCCGGCGATCCGCCGCCGGTGATGTGGTTCATCAGTCGTTCCTCGACCCGGTTGTAGACCGCGACGAGCAGTTCTTCTCTGGTGTCGAAGCTCTCGTAGAAGTAGCGCAGGCTCAGGTTGGCCTCGCGACACACCGCACGCATCCCCACCGCCGCCGATCCGTGGGCGCCGAGCAGTTGCTCCCCGGCGTCGAGCAGTTGCATCCGTCGTTCGGCCGACCGGTCGCGCATCGTCTGTCCGCGCCATCGCTTCGGCGTCGTCATCGGCTGATCATCCCACGCTCGATTTCCGACATATGGACATCGACCGATCCCTATGAGACCCGCGCCCACAGCAGTGCACTGATTGACATCGGACACCTAATAGGAAACACTTGATTCCTATGAATGGCGCCGAGTCCGCGGGACTCTTCAGTCCCTCGTCGGTCGCGTGGCGGGTGCTCAGCGATCCGTCGACCGCGCTGATGATCGCGCAGATCACCAACCTGCTCGAGGTTCCGCACCGGGACTTCCAGGCCGTCCTGATGGGGCACGACCCACTGTTCCCGACCAACCAGCGACGCCAACGCGGAGCCGGCGCCAAGAGCGGCAGCTTCCACGACCGACTGCGCCGCACCGTGTCGGTCCCGTTCCCGATCATCTTCGGCGATCGGGCGACTGCAATCGCCTGCGCCAGAAGGCTTTTCGACTACCACCGCCCGATGAATGGTGTGGTCGCAGCGACCGGGGACCGGTACTCGGCCACCGATCCCGACGCCATGCTGTTCGCTGCGACGACCATCTCGCACGCAGCGCTGATCGCCTACGAGAACTACTCGGTGTCCGACGCGCTGCTGCCGCGCCGACTGGCCGACCCCGAACGCGACCGGTACTTCCGCGACATGGCCGAACTGGCCGTGTTGATGGGCGTGCCCCGTGACCGTGTCCCGGTCACCTCCGCTCAGGTGGCCCGGTACTACCGATCACTGTCCGACCGGATGTCTTTTCTGCCCGGATGGACTGCCGCACAACGGAAGACCGGTCTGACACTGGCGCGCCCCGCAGGTCTTTCCGACCTCAAGTCCACGCTGGTGGACCTGCTGTTGATGGCCTCGGCGGTCTGGGGATACGCGGCCCTGCCGGCCCCCGCGCGCCGACTGCACCGGATTCCGACGGTCCTCGACCCGGTCCTGGCGCTCGTCCGCCGGTCCGCACTGCCCGTGTTCTGGCTGCTGCGCATCGACCGGGTCCGCAGCTTCGCACTGTCTCGCTATCTGGGCGACGAGGCCGCCGCCACCCTGGCCGACGCGAACCGTCGCGCCGGCGTACCGACCCGCACACCCACCGCAACCAGAGGAGAACCCAGTGTTCGATGAGGAAAAATTCCAGCAGGCCCTCGACCAGCCGCGGCTGCGGGGACCGGTTCCGACGTTTCTCGAATCCAACAGGGCCGAACCGGTCCGGGTGTACCAGGAGCACGAACTGCAGGCGATGACCAAGCAGTGGTTCGTCGACTTCCAGACGAAACTGGACCACTACAGCAAGGCATTCGATCAGGACCTGTCCTGGGTGATGACGTGGGCCAAGAAGTACTGGTGGAGCTTCCTGGTGCGCGACATGGACCTCAACCACGAGCTCTACGCCCCCGACATCCGCTACACCGACGTCAGCGCGCTCGGACACACCATCGTCGGCATCGACGAGTTCGTGAAGTACAACTTCGCGTTCTTCGCCGCGATCCCCGACTGGCGCTATGACCCGCTGCCCGACCAGGTCTACATCGACGTCAAGCCCGACGGCACCGTGCGGACGATGATCCGCTACATCGGCAGCGGACACTGGACCGGGGCGCTGCGGCTGCACCCCTACGACGACTCGGCACCCTGTGTCTACGGCAACGGCCAGTTCATCCAGTGCCCTGCGGTGGACCGCTACCACTTCAACGCCGACGGCCTGATGGAGGAGGGCGAGACGCTCTACGACATCGTCGACGGCCTGCAGCGCGGCGGTGTCCTGCCCGGCGGCGACAGCCGGCTGCTCCGTCTCCTGTTCTCGGCCAGCAAGATCCCGTCGACCGTCACCAAGGTGCGCAGGAAACTGAGCCTCTCCGGCTGAGGCCGTCGCCCTACACTGTGGCGATGGGAACCCGGGAACAGCGGGCCGGCGTCGAGTTGACCAACCTCGACGAGGAGCTGGCCCCGGATGCCGGTGTCACCAAGCGCGACCTGGTCGACTACCTCGACGCGGTGGCCGACCGCATCCTGCCTGCCCTGGCCGGCCGACCGCTGACCGTGCTGCGTGTGCTGCGGGGCCGAGATCCGTTCATGCAGAAGAACGTGCCCAAGTACACCCCGGACTGGGTGCGCACGGTGACGGTGTGGGCCGAGTCGTCACACCGCGAGATCCGTTACGCGGTCTGCGACGACCGACGCACACTGCTGTGGTTGGCCAACCAGCGCGCCGTGGAGTTCCATCCCGCGTTGGGCCTGGCCGACGACACGTATCGGCCGACGCATCTGATCCTCGACCTCGACCCGCCCCACGGCGCCGATTTTCGCGCCGTGGTCGCGGTCGCGCATCTGGTTCGGGATGTGTTGTCCGACAACGGTTTGACGGGTGCGGTCAAGACCAGCGGTTCGCGCGGACTGCACATCTTCGTGCCGATCGACCGGCATGCGCCGGCCGACGACGTCGCCGCGGCCACCCGCGCACTGGCGGCCCGCACCGAGGCACTCGATCCGGCCATCGCCACCACCGCGTTCATCGTCGAGGACCGCCGGGGCAAGGTGTTCGTCGATGCGACCCGTGCGGGAGGGGCCACCGTGGCCGCCGTCTACAGTCCACGGCTGCGACCGGGCACCCCGGTGTCGTTCCCGGTGGCGTGGTCCGACCTCGACCGCGTGACCCCGGCGGACTTCACCGTCCGGACCGCCGTGGACGTCCTGTCCGGGCGCGATCCGTGGGCGGAGGCCATGCCGCCGCCCCAGCGACTGCCGGCAGCGCTGATCGAGCACGGCCGCACCATTCCCGTGGCGCGGGTGGCCGCCATGCACGAGGGCAAGCGCCGGGCCCGCGCGCGGCGCGAACGGGGCGGGTGATCACACCGCCGGCGTCACGCGCACCACGTCGACCAGCCCGCTGTGGGTGAGCACCGGCAGCAGGATCGGGTTGACCACCAATTCGATGGACGCTGCATGCTCGAAGAGCACGTTGATCGCGCCGCTGTCGAGATAGTCGACGCGGCCGAGGTCGATGCGCAGCGGTGCTCCGCCGGCGTCGGCCGCGGCGACCGCGAGGGCGTCGGCCAACGCGGCCACGTTGCTCAGGTCGAGCTCGCCGACCACGACGATCGTGCGTCGTCCGTCCTCGGTGCGTCCGGTGCGCACGTCCAGCGGTGTTGCCATCATCTGATCCTCAACTGCATACGCACGGTGGTGCCGTCGTTCTGCGAGTCGATGGTGACATCCTGCATCAAGGCGCGCATCAGTGCGATGCCTCGGCCTCGGTGCAGGGAGGGCTTCTCGTCAGGCACCTTCCAGCGGCCGCTGTCGGTCACGGTCAACGACAGGGTGTCGCCGGTGACGTCCGCATGCAGAGAAACAGTGCCCTCCGGCAGGTCCCGGTGGCCGTGTTCGATCGCGTTCGCCAGCGCTTCGCCGGCGGCGATCAACACATCGAGGGCCTGTTCGGTCCCGAGTCCGGAACGATCCAGCCAGTCCCTCAGCGCCGAGCGGCACGGAGCCAGTTCGTCGACGTCGGCCCGGATCTGCAGGTCCAGCGGCGCAGGTTGCCGGTACAACAGCAGGGCGACGTCGTCGTGGTAGCCGTCGGTCGGCGACAGCCGCGACATGATCTCGTCGGCCAGCGACTCGAGTGCGGTGTCGTGGTGCTCGGCCACGGCGCCGCTGGCGCGCGCGATCCCGTCGTCGATCGATTCGCGGCGGCGTTCGACCAGCCCGTCGGTGTAGAGCAACAACGTCGACCTCGGGGGCAGAGTGACCCGCGCTTCGGGCCGTTGCGGTGCGTAGCTCAACCCCAGCGGGGTGGCGCGGGCTTGGTCGAGTAGGCCTGCGCTGCGATCGGCGTGCACCAGGATCGGCGGAGGATGGCCGGCGCAGGAGTAGACGACCTCGCCGGTGCTGCAGTCCAACACCGCGGCGAACGCGGTCGTGCACCGGGCGCCGGGCAGCCGCGCCGCGAAGCGGTCCAGCGCCTCCAAGGTCCGGGCAGGGCTGGGCTGCTCGAGAAGCAGTGCGCGACAAGCACTTCGCAGCTGACCCATGACCGTCGCGGCGTCCAGACCATGACCGACGCAGTCACCGACGACCAGGGCGATCCGGCCGTCGTCGAGATTGACCACGTCGTACCAATCGCCCCCGACCTGCAACGGACGGGTGGCGGGTTGGTAGCGCACGGCGAAGCCGCTGGAGACCGCCGGCCCGAGAATCGCGTGCTGCAACGCCAGCGCGGTCTCGCGCTGCTGATCGATCTGATGCACGCGCTGCAGCCCCTGACCGAGCCGACCGGCGAGCACGGTCAGCAGGGTGTGGTCCTCGGAGGTGAAACATCGCGTCTCGTAGAGCTCGATGTAGAGCACCAGGACGCCCTGGGGATGCTGAAGCGCCACCCCGGCCCAGCCGGGGTACGCGACGTCGGGTGCCAGCAGGTCGCCGTCGCGCAGGCCGAGGATGATCCCGCGGGTCTGCTCCGGCAACTCGTCCCAGGTGACGGGCTCGCCGACACAGACCACCGAGGGTACCGACGCACGGCGCTCCCCGGCAGGCACCGTCACCGCCAGCACGCGGCGAGCGTGCCAGACCTGCCAGAGTTCGGCGGTCGCCGCCGCCACTGCATCGTCGACCGTATCCGCTTGTGCGAGAGCCTCGTTCAGTGATGCCAGCGCAGTCTCGCGCTGCACCAGATAGTAATCGGCGGTGATGTCGCGCAGGGTGCCGACGACGACTTGGCGACCGGTGTTGGGGTCCTCGGCGCGGGTGAACGTCGCGGTGACCCACAGGCGACGACCGTCGCGGTGGGTGACCGGCAGCGGCGAGATGGTGCCGTGGGCCCGCCGTAGTACGTCGCCGAGCGCCTGACCCACCTGGCGGTGCGCTTCGGGATCGCTGTCGACCGTCGGCCACCACGGGTACTCCGGCTGGTAGGGCAGGCCCGACGCGTCGTAACCGAGCATGGCGCAGAACGCGGCATTGATCTCGATGACCGCGCCGTTCTCGTCGCAGACGAAGAACGCCTCCTGCAGGGAGTCCACCAGCGCGGTGCGCCACCGCGCATGATGGTCGCGCAGTCGTGCCAGTTCGACGTTGGCCCGCACCCGCGCGAGGAGTTCGGCCGCGGCGAAGGGCTTGACCAGATAGTCATCGGCGCCTGCTTGCAGACCGCTGATCGAAGCTTCCTGCCCGGCGCGCGCAGAGAGCAGGAGCACCGGCAGCGCTGCGGTCCGGGGATCGGATCGCAGCGCGGCGACCAGCGCCAGACCGTCGATGCGCGGCATCATCACGTCGCTGATCACCAGGTCCGGCGCGTGCGCACGCACCGCGTCCAACGCCTGCTGACCGTCGCCGACCGCCTCGACCCGGTAGCCGTCGGAGCGCAGCAACCGGGTCAGGTAGTCGCGCATGTCGGCGTTGTCGTCGGCGACGAGCACCCGGACCGTCTCGGACCGGTGGGCACCCGCCAGCGACGACACGGTGGTGTCCAATGTCACTGGGTCGCTGTCGGTTTCGTGCTGGGGGTCGCTCATGCCGGACGGCAACCACCGCATGGCTTCTTCGACGTAGGCCTCGGCTCCGCTGGCGGTGCTGCGCCGGCCCGCGCTCGGCGCGATCGCATCGGGTGGAAGATGTGCGGTGCCGAACGGCACGCGGACGGTGAACGTGGTGCCGACCGCCTCGGCGCTCTCGGCGACGATGGTCCCGCCGTGGAGTTCGACGAGCTCCTTGACCAGGGCCAGCCCGATCCCGCTGCCCTCGTGCGACCGCGCGTGGGCGTTCTCGATCCGGTGGAAACGCTCGAACAGGCGGGGCATCTCGTCGGCGGGGATTCCGGTGCCGGTGTCGGCGACGACGATCACCGCCTGCCCGTCGGTGCGGTGCACGCGCACGCTGATGCTGCCGTCGAAGGTGAACTTCAACGCGTTGGACAGGAGGTTGAAGATCACCTTCTCCCACATGTCACGGTCGATGTAGACCGGTTCACCGAGCGGCGGGCAGTCGACATGGAACTGCAGCCCCGCCCGGTCGACGGCGGAACGGAACACGCTGGCCAGTTCCGCGGTCAGGGTGGCCAGGTCGACGGGGGCGTAGGTGGCCTGGGTACGGCCGGCTTCGATGCGGGAGAAGTCCAGCAGCGTGTTGACCAGCTTGGCCAGCCGTAAACCATTGCGCCACACGACATCGAGCTCGCGACGGGTGTCTTCGTCGACGTGATCGGCGCGACGCAGCTCGGCGACCGGGTCCAGGATCAACGTCAGCGGGGTGCGGAACTCGTGACTGATGTTGGAGAAGAACGTCGTCTTGGCCCGGTCGAGCTCGGCGAGTTCCTCGGCGCGCCGCTGCTGGCTGCGGTAGCTGCGGGCCAGTCCGATCCCGGCAGCGATGTGACCGGCGACCAGGGTGAGGAACCCGCGGTAGCCGTCGTCGAGGGGGCGGTACCGGTTCAGCCCGGCCACCAGGAAGCCCACCGTCGAACTCCCCTGCTGCACAAGCGGTACCACCAACGCCTGCACCGGAGGCGCGGGCCAGTCGCCGACCGGCAGATCGGGGTAGCGTCCGGCGTCGAGTTCGACGAGCACCGACTCCCCCGATGCCGGCTCAACCACCGGCCACAGTCCGTTACCGTGGCGGCTCAGCTCGGCCGGCGCGATCGGATGCCCCTCGGCCACACCACTATGTCCGACCAGGCGCGCGGTGCCGTCATCGTCATAGAGGTAGGTCAGCGTGAACGGCAGATCGCGCATGTTCTGGGAGAGCTGGTGGTCGGCGAAGGTCAGGATCTCGGACTCGGTGCGCACCACACTGGGGTCCGAGCCCAGGTCGCGCAACGTGGCCATCCGGCGTTCACCGATCACCTGCTGGGTGTCCTCGCTGACCACACACAGCATGCCGACGACCGCACCGGAATCATCTTGCAGCGGACTGTAACTGAAGGTGTGGTAGGACTCCTCGACGTAGTCGTACCGTTTGAGGAACAACAACAGGGCGGTATCCCAGGTGGCTTCCCCGGTTCCGAGCACCTGCTCGATCCGCGGACCGATGTCCGGCCAGATCTCCGCCCACACCTCCTGGGCCGGGCGTCCCAGCGCCCACGGGTACTTGCGCCCCAGCGTGTCGCGGCGGTAGGCGTCGTTGCAGAAGAACGTCAGGTCCGGCCCCCAGGCCATCCACATGGGGAAGCGCGACGACAACAGGATGCTCACCGCGGTCTGCAGACTCTGCGGCCAGGACTGCGGCGGTCCCAGCGGTGTCGCCGCCCAGTCCACCCGCGCGTGGTCGCGCCCCACCGAACCGCCGGCGTCGAACACCGTCGGGGTCACCGGAGCGATACCCCGACGCGCGCCGTCACGCGGGATCGCGATCGTCGTCGCGCGCAGAGTCGACGGATCGGTAGGTCTGCAACACCTGGTCGAGTTTGGTGATCTCCAGCGGACGCACCACCTCGGCGTTGGCGGCCACCAGTCGCACGGCGATGCCGTCGGCGACCCCGCGCTCGTGGGCGCCCACCAGCGCGTTCAAACCGGCGCTGCCGAAGTAGGTGACCTCGTCGAGGTCGACGATCATCATGCGTTGCCTCGCTTCGCCCGCCATACCGATGCCGTCATCGAGAACGCGCAACAGTACGTCGACAGTGCCCGAGTCGACCTCGCCCTTGACGGACACCACCGCTACCCCGTCGGTGATCTCGCACCGGACATCCAACAGACCCACGCGCCTCCGTATCCACCCCTCGCAGAAAGATCGATTCTCTCAGTTCTCGTGTCCCGCTGCACCGACACGGCGGTGCACGGTCAGCAACAGATGGTCGAGCTCACGGCGCAATGCCCCCACATCAGCCTCCACGCCGGCGAATTCGCTGACCAACTGGGCGGCAAGCAACCGCAGCTTGGTGTTGGTCTGCTGCGAGCGCCATTGTAGGAGTTTGAACGCCTCGTCGGCGTCGACCCGGTACACCAGCATCAACGCGCCCTTGGCCTGTTCGATGGCCGCGCGGGATTCGAACAGATCCGGCAGCGACTCGTCGAGTGCGGCTCGACGCGCGTCGTCGAAACTTGCGGTCAGGTCGACGTAGTACCCCTCGGTGCCGACGACCGCGCCGCGTTCGTCGTACATCCGGTCGGCCAGCACGAGGACCGAATGTTCGCGACCACCGGTGTCGATGAAGCGATGGCGGCTCGAGAAGGACCCGCCCGTATGCAGCGCACGGTCGAGCAGTTCTTGGACGTGACGGCGGCCCTGCGGGTGCTTGTGGGACAGCAGCAACTCCGTGGTCGGGGTGACCGTGCCGGGCTGGTAGCCATGCATCCGGGCCACCTCGTCGGACCACTCCCAACGCTCCCCGAAGAACCAGAACCGGAAGCTGCCCGCCTGCAACTCATCGGTCGCCGGCGGCGGGCGCCGGCCGGTCGACGATGCGAGCTCTGCCATCGCCGCATTATTTCACTTTGTCCACCCTGTCACCGTCGTTCGGGTGCGCGGCACCGCAAGGACGCGCAAATCCACCGTTTTCGCTGATGAGCGCGTCCGCGGGACTACCATCAGGCTGCGGGACGCATCGCGGGCGCGTGCCACCATCCGGCCCGGTCGCCGACGGGCCGGTGTAGAAGCGGACCGGGAGCCGTCATGAGTGATCCATCGACCGGACGCGGGGTGAAGGCGGCCCACCGCGCCCTGTGGGCCTCCGGTGACTATCCGGCAGTGGCCGCCGAACTGATCCCGGAACTCGGGCCGCGGCTGGTCGACGCATGCGGCGTGCGGGCCGGGCAGCGCGTCCTCGACGTCGCCGCCGGATCCGGCAACGCCGCGATCCCGGCCGCCGAGCGGGGCGCCACCGTCACCGCCGGTGACCTCACCCCCGAGTTGTTCGACGCCGGGCGGGCGCGCGCTGCGCAACGGGGAGTGGAGGTGAACTGGGTGGAGGCCGATGCCGAGGCGCTGCCGTTCGCCGACGACGAATTCGACGTGGTGATGTCCTGCGTCGGCGCGATGTTCGCACCGGACCATCAGGCGACCGCCGACGAACTCGTGCGGGTGGCCCGGCCCGGCGCCACGATCGGGATGATCAATTGGACCCCCGAGGGGTTCATCGGGCAGTTGTTCGCCACCATGAAGCCCTACGCGGCGCCTCCGCCGCCCGGGGCAGGTTCGCCGCCGCAGTGGGGCAACCCGGAACACGTGCGGGAACTGTTCGGTGAGCGGGTGTCCAGCCTGCACATGGACCGGCAGACCGTGGTGATGGACCACTGCGCCAGCCCCGAGGAGTTCCGGGACTACTGGAAACGCAACTACGGGCCGACCATCGCGGTGTACCGGAACGTCGCCGACACCCCGGAACGGGTCGACGCGCTCGACCGGGACTTCCTTGCCCTGTTGGCGCAGTGGAACCGCGGCAGCACTCCCGGTCGCACGGAGTACCCCGCGGAGTACCTCCTGGTCACCGCGATCAAGCGCTGAACACCGACCGGCCGGTCACCCGTCGCGCCACGGCATAGAGCACACCACCCACGGTGAGCATGACGCCGCCGAACATCCACACGGTGGCGCTCTGCTGCGTCAACAGCAACACACACGACGCGACCGCCAGCACCGGGATGGCCGTCCACACCCGGAAATGGTCGTGTTCGACGTGGTCGCGCCGTAACACCAGCACCGCCACGTTGGTCGACACGAACACGAAGAGCAGGAGCAGCACGACCGTTTCGGCCAGGGTCGACAGGTCGCCGGTCAGTGTGAGCGCCATCGCCACCGCAGTGGTGGCCACGATCGCCACCCAGGGTGTCCGGCGATTGGGCAGCACGTTCGCGAGGACACCGGGCAGAAGTCCCTGCGCGGCCATGCCGTAGGTGAGGCGACTGGCCATGATCATCGTCAGCAGTGCGCCGTTGGCGACCGCGACCAGCGCGATGAAGCTGAACAACCACTCGGGCACCCCGACACCCGATGCGGAGACGACCTCGAGCAGCGGGCCCGAAGACTGCGCCAGTTCCTCGGGCGGCAGCGCGATCGCGCTGGCCAGACCGACCAGGACGTAGACCACGCCCGCGGCGATCAACGCGCCGAACAGCGCACGCGGGTACACCCGACGGGGTTCGGTGATCTCCTCGACGACGTTGGCCGACGTCTCGAACCCGACGAACGAGTAGTACGCGATGATCGCGCCGCCGAGCACAGCCAGCCCCGGTGACACGCCGTCGGGGAACTGGCCGACCCGCGCGACGTCGCCGTCCCCGCGTCCGACCATGACCGCGACCGCCGCGACCACGATGAGCAGGCCGGTCAACTCGATCATCGTCATCACGACGTTGGACTTCAGGGACTCGCTGATCCCCCGCGCATTCAGGCAGGCCACCAGCAGCAGGAACAGCAGCGCGGCCGGAATCACCGGGATGTCGACGAAGGTCGCGAGGTAGTCCCCGGAGAACGCCAACGCCAGGCCCGCCGCGCTGGTCACACCCGCCGCCAGCATGGAAAAGCCGACGAGGAACGACACCAACGGCGTCTTGAACGCCCGCTCGGCGAACACCGCGGCACCACCGGCCTGCGGGTACTTCGTGACCAGTTCGGCGTAGGAGCCGGCCGTCAGCAGCGCCAGCACCAGAGCCAGCAGCATCGGCGCCCACAGCGCGCCGCTCACCTCCTCGGCCAGCACGCCCATCAGGGCATAGACGCCCGCACCCAGGACGTCGCCCAGGATGAACAGGAACAGCAGCGGACCGGTGATCTTGCGGGCCAGTTCCGAGCGTTTCGGCTGGGTGCCCTGCTCGGTGTCGGTATCGGACGACATGCGCGGTCTCCTGTCGGGTCAGGGGTTCGCCGCGAGACATACCCCGCGAAGCGCCTTCGAGAACAGCCACGGCCGTGGCGGTCCCCGTATTGCGGCGTTACGGACACACGCCGGGTCGCGACCGACAGAATCGTCGGATGCGTTTCGGCAACTTCATGGCACCTTTTCATCCCGTCGGTCAGAACCCCACCCTGGCGCTCGAGCGCGACCTCGACCTGATCGTCGCGATGGACCGTCTCGGATTCCACGAGGCCTGGGTCGGCGAACACCATTCGGCGGGCTTCGAGATCATCGCCTCGCCCGAGGTGTTCATCGGGGTGGCGGCCGAACGAACGAAGCACATCAAGCTCGGCACCGGCGTGAGCTCGCTGCCGTACCACCACCCGCTGATGCTGGCCGATCGCATGGTGCTGCTCGACCACCTGACCCGCGGACGGGTCATGCTCGGCTGCGGACCCGGACAACTCACCTCCGATGCGCACATGCTGGGCATCCCGGCCGACGCGCAGCGACCCCGCATGGAAGAGTGCCTCGAGGCGATCATGCGCCTGCTGCGCGGCGAGACCGTGACCATGTCGACCGACGGGTTCACCCTCCGCGACGCCCGGTTGCAGCTTCGCCCCTACAGTGACCCGTGCTTCGATGTCGCTGTCGCCGCGTCGTTCTCACCGACCGGGCCGCGGGGCGCGGGCAAGCACGGCATCGGCATGCTGTCGATGGCGGCGACCGCCCGGCAGGGCATGGACCTGCTCGCCACGCACTGGAACACCTGGCAGGAGGTGGCTGCCGAGAACGGCCACGTGGCGGATCGCTCGAAGTGGCGACTGGTCGGCCCGATGCACCTGGCCGAGACCCGCGAACAGGCCGAGCGCGACGTCGCCTACGGCATCGCCGAGTTCTCGCGATACTTCACCCACGTGCTGCCGGCCGGCCCCGTGCAGGGCGACACGGTCACCGAGATCGTCGAGAACAACCGGGCGTCTGGCTTCGCCGTGATCGGCACCCCCGACGACGCGATCGCCAAGATCGAGGAACTCGTCGAGGCCAGCGACGGCGGCTTCGGCGCCTTCTTGTTGTTCGACCACAACTGGGCACCCCCGGCGGCCAAGCTGCACAGCTACGAACTGTTCGCCCAGTACGTCATCCCGCACTTCACCGGGCAACTGGCCGCTCCGGTGGCGTCGCGGGACTGGGTCACCGGCAGCGGCCGCTCGTTCGTCGATCAGGCTGCCCACGCGATCGGCAAGGCCATCGAGGACCACGCGGCCGAGCGGGCGGCGCAGCAGGGCTGATCACTGCTGGTCGTCCGCCTCCTCCGGCGCCTGGACCAGCAGCGCCAACCCGTGCAGCGGTGCGATCTCCACGGCGAAGCTGTGCAGGTCGTCGACGGTGGTGAGGTCGTGGCCGCTGAACATGTCCGACACCTGCGACCCCGGTGGCAGGAACTCCGAGCGCACGGTGCCCGCGATGGGTTCCTTCGCGAAGTTCAGCACCGTCAGCGCCATCCGCCCTTCGTCGGCGAGCTGGTGGACCATCACCAGCATTCCGCGGTGGGACACCTCGGGGATGTCGACCTGGGTGCTGGTCGCGATCCCGTAGTGCGAGCGCACTTTCAGGATCGCCTGCAGCTGCCGTACGAAGCTGGTCTCGTCGTCGAGCTGCTCGGGCAGCGTGCCGTAGAGGCTGCGACCGGCGGGCATCCCGGCGGTCGACGCGGTGGCGCCCGGGTTGGCCCCCATCAGATCGTGTGCGGCACGGTTGATCCAGCGGGTGTCCCCGCCGGCGACCAGTTCGGCCACCTCCCCCAACGGCAGCGTCAGCATGCCGCAGAGGTCCCATCCCGACAGCGCGAAGACACCGGGCTGCAGCGCGTTGAACATCGCCAGCAGCAGATGCGCCCGGCGGATGTCGTCGATGTCGGTGATGTCGTCGAGGTCCCTGATACCGAGGGCGGCGCACACCACTGTGGCTGTCGTGCAAGCGATTCCGTTGGTGGTGAACACCTGGTTGTACGGCGCGTCGGGTCCGGTGAGGTGCTCGATCAGGTCCGCGCGCACGGCGGCGGCGATCTGCTCGCCGGTCATCTCGCCGCCCTTGTAGGCGTAGACGTCCTCGCGGTGACCGTTCTCCCAGTGCAGCAGCTCATAGGTCAGTTCGTCGTGATTCTGCAGAGCATGCACCAACGAGGCCGGATCCACGCCGAGTTCGAGGGTGGTGCGCAGCGTCAGCCGCAGGAACTCGGTGTCGCCGGTGGCCAGCGCGTGGTGGTAGGCGGGCCGGTTGACGAAGTCGTAGGACAGGTCGGCGCCGGCCTCCCCGATCTGGCGGATGTCGTCGATGGTCAGGTTGAGCTCCTGGAATGTGAAGCCACCGACCTTGCGCACCATGCTGGCGATCAGGTGGTTGGCCGCCTCCGACAGCGGATGCCCCTCCGACCATGCTGAATTGCCTTCGCTGGCCGCCTTTTCCACACCCAGGAAGCCGTTGGCGTCCAACCGCAGCGCACCGGTGCCGAGGTCGGTCAGCGAATGCAGCGCATCGCCGATGACCAGTCGCATGCCCGCGAACGACGGGTCGAGCCAGTTGATCGACGGCTGCCCGTCCTTGAAGTAGTGCAGGTACACCCATCGGCGTTCCACGCCGTCGACACCGGTGACCGGGCGGGTGGCGCTCCAGTTGGTCTCCTTGACGCCTTCGGCGTAGAAGATGACGCGTTGCAGACGGCCGATGATGTAACCGGCCTTGTCGAGCCACTGTTCGGTCTCGGCGTCGATGTTGACCGAATCCGCGCCCGGGGGGACCTCGGGAAGCTCGTGCCAGTCCCGCGGATCGATCTCCACCATGTGGTAGATGCCGGGGTAGTCGGCGTACTTCATCTCGGCGAGCCGGAAGTCAGCGCCCTTGCCGGTGTGGCCGGGAACGATGTCGTCGATGATGGTGCCGCCGTACCACGCTGCGGTGGCGCACATCTCGCGGAACTCATCCTCGGTGCCGAACGCGGGGTCGATCTGGGTGCCGATGCGGTCGAAGTGCCCGTCGACGCTCGGCGTGTACTGCCATTCCGAGATGCCGCCGGCGCGCTTCACCGGGCCGGTGTGGACGGCCTCGATCCCGATCTCGGCGAACGCCTGCCACATCTGTTCGCTGGCCATCGCCTTGAGAAACGACTCGTCGGACCGGGTGATCAACGACAACGGATACGCGGTGAACCACACCGACGCGGCCTCCACCGCCGCCCGGGGGTTCGGCGTGGCGAACGGGTTCTGCCACATCGAACCCTGCCCGGAGAACTGCTGGCTGATCTCGTTGGCGTCGGCGAGCATCGACTGCGCGCGCAACCATTCCACGTAGGCGGGGTTGCTGCCGTTGGCCGGGCCGTCCTGGGCCGGTGACCGGCGGGCGAACGGAGTCTTGACGCGTGGGCGGAACCGCAGCGTGCGGGGACGGGCCGGGTGCAGGTGCTCTTCGTAGGTCGGCTCGACCGGCTCGGGCACGTCGTCAGTGTCGGCCAACTCCGACATAAGTCCTCCTCACATCCCGCGCCAAGTCTGCCCTCGGAGCCGCCGCACCGCGATGTGGGGCGTATTGCCACCGTGCCGCGCAGCCTAAACCGATGCCTGTTCAGTCGAAGAGGTGGTCGAGCGCGTCCTGTTCGAGGGCGATCCAGCGCTCGACCTGCCGTCGCACCTTCTCGACCTCGTCGGGATCGAGGTGATGGGCACCGTCGGGAGTGATCCGGCAGAGGTCCATCGGACCGCCGACGCTCGGTGACGACGCGTCGAGCGCATCGAGGACGCGCAGCGCCGCGACCACCCCGTAGTCGACGTCGCGCTCGTTCATCCGGAAATGGGTGAGCAGCGCATGGGCCTGCTGGGCCAGCGGTGCACCACTGCCGACCGACTGGAAACCGGTCTCCTCGTGATGGCCGATCAGCCCGTTCGGGTCGATGTCGATGATGAACGGTGTATCCCCGGAGTAGCCCGCCGCCAGGATGTAACTGGCCGGGGTGCCGGCGGCCTCCTCGCCAGGAACCTTCGGGATGAAGGTGTCGTAGTGGTGTTTGAGCACCGGCAGCACCCGAGCCTGCAACGCATGCCCGATGTTCTTCGCCTCGATGATCGCGTCAGCTTCGTCGTGGAATATCTGCTCGATGTCGTAGAGCACCGCGCGCGACCCGCTGCCGCCCCAGGCAGCGTTCGCGCCCAGCGGGTGCAGCTTCTGCGCCGGGTAGGTCAACCCCCGTCCCGGGTCCGTGATCTGCGAATCCGAGCCCAGCACAATGCCGTTCGCGCACCGGATGGCAAGGACCACCGTCATCTGGAGAACTCCCGCCGTGTCGCCGTCACCTCGATGCACCCCACGGTAGCGGTCGGCGCAACCCGGCGGGTCCGCCCGGCTTGCTTACGTTGACAATGACCGCCGAACGGATCGTGGGATTCGGTCCCGGCCGCATGGTCCGCACCGATAGGTTCGCGTCTATGTCCGGCCACGTTGCGTACTCGCACCTGACGGTGACGGGCGTGGTGTCCGGCATCGCGGCTCTTGTGATCTTCTCCCCGCCGGCCACCGCCCAGAACCCACCACCGTGCGCGCCGGGTGACCAGCAATGCCTCGAGCAACAACAGCGGGAGCAGGGCGCGGCAATCGCCAGAGACGTCGTCGACAACGTGCAGGACGGGCTGCAACGGGCGACCGACGCGCTCGTCCCGGAACGCAACAACGGTCCGGGCATCATGGTCCTCAAAGACGGTGTGCCGTGGTGCATGCCGCTGGGGCAGCCCATTCCCCCCGGCGCGGTCATCACCAGTCCGACCGGCAACGGGGTCACCACGTACTGCTGAGACCCGGCACCGGGCGGCTGCGGCGACGAGCTAGGTTGACCGGATGCAGCCCGGGTCGAATCCGTACATCAGCACCGTCGCGCGCCCGCATCCGGCACGTCTGGACGCCACCGCGTACCCGGTCCGCGATTCCATCCAGGCGCGCTTCGGCGACATGGACGCCAACAATCACCTCAACAACGTCGCCCTGGAGTCGTTGCACGAGAACACCCGCGCCAGTCTGAACCGTCAGACCTTCCCGGAGATCTACAACCGAGCGGCGCGCACCATACGGATCGTGACCTCGACGATCGTCGTGCACTATCTGCGGGAGGCGCCGTGGCCTTCGGTGATCGGCACCGGGATCGGCGTCGGGCACATCGGGCGTACCTCTTTCGTGGCCTCGACCGGTTTGTTCCTCGGCGACGACTGCATCAGTCTGTGCGACACGGTGTTGGTGCTGCTCGGCGACGATGGCCCGACACCCATCCCCGACGACGCACGCGCCCGCCTGACCGACCTGCAATTACAGATCCACTGACCCACTCCTACGAGGCGCGCTCCACCGGCAGCCTGCCGCGCTCGACCGCGGCGACCAGCGCGGCGTGGTCGGCCTCGGTCTGATCGGCGTAGCGGCGAGCGAACACCGTCATCGCATCGTCCACCCGCTCCGAGCGGCCCAGGTAGCCGGCGATCATCGACGCCCCGCTGGTCCGGGCGTGTCCTTTGGCCAGCAACTGGCCGACCACCCCGCTGTAGTCGATGAGTGCCGCGGCATGCATCACGTCCAGCGGGATGGTGCCCTTCATGTTGCGGAACTGGCGCACGTAGTACTGCAGACCGTCCACGGTGGTCCAGCCCAGCAGCGGGTCGCTGACCGTCTGCAACGCCTGCTGGTATTCCACGACCCGCTGCCCCTGATGGGCGTGCCACGCGGACTCGCCGTGGACGTAGCGCGCCAGCACCGACCGGCGGGCCTGCTTGAGTTGCAGGAACACCACGTCCTCCGGGGACGAACCCTCCAGCAGCGCCACGTAGGCGCGCAGACCGACACTGCCCACGCCGACCACCTTGTGGGCGACGTCGAGCAGGGTGTAGCCGCCCAGGACGCGCCGCCAGTGCGTGGACAACGTCGGCAGGTAGTCGTCGAGTGCCGCGGCCAGCGCCTCGGCTTCACGCTCGGGCAACCGGGTGATCAGCGGCGGCTCCTCCACGATCCTGCGGACACCGTCGACCTCCCGGGTGAACCGCGGCAGCGCGCGGTCACTGGTGCGGTTGCGGGCGCGCCGCGCCGAGCGCTGGACCTCGTCGGCGAGGGGCCCCGTGGTCTGCCCGGCCAACCGGTCGACGTCGAGCCGGGTGAACGACCGGTAGAACAGCGGTTGGTCGGCCAGACGCCGCAGTTCGTTGCGGTAGGCCGAGACGCAGGAGCGCACCGCGGCGCCGCAGTCGTCCTCGGCGGCGCCGTTGTGGCGTCCCGCGACCCAGATGCTGGCCACCAGCCGCCGCAGATCCCACTCCCAGCCGCCCGGGTGCGCCTCGTCGAAATCGTTGAGGTCGATCACCAGATCGCGTTCGGGCGAGGCGTAGAAGCCGAAGTTGCCCAGATGCGCGTCTCCACACACCACCGGGGTGATCCCCGTGGCCGGCAGATGGGCCACGTCATCGGCCATGACCACGGCGGTCCCCCGCAGAAATCCGTAGGGCGACGCGATCATCCGTCCCACCCGCACCGGGATCAGACGCTCGAGTCGACCGCGGTGGTTCAACTCGATGAGCCGCACCGGATCCGGACGCCCGGCGCGCGGCTCCCAGTCGGCCAGGGACCGCCGGGGCACCTTCTTGCGCAGACTCTTACCGAGCGCATACCGCTCCGCACGCGTTGCCGGACGCTGCCGCAGAGAGTGGTAGGCACTGCTGTCGGTTTCGGCCAGCACGGTATGTCTGGCCGGCTCGGGAGGCATGCCGACTCGGGTCACGCCCCCATGGTGCGCGATGGTCGGCTCCACGGCGAACGTCTCCCCCGATTCGGGCATCGTGTCCGCTGAGCCGACGGGTCGGCCAGACTGTGGTCATGACCGAGATCGGCTCGACTCGCGTGGCGGTGTACCTAGACTTCGACAACATCGTCATCTCCCGGTACGACCAGGTGAACGGCCGCAACTCGTTTCAGAAGGACAAGGCCAAACCGCCGCCGGACGCGGCCGAACGACTGGCCCGCGCCACCGTGGATGTCGGCGCCGTCATCGACTTCGCGTCGTCCTTCGGCACTTTGGTGCTGACCCGCGCCTACGCCGACTGGTCTGCGGAGATCAACGCGGCCTACCGCGAACAGTTGGTGGGTCGCGCCGTCGACCTCGTCCAGTTGTTCCCGGCCGCGGCCTACGGGAAGAACGGCGCCGACATCCGGTTGGCCGTGGACGCGGTCGAGGACATGTTCCGCCTACCCGACCTGACCCATGTGGTCATCGTCGGCGGCGACTCCGACTACATCGCGCTGGCCCAGCGCTGCAAACGTCTGGGCCGCTACGTGGTCGGCATCGGGGTGGCCGGTTCGTCGAGCCGGATGCTGGCCGCGGCGTGCGACGAGTTCGTCACCTACGACGCGCTGCCCGGAGTACCCGTGTTCGAGCCCGAACCGGTGGCCGACGACAAGCCCGCGCGCAAACGCAGATCGTCGCGGGACAAAGCTGCCGAGGCTCCGGACCCGCAGGCCGCCGCCACGGGCCTGCTGACCCGGGCGCTGCGGATCGGCCTGGAGAAAGACGATGTCGACTGGCTGCACAACTCGGCAGTCAAGGCGCAGATGAAACGGATGGATCCGTCGTTCAGCGAGAAAGCACTGGGATACCGGTCGTTCAGCGAGTTCCTGCGCTCCCGTTCGGATCTCGTGGAACTCGACGAGAGTTCGACCACACGGATGGTGCGGCTGCGGGAGAGGGGGTGACGGTTTCTTCCTGTTACCCGGAGTCGCTCGCGCTTGAGTTGCCGCCAGGCGGACTACTCAGTCCCGTTGTGAGGTCACAGATTTCGGCCCTACCCTGCGCAGCAGCGCGGTGGCCGCCCACCTCGCAGCCGCACGGCGGCCGTGGCATACGGCCAGCCCCTTCTGCTCAAGGTACTGCAGGCCGTTCTGCACCTGCGACCGGCCCAACTTCACCACCTCGGACAGCTCGGCCACGGTCATGCCGCAACGACGCTGATAGAGCTGCTGGGCGATCATGTAGTGCTGCTGCGGCACCGGCACCTGGGGGATCATCGGCGGTTTCCACCGCGGCGGGCCAGGCCGTGGGGCTTGCGGTTTTTTGTCGCCCACGTACCGCCGGCAAGTCAGACAGACATCGTCCACACTCGTGGTGCGGTGGATACACTCGGCAAGCTCCAGTGGGGCGCCGCGCTTGCCCAGCAAGACGTGTTCGACCCTACGCGGGCGCCGGCGTCGCGCCCCTGCAGACGGAGTCGCCGTCATTGCTTCACATTAGCGAGCCCGCGCAACCCGGCACAGCGGAACGTCGGGCCCAAACCAGACCAACGCGGGTTGCCTGCAGCTGAGGGCTATCGCAAACCGCTCGCCTCCGCCCCTGCTGCGCCCCTGCGATCCCGAGCCGCGGCCCATGTGGCCAGCAGCGCGGCCAACGCCAGACCGGCGGCTGCCGACACGGTGACCGCCACCGCGCCGCCGCCGTCGTAGGCCCGCCCGCCGATGAGCGCACCGAAGGCGATGGCGATGTTGAATGCGCCGCTGTTCAGCGCCGTGGCCGGTTCGGACAGATCGCCTGCGGTATGCAGGATCCAGGCCTGGGTGACCACGCTGATGGCCCCGCCGAACAGCCCCCACAGCGCCATGGCCGCGGCGCCGTCGGCCACTCCGCCGGCGAGCAGTCCGACCACCAGCACACCGACCATCACACCGATGGGCAGTGCCACGTACGTGGCTCGGGTCGACCGCCGCAGTAGCGGGCCGGCGACGAAGTTGCCGATGAAGCCGGCGATGCCGAACACGAACAGCATCGGGCCGACACCGCCGGCGGTGATGTGGACGCGGTCCTGCAGCACCGGGCTCGCGTAGGTGTACGCCGTGAAGTGGAAGGTGACCAGCACCAAAGTCACCAGGACCCCGAGCCGCACCGTCGAGATGGACCACGCGGAGCCGAGCTGTCGCAGTGACGAGCGCTCCTGCACCGTGACCGGCGGCAGGAGCACGAACAGAGCGGCGGCGACCAGCAAGCCCAGCGCCCCGACGAGGACGAAGGCCCAGCGCCACCCCACCACCGCGCCGATCCAGGCCGCGAACGGCACCCCCATGACGATGGCCGCCGAGACCCCGCCGAACGCGACGGTCAACGCCTTGGCGAGGTCGGCGGAATGCGCCACGCGGGCGGTCACGACCGCCAGCAGCGCCCAGAAGATCCCGATGGAGATCCCGGCGAACAGCCGGGAGGCCAGCAACGTCACCAGATTCGGCGCGATGGCCGATGTGACGGCTGACAGGAACACCAGCAGCAGCGCGAGCACCAGGGCGAGTCTGCGGTCGAGGCGGCCGATGAGCGTCGGAGTGAACACAGCGACCGCGCCGGCCAGGATTCCGGGGATCGTGACGGTCAGTCCCGCCACCCCGCTGCTGATCCCCAGGTCGTCACTGATGAGGGTGAGCACACCGATGGGCAGCTCCTCGATGGTGATCATCACGAAGATGCCCAGGGCCAGCGCCCCGATGGCGACCCACGGGGTGCGCCGCTCGGCCGGAGTACCGGCCGCCGGGTCGATCGCGTCCTCCGATGCGCCGGACTCGCTCATTCGTGCACTCCCGTTTGGTTGTCAACGTTGCGGCCGCCAGTTGCGGCGGGATCGCGCAGCCGCCATCCTCCGGCCCTCGGAGCCTGGCATGCGGACTGGGGCGCCGGAGGCACCCAAAAGAGAAGGTCAGAGACTTTCGTCTCTGACCTTCGTCTCCGGTGGAGCTGCCGGGAATTGAACCCGGGTCCTACGGCATTCCCTCGAGGCTTCTCCGTGCGCAGTTCGCTATGTCTCTACTCGGATCTCCTGATCACGCGAACAAGTCAGGATGACGATCCCAGTCGCTGTTTGGTGTCCCGAGAGGCTCCGCGACCGAGCCACTCGGTTGATCCCTCTAGATGACGCCAGGGTCCGGGTCGAGGGCTTTCCCGGTCTGACGGATTAGCTTCGCTTAGGCAGCGAGAGCGTAATCGCGCTGATTGGAATCGGCGCTTAATTGGTTGCAACGACGCTTAACGGTGGTCTCTTGCCTGCACCGGCACGCTTCCCTTGATTCGATGCTCGAAGTCGAAACCGTTCAGCCCCCTGAGGTTTGTTCACCGTCCCCGACGGTTGTCGG
The DNA here is from genome assembly GCF_041287115.1 of Mycobacterium sp. pV006. Taxonomy (NCBI): domain Bacteria; kingdom Bacillati; phylum Actinomycetota; class Actinomycetes; order Mycobacteriales; family Mycobacteriaceae; genus Mycobacterium; species Mycobacterium sp. pV006. The sequence goes on along the minus strand of NZ_JBGGKT010000008.1, from coordinate 160,996 downwards.
GAGCCTCCGATGATACCGGTTGTCTCAACGGCACCCAACCGGATTTCATTCCCGTCGGATCACGATCCGTTGACGTAGGAGCCGGGGTCGAGTTGATGTTCACCCTGGTCATCGGTCACGACGTCGTGCCACTCGCGGCGGATGTCGGCGAGGGGGCTCGGCCGCCCGAACAGGTGGCCCTGGGCCAGGCGGCAGCCGGCCGCCAGGATGGTCCCGGCCTGCACGGTGGTCTCGATGCCTTCGGCGATGACCTCGAGATCCAGTGCCGTGCACAGTCCGATGACCGAGCGGTACAGCGTCAGGTCGCGCTCCGGCTCGGCTCCGACGGCCAGACTGCGGTCCAGCTTGACGATGTGCACCGGCAGCGCATGCAGGTAGGTCAGCGAGTTGTAGCCGGCCCCGAAGTCGTCGAGCGCGGCCTTGACCCCGACGGCCCGGAACCTCTCGATCTGGGCCGCGGCATGGGCGAGGTCGATGATGGGCAACGTTTCGGTGATCTCGAGCACCAAGCGTCGTGCGGGCAGCGCATGCCGTTCGCACGCGCGGCGCACCTGGTGCTCGAAACCCGGATTGCCCAGCCGGGCGGCCCCGACGTTGACGTGGACGTCGACCTCCAGCCCGCTGGACATCACCTCCCGACAGGCAAGGTCGAGCACGAGTTCGTCGAGCCGCGCGCCCAGTCCCGCGGACTCGGCCACCGAGACGAACGTCTCCGGCGGGATCTCCATGCCGTTGGGCGCGGTCCACCGCGCGAGCGCCTCCACCGCCACTATCGCCCCGGAGGTCAGGCTGACCACCGGCTGGTAGACCAGGCGGAATCCTTCCGGCGGCCCGCCTGCCGCCTCACGGAGAGCAGTCGGGAAGTCCGACTGGACCCGCGACGCAGGTTGGTAGACGACTGCGGAGTCCTTCCCGAGTCGCTTTCCGGCGTACATCGAGATGTCGGCCTGCCGCAGGAGGTCGTCGGAGGTCTGTGACGGTCCGCCGGTGGTGGAGTGGACCAGGCCCATGCTGGCCCTGACCCGCACCGAGGTGCCGTGCACGGCGAAGGGTTCCCGGAGCGCGACCCGCAACCGGTCGGCGACGACTTCCGGGTCCTCGGACTCTTCGCTGATCAGCATCGCGTACTCGTCACCCCCGATCCTGGCCAGCGTGTCCCGGTCGCCGACGTTCCGGCTGAGCCGCTCCCCCACCGCCCGCAGCAGGTCGTCACCGCCGGCGTGACCGAACCGGTCGTTGACCTCTTTGAAGTCGTCGAGGTCGATGAAGATCAGGACGAACGGACCGTCGCGCATGGCTTCTTCGAGCCGCTTGGCGAACAACAGTCGATTCGGCAGTCCGGTGAGCGCATCGTGATAGACCTGGTGGGTCAGCCTTCGCTGCGCGTCGTAGAGCCGTGCGGTGAGCTTGCGTTCGGCGTCGATGGCCACGATCTGCCGAACCACCACGAGCGTGATCATCACCATGGCGACCGTGACCGGTAGCAGGCCCAGCGGCCGACCGGACAGCACGTGGAACGCCAGCAGAGTCTGGGCCGCGAAATATCCGATGTAGGGCAACAGGACTCGCCTGGTGTGGGCCCCCGGGGATCGGTGTGCCTGCTCCCGCTCCTTCTGCGGATTCCCCAGCGAGATCGCGATCAGCAGTGGGCCCAGGACGAAGCCGATCTGACCCCACAACATGCCGGTCTCGGAGCCGACGGCGTCGAAGTAGCCCACGAGGCGGTCGGACGCCGTCGTCGTCACCAGACCGCCGGCCAGGAACATGAAGTTGAAGCGATGCGGCTTGTCGGCGCCGTACACCATCGCGAACACGGCGGCGTACACGACGGCGATGCAGACCACCATCGAGTACGCCCACTCGACGACCTCGTTCCCTGACCGGGGCAGCGTCGCGGTGGTCGCTCCCCAGTTGCCCAGGGCGACCACGACGCCGAACGCTGCGGTGGCGATGGCACCGTCGATGACGGAGGTGGCGACCAGATGCCGGCGGGACTCGCCCGGCGGGTGGGCGATGGGACCGGCGTCACGGACGATGACCATCAGGGCGACCAACGCGACGACGGTGGCAGCGAAATACGAGGTGGCCATCGCGGGCTGGGCAGAGTCCGGCCCGATCCACCACATGATCTCGCCGAAGAGGAACCCGGCCATCGCCACCACGATGATCAGCCGCCAGACGCGGCCGAGACCGCGGGCCCGCCGCGCGGTGATACAGCCGTACACCACCACCGCGGAGCAGACGACCGTCTCCAGGACGGCGAAGACCGTCCACGCCGTCGGCGCACCCCACCACGCGAACGCGTTCAGTACCGCCAACGCAGCGAAGGCGGTGAACAACACGACGCGCGTCCGGTAGCCCGTGATCAGCCCCCTTCTCCACCTGGACCGTACCGCCTGTCGGCGCTACGTCTGGGCGACATTGCTCAAGCGCCGTTGGCGAACATGGCCGCGGCCGTCAGCGCCGGCGCCATGCCGACGACCTGCCCGCCGCTTACCCCCTCGCGGAGGGCCACAATCGGCTTGGGCCCGGGGACAGTCCGATCAGGTCGTCCGGCCCTTGACCCGGCGGCCGAGTTCGCGGGTCACCTCACGCTGGGCGTCCCGACGGGCCAGATCCTGTCGTTTGTCGTGCGCCTGCTTGCCGCGGGCCAACGCCAACTCGACCTTCACTTTCCCACCGGTGAAATACAGCGACAGCGGCACCAGGGTCAGGTTCCCGTCGCGGATCTTGCCCACCAGCGTGTCGATCTGGCGACGGTGCAGCAACAGCTTGCGGTTGCGCCGCGGGGCATGGTTGGTCCAGCTGCCGTGGTGATACTCGGGGATGTGCAGGTTGCGCAGCCAGATCTCGCCGTCGTCGATCGTGGCGAAGGCGTCGGCCAGTGAGGCCTGCCCCTCACGCAGGCTCTTGACCTCGGTGCCCACCAGCGCGATCCCGGCCTCGTAGGTGTCGAGGATCGAATAGTTGTGGCGCGCCTTGCGGTTGGTCGCGACCACCTGGTTGTTGGTGTCCTTGGGCGCCTTCGGTTTCTTGGCCACGACCTACCGCCGGACGTAGAGGCGCAGCGTGACGTAGGCCGTCACCCCGGCCATCGCCAGGCCGAGGAACAACATCCACGGTGCGCAGTAGAACAGGATGTCGGCGTAGTCGACCTTGGCGATCAGGTTGGCTTGATAGAACTGGTCGAGCGCCTTGTCCAGGAACAGTGTGCGCACCGATATCAGGCCGGCAATCGCCAGCACCACCCCCACCAGTGCGGCCAGCATCGCCTCCAGCAGGAACGGCAGCTGCGTGTACCACCGGCTGGCACCGACGAGTCGCATGATGCCGATCTCGGTGCGCCGGGTGTAGGCAGCGACCTGGACCATGTTGGCGATCAGCAGCACCGCGCCGATGGCCTGCACCAGCGCAACAGCGAACGCGACGTTGCTGATGCCGTCGAGCACCGCGAACAACCGGTCGATCAGGTCCTTCTGGTTGAGGACGTTGAGGACCCCCGGTCGGCCGACCATCGCTTCGTCGAACTCCTGGTGCCGTTCGGGGTCTTCGAGTTTGACCACGAATGACGCCGGGAAGGCGTCGGGGCCCGCGACATCCTTGTACTGCGGGAACTTGCGGATCGCGTCGTCGTAGGCCTCGTCGCGATTGAGGAAGCGCACCGAGCGGACATCGTCGCGCTCCTCGATGGTCTGCCGCAGGGCCTTGCACGGGTCGAGGTCGCATGCAGGGTCGTTGGCCGAGACATCGTTGGTCAGGAAGACCTGACTCTCCACCCGGTCCAGGTAGATCGCCCGGGACTGGTCGGCCAACCGCAAGACCAGCAGGCCCCCGCCGAACAGGCCGATCGAGATCGCGGTGGTGAGGATCATCGCGACCGTCATGGTGACGTTGCGGCGAAGCCCGGTCAGGACCTCGTTGACGAGAAAACCGAAGCGCACTTAGCGATCCATTCCGTAGACGCCGCGCTGTTCGTCGCGAATCAGCCGGCCGAGTTCGAGTTCGACGACCCGCTGGCGCATGGAGTCGACGATGTGATGGTCGTGGGTGGCCATCAGCACCGTGGTTCCGGTGCGGTTGATCCGCTCGAGCAGATCCATGATGTCCTTGCTGGTTTCGGGGTCGAGGTTGCCGGTCGGCTCGTCGGCGAGCAGCACCAGCGGACGGTTGACGAATGCGCGCGCAATGGCCACGCGCTGCTGCTCGCCGCCGGACAGCTCGGCGGGCAGCCGTCCGGCCTTGCCGGACAGGCCGACCATCTCCAGCACGTCGGGCACGACGCGGTTGATGGTGTCGGCACGCTTGCCGATGACCTCCAGCGCGAACGCGACGTTCTCGAAGACCGTCTTCTGCTGCAGCAAGCGGAAGTCCTGGAACACACAACCCATCACCTGACGCAGCGCGGGGATGTGCCGACCCGACAGCTTGTTGACGTGGAACTTGGACACGCGGATGTCACCCGAGGAGGGGTGCTCCTCGGCGAGCAGCAGCCGCATGAATGTCGACTTACCCGACCCCGAGGGGCCGATCAGGAACACGAACTCACCCTTGTCGATCTTCAGCGAGATGTTGTCGAGCGCCGGACGTCCCGACGACTTGTACTGCTTGGAGACGTTCTCGAGGGTGATCATCACGGCACGCCAGTGTAGCGGGCGGAGCTGCGGTAACCCGGGAGCTACTACGGCGTCGCGGGCGGCGGCGGCACCACAGGCGGGATCGTCGGAGGCGCAGGAGCGTCGGGAGGCGGTGCGACGAATGTTTGCGGGCCCAGCGGACCGCGGCCGTCAGGGTCGATGACGGTGGTCGTCGCCTCCGGCGGGAACCCCGGCAGCAGCGGCGCCCCGGGGTCGGTAGAAGGCGGCGTCGTCGTCGGCGTAGGCGTCGGGGTGGTGGTTGTCGTCGTCGTGGTGGTGGTCGGGGCGGTGGTCGTGGTCTCGGGAGCCCGGGTCTGCACGTTGGTGCGCGGCACCCAGGTGTAGTCGGGATCCGGCACGAAGCCCGGGGGCACGACCTGCGCCGGGGGCGGCGGCTTCTCCGGCGGCTCGTAGTTCTGCTGGACGACGAACAGTCCGATGAAGACCGCGAGCAGAGCCAACGTCGAGGTCCGGACCCGACCCCGGAACAGGTAGGAGGGCACCCGCAGTCTCTGGTGGTCCATGGGTTATCGATCTCCCCCCGACGCGGGACGGGTTCCCTGGGCTGATTTCGCTCCGGCCGGCGGCAGCGTGTCGACCACCGGTGCCGCGCCGGTTGCGCTGACCACGCCCTCGCGGCCGAGTGCGCTGACCACCAGCGCCCGTAACCGTCGTCCCGCTTCGAACTGTTTGCCCGGCAAGGTGCGGGCCACCATCCGCAGGTTGACGTTGTCGAGGTTGATGCTCTCGACACCCATCAGCGACGGACGGTCGAGCAGGAGATCCTTGAGGTAGCGGTCGTCCATCGATGTGTCGCCCACCTGCTGCAACACTTCGTTGACCCGGTTGAGGTCGGCGGTGACGGGGACCGGGATGTCGACCACGGCGCGCGCCCAGTCCTTGGACATGTTCAGCGAGCGGACGATGTTGCCATTCGGGACGGTGTAGACCTCGCCGTCGGCGGTGCGCAGTTTGGTCACCCGCAGTGTGACCTCTTCGACGGTGCCTTCCGAGGCGTCCGGCGCACCGACCATGTTCAACTGCACGAGGTCACCGAAGCCGTACTGGCGTTCGGTGATGATGAAGAATCCGGCGAGCAGGTCCTGCACCAGCTTCTGGGCGCCGAAGCCGAGCGCGGCGCCCAGCACCGCCGCCGGCGCGACCAGCGAGCCGACGGGGACGTTCAGGACGTTGGTGATCTGGACGGCGACCACCACGAACAGCATGACGATCGCGACCCACTCGATCACCGACGCCACGGCCTGGCGGTGCTTGGACGCCTCGGATCGGACCAGTTTGTCGCCGGTCTGAAAACCCTCCTCCAGGCGGCGGGTGACCTTGCGCGACCCCCAACTGATGAAGCGCGCAGCCAGCAGAGCGCCGATGACCAGGAGCGCGATCTCCACGCCCTTGGTGAGGAGCCACTCACCGATCTCGCCGTGCCAGAAGTTGTGCCAGACGATCCCGGGAGACATCGCCAAGGCTTTACTCGTCATCGCGCCTGTTACGCCAGCGGATACCGGCCTCCAGGAATCCGTCGATGTCGCCGTCGAGCACCGCGGCGGGGTTGCCCACCTCGTATTCGGTGCGCAGGTCCTTCACCATCTGGTACGGGTGCAGCACGTAGGAGCGCATCTGGTTGCCCCAGGAGCTGCCGCCGTCACCTTTGAGCGCGTCCATCTCGGCACGCTCCTCCTGGCGTTTGCGTTCGAGCAGCTTGGCCTGCAATACGCGCATCGCCGACACCTTGTTCTGCAGCTGCGACTTCTCGTTCTGACAGGTGACGACGATGCCGGTCGGGATGTGGGTGAGCCGGACCGCGGAATCGGTGGTGTTGACCGACTGGCCGCCGGGACCGCTGGAGCGGTACACGTCGACTCGGACATCGTTTTCCGGGATCTCGATGTGGTCGGTGGTCTCGGTGACCGGCAGCACTTCGACCTCGGCGAACGACGTCTGCCGGCGCCCCTGGTTGTCGAACGGGCTGATCCGCACGAGACGGTGGGTGCCCTGTTCGACCGACAGCGTGCCGTAGGCGAACGGCGCCAGCACCGCGAACGTCGCGCTCTTGATGCCCGCCTCCTCCGCGTAGGAGGTGTCGTAGACCTCGACGGGATAGCCGTGCTGTTCGGCCCAGCGGATGTACATCCGCATCAGCATCTCCGCCCAGTCGGCGGCGTCCACGCCGCCGGCGCCGGAGCGGATGTTGACCAGCGCCTCACGCTCGTCGTACTCGCCGGACAGCAGGGTCCGCACTTCCATGGCCTCGATGTCGGCGCGCAACTGCTTGAGCTCGGTGTCGGCGTCTTCGAGGGCTTCCGCGCCGCTCGCACCTTCCTCTTCGGAGGCGAGTTCGTAGAGCACGGGAAGGTCGTCGAGGCGCCGGCGCAGGTCTTCGACGCGCCTCAGTTCGCCTTGCGCGTGGGACAGCTCGCTGGTCACCTTTTGCGCACGGCTCTGGTCGTCCCACAGGTTCGGATCGGAGGCGTCGAGCTCCAGTTGCCGGATGCGACCGCGCAGCGCGTCGATATCGAGCACACGCTCCACTGTGGTGAGCGTGGAATCGAGAGCGGCGATATCAGATTGACGGTCGGCATCCACGGAACATCAGGGTACCCACCGCCCCCGCCGGCTGACACGCAGCGTCCAGCGCCATCGACGTCCCGCAACAGGCATTTCCGGCACGACGTGTCGATTGCCACCGCCCGACCGCGGCGGCGATCTAGCATCGGGGTGCCATCCCCGCCCGGCCGCGACGCGACAGCCCCTTGCGCGCGCCCGGGCAGCGACAGAAGGTAGCGCCCAATGCCCCCTTTGCGCCCGTACCACGTGGCGATCGTCGGCTCAGGACCGTCCGGATACTTCGCCGCGGCCTCGTTGTTGAAGGCCGCGGACTCCGACCCGCAGCGCGACGTCCGTGTCGACATGATCGAGATGCTGCCCACCCCGTGGGGTCTGGTCCGGTCGGGTGTCGCGCCCGACCACCCGAAGATCAAGTCGATCAGCGACCAGTTCGAGAAGACCTCGGCCGACCCCCGATTCCGGTTTTTCGGCAACGTGGAGGTCGGGAACCACGTCCACTCGGCCGAGCTGGCCGAGCGCTACGACGCGGTGATCTATGCGATCGGCGCACAGTCGGACCGTCAGCTCGGCATTCCGGGCGAGGATCTGCCGGGCAGCGTCGCGGCCGTCGACTTCGTCGGCTGGTACAACGCGCACCCGTACTTCGAGGAGATGGCCCCCGACATCTCCGGCGGCCGGGCGGTGGTCATCGGCAACGGCAACGTCGCGATCGACGTGGCCCGCATCCTGGTCAGCGACCCCGACGTGCTGGCCGCCACCGACATCGCCGACCACGCGCTGGACTCCCTGCACGCGCGCGGCGTCGAGGAAGTCCTGATCATCGGTCGCCGTGGCCCGCTCCAGGCGCCGTTCACCACGCTGGAACTGCGCGAGCTCGGGGCGTTGGAAGGCCTCGGCGACGTCGACGTCATCGTCGACCCGGCCGATTTCGCCGACATCACCGACGAGGATCTTGAGGCGGCGGGCAAGACCGTGCGCAACAACATCAAGGTGTTGCGCGGCTACGCCGAGACCACCCCGGCCAATGCCAAGCGACGCATCGTGTTCCGCTTCTGCACCTCGCCGATCGAGATCCGCGGGGACAAGCGGGTCGAGTCGATCGTGTTGGGGCGCAACCGATTGGTCACCGGCGCCGACGGGCGGGTCGCCGCGGAGGACACCGGTGAACGCGAGGAAGTGCCCGCGCAGCTGGTGGTCCGGGCAGTCGGATACCGCGGGCTGCCCACGCCGGGTCTGCCGTTCGACGAGCGCTCCGGCACCATTCCGCACGTCGAGGGCAAGGTGGACGGGTCGCGCAACGAATACGTCGTCGGCTGGATCAAGCGCGGACCCACCGGCGTGATCGGCAGCAACAAGAAGGACTCGCAGGACACTGTCGACACGCTGCTGCATGACCTGCAGAGCGCGACGTTGTCCGACTTCCCCGCCGACCATGACGAGGCCCTGCACAGCTGGCTGGCGCAGCGCCAACCCAAGCTCGTCACCAACGACCAGTGGAAGCTGATCGACGACTACGAGCGCAACGCCGGGCAGGGTTCAGGCCGGCCGCGGGTCAAGCTGAGCCGGGTCGCCGACATGCTGCGCGTGGTCGGGCACGACTGACGTCCGGGTCAGGGCAGCGGCTCCTGCGGGGGCTGTGCCGGCGGCTCCTGCGGCGCGAACGCCCACTTCTCGGGGTTGCCCGGCGAGTACATCACCGGGAACAGCTGCCCCATGCTGGGCCAGGACGACACGTCGAGCGCCAGCCGCGCATACACGGTGTACTCGTTGACCGTCGGTCCGTTGATCACCCCGGTGATCGTGACGAACTGCTCGCCCTCGACGCCGTCGGGACGCGGGCTGACACCCGTGACCAGCAGTGTTCCCGGCACCCAGTCATTGCCCACGCCGCGCCGGCGCATGATCCACGGCGCGGCCAGCACGGCGATGGCGCCGATGATCAGCAGCATGATCGCGAGTTCCACCATTCGGTCATGGTAGGACGAGGGCTATGGGAACTCCTGCGCGCGCAGTCGAAGACGACCTCGAGCTGGCTCTGTCGTTGGCCGAGGAAGCCGACGCGCTGACCATGCAGCGCTTCGGTGCGCTCGATCTGCGCGTGGAGACCAAACCGGACATGTCACCGGCCACCGACGCCGACCTGGACACCGAGAAGCTGCTGCGCACCCGCCTGGGCGCCGAGCGCCCGGACGACTCGGTGTTCGGTGAGGAATTCGGCGGACGAACCGATCTGACGGGTCGCCAGTGGGTGATCGACCCCATCGACGGGACCAAGAACTTCGTGCGCGGGGTTCCAGTGTGGGCCACGCTGATCGCGCTGCTCGTCGACGGCACTCCCGTCGTCGGCGTGGTCAGCGCACCGGCGCTGGGACGACGGTGGTGGGCCGCAGACGGCCGCGGCGCGTTCACGTCGTTTGCCGGGCAGACGCGCAGGATCTCGGTGTCCGGTGTCGACGATCTCGACGCAGCCAGTCTGTCGTACTCGGATCTGACGACGGGGTGGGAGGACGGGCGGTCCCGGTTCGTCGGATTGACCGACGCGGTGTGGCGGGTGCGCGGCTACGGCGACTTCTGGTCCTACTGTCTGGTCGCCGAGGGTGCGGTGGACATCGCGGTGGAACCCGAGGTGAAGTTGTGGGACCTGGCGCCGTTGGACGTCCTGGTTCGGGAGGCGGGTGGACGGTTCACCGACCTCGCCGACGTGGCGGGCCCGCACGGGGGCAGCGCGGTGGCCACCAACGGGCGGCTGCACGCCCGGGTGCTGGCCGCTCTGGCACCCTGACCAGCCTGTGAGGTCGGTAACAAACAGCGCCAACTTACTCAGCAGTCAGTTTTCTTACCTTACTCTGGAGTCAGTTGCGTTTCCTCACGCTTCTCGACCCTCGACGAAGGCTGCTGACCATGACCAACACCTTGCCGTCCAAGCGAGCTGACCACGAGAGCGCCATCGGCCTGCAGAAGCACCGGCGCTCCGCCACCGACATCGGGTTGGCCCTGATCACCCCGCTGCTCGGGCAGGAGTTCCTCGACAAGTACAACCTGCGCGATCCGCTGAACCGGGGTCTGCGCTACGGCGTCAAGCAGGCGTTCTCCGCCGCCGGCGCCTCGACCCGCCAGTTCAAGAAGATCCAGGGCCTCGGCAAACCCGCCACCCGCCTCAAGCCCGGCGGCTCGGACCTGTTCGACCTGACCCCCGACGACGACCAGAAGATGATCGTCGCCACCGTCGAGGAGTTCGCCGAGGAGATCCTGCGGCCCGCCGCCGCCGACGCCGACGACGCCGCGGCCTACCCGCCGGACCTCATCACCAAGGCTGCGGAGCTGGGCATCACGGCCATCAACATCCCGGAGGATTTCGACGGGATCGCCGAACACCGCAGCACGGTCACCAACGCGCTGGTCGCCGAGGCGCTCGCCTACGGCGACATGGGGCTGGCGCTGCCGATCCTGGCACCGGGCGGCGTGGCCTCGGCGTTGACGCACTGGGGCAGCGCCGATCAGCAGGCCACCTACCTCAAGGAGTTCGCCGGCGAGAACGTGCCGCAGGCCTGCCTCGCGATCGCCGAGCCGCAGCCGCTGTTCGATCCCACGGCACTGAAGACCACCGCGGTCCGCACGCCGAGCGGTTACCGGCTCGACGGCGTGAAGTCGCTGGTGCCGGCGGCCGCCGACGCCGAGTTGTTCATCGTCGCCGCCCAACTCAACGGCAAGCCTTCCCTGTTCATCGTCGAGTCCTCGACCAAAGGTGTGACCGTCACCGCCGACCCGAGCATGGGGATCCGCGCCGCCGCGCTGGGCAAGGTGGAACTGAACGATGTCGTCGTCCCGGTCAGTGCGCGCCTCGGCGAGGAGGAAGCCTCCGACGCCGACTACTCCGAGGCGATCGCGCTGTCCCGGCTGGGCTGGGCCGCGCTGGCGGTCGGCACCTCGCACGCGGTGCTCGACTACGTCATCCCCTACGTCAAGGAACGGCACGCCTTCGGCGAGCCGATCGCCCACCGGCAGTCGGTGGCGTTCATGTGCGCCAACATCGCGATCGAACTCGACGGCCTGCGCCTGATCACCTGGCGCGGCGCGGCCCGCGCCGAACAGGGCCTACCGTTCGCGCGGGAAGCCGCGCTGGCCAAGAAGCTGGGCACCGACAAGGGCATGCAGATCGGGCTGGACGGTGTGCAGCTGCTCGGCGGCCACGGCTACACCAAGGAGCACCCGGTCGAACGCTGGTACCGCGACCTTCGGGCCATCGGCGTGGCCGAGGGCGTGGTCGTGCTCTGAGCTCGCACGACTCTTCCTCAACTGAATCCCCGACCCGAAACTCCCCCGACTTTCCCCGCACACGCGAAAAGAGACTGACATGGCGATCAACCTGGAGATGCCGAAGAAGCTGCAGGCGGTCATCGAGAAGGGCCACCAGGGCGCAGCCGAGATGATTCGGCCGATCTCCCGCAAGTACGACCTCAAAGAGCACGCCTACCCGGTGGAGCTCGACACCCTCGCCGACCTCTTCGAGGGCATCTCCGAGGCCAAGACCATCTCGTTCGCGGGCACCGACGCGTTCGTCGGTGCCACCGATGACGAGAAGAAGGCAAACGTCAACGGCGCCAACATGTCCGCACTGCTCAACGCGCTCGAGATCTCGTGGGGCGACATCGCGCTGCTGCTGTCGGTGCCGCGTCAGGGCCTGGGCAACGCCGCGATCTCCTCGGTGGCCACGCCCGAGCAACTCGAACGCCTCGGCAAGGGCGTGTGGGCCGCGATGGCCATCACCGAACCCGGTTTCGGATCCGACTCCGCGGCGGTGTCCACCACGGCGGTGCTCGACGGCGACGAATACGTCATCAACGGCGAGAAGATCTTCGTGACCGCCGGCTCCCGCGCCAGCCACATCGTGGTGTGGGCGACGCTGGACAAGTCCAAGGGTCGTGCGGCGATCAAGTCGTTCATCGTCCCGCGCGAGCACCCGGGCGTCATCGTCGAGCGTCTCGAGCACAAGTTGGGCATCAAGGCTTCCGACACCGCGGTGATCCGATTCGACAACGCGCGCATCCCGAAAGACAACCTGCTCGGCGACCCGGAGATCCACGTGGAGAAGGGCTTCGCCGGGGTCATGGAGACCTTCGACAACACGCGACCCATCGTGGCCGCGATGGCGGTGGGTGTCGCCCGCGCCGCGCTGGAAGAGGTGCGCAAGATCCTCATCGACGCCGGCATCGAGATCTCCTACGACAAGCCCGCCCACGCGCAGAGCGCCGCGGCCGCGGAGTTCCTGCGCATGGAGGCCGAGTGGGAATCCGGCTACCTGCTGACCGTCCGCTCGGCATGGCAGGCCGACAACCGCATCCCGAACTCCAAGGAAGCGTCGATGGGCAAGGCCAAGGCGGCCCGCGTGGCCAGTGACATCACGCTCAAGGCCGTCGAAATGGCCGGAACGACCGGCTATTCCGAAGAGACACTGCTGGAGAAGTGGGCGCGCGACTCGAAGATCACCGACATCTTCGAAGGTACCCAGCAGATCCAGCAGCTCGTGGTGGCGCGTCGTCTGCTCGGACTGAGCTCTGCCGAATTGAAGTGATCCGGGCGTACCGCTTGCTACGGTGCGGCGGTGGAGCATCGGATCACCTGTCCGCTGTGTGAGGCGATGTGCGGTCTGCGGGTCACCGTCGAGGACGGCACGGTCCGCGCCGTGCGAGCCAACCCCGACGACGTGTGGTCCCGCGGGCACCTGTGCCCGAAGGGTGCGTCCCTGCACCAGCTGCACGCAGACCCGGACCGACTCCGAAAGCCTCTGGTACGCAACCGCTCCGGCGGCCACGACGAGGTGTCCTGGGACGACGCCTTCGCCGAGACGGAACGGGTGCTGCGTCCGGTGCTGGACCGCCACGGCGCCGCCGCGGCCACCGTGTACATCGGCAACCCGGTGGCGCACAACCTCGCACTGGCGACATACGTCGGCGCGTTGGTCGGATTGGGCGGCGCGGCCGGTATGGGCGCCTACTACTCCCCCGGCACCGTCGACCAGTGGCCGCTCAATGTCGTCAGCACACTCCTGTTCGGCGGCATGTGGAACTCGCCGGTCCCCGATCTGGATCGCACCGACCATCTGCTGATCCTGGGCGCCAATCCGGCTGCGTCCCAAGGATCGATGCTGTCCGCGCCCGACATCATGGGAAAACTGGCGGCTATCCGACGTCGGGGCGGCACCGTCACGGTGGTCGACCCACGCCGCACCGAGACCGCACGACGAGCCTGCGAGTGGGTGCCCGTGCGACCGGGCACCGACGCGCTGTTGCTCTTCGCGCTGCTGCACGCATTGGCCGAGACCGACGCGATCCGCCGACCCCCACACCTTGCGGGCCTCGTCGACGGCCTCGATGACGTCGTGGCGTACTCGGCACAGTTCTCCCCGGAGCGGGTGGCACCGGCGACCGGCGTCCCGGCCGAGGTGATCCGCCGGTTGGCCGCCGGCCTCGCGGCCGCCGAACATCCGGTGCTGTACAGCCGGATCGGCGCGTGCACACAGGAATTCGGCACCCTTGCCACCTGGTTGGTGTTCGTCCTCAACGTCGCGCTGGGCGCCGTGGACCGCTTGGGTGGTGCGGTGTTCCCCAAACCGGTGATGTGGTCACCGATGTTCATGAAGCCCCCCGACCAGGACGCGCCGGGATGGCGGTTCGGCCGGTTCCGTAGCCGCGTGCGCGGCACACCCGAGGTGCTGGGCCAGTACCCCGTCAGCTGCCTGGCCGAGGAGATCACCACGCCCGGCGACGGGCAAATCCGGGCGTTGATCACCGTGGCGGGCAACCCAGCGGTGTCCGCGCCGGGAGCCCGGCGTCTGGAGTCGGCGCTCGCCGGGCTCGACGCGATGATCTCGGTCGACAACTGGCTCAACGAGACCACTCGGCACGCGCAGGTCATCTTGCCCGGGCTCTCACCGCTGGAGCGAGCGCACAGCGACGACCTATACTGGATGTATTCGCTTGCCTCGTGTGTGAAGTGGTCCGAGCCGGTGCTGGCACCCCAGCCTGACCGGCCCTCCGAGTGGGAGATCCTGCTACGTCTGGCCGGCGCGCTGGTGGGCACTCCCGTGCCCGACGTCGACGTGGCGGCAATCGACGATTTGTACACCCAGGGCATCGTCCACACCGCCTGCCAAGCCGCGGACACTCCCCTGTCCGGCCGGGACCCGGCCGAGGTGTTCGGGGCCCTGAAAGGCGTTGGGCCCGAACGCCTGGTCGATCTCGGCATCCGCGTCGGACCGTGGGGTGACGACCTGGGTCGCCGGCCTGACGGGTTGACCCTGGAGACGGTCCGCCGTCATCCCGACGGGCTGCGTCTCGGCGAGGTCGAAGGCGGCAGGCTGCGCGAGGTGGTGACCACACCGTCCGGCCGGATCGAGTTGGTCCACCCTTTGTTCACCGACGACATCCCTCGGCTGCTGGCCCGGATGGAGCGACCGGCCGAGCCGATGGTGCTCACCAGTCGACGCCATCTGCGCTCCAACAACTCCTGGATGCACAACGTGCCGGGCCTGATGCGTGGCCGGGATCGCTGCACGCTCCTGATCCACCCGGCCGACGCCGCCGACCACGGCATCACCGACGGTCAGAGGGTCGATGTGTCGACCGAGGAGGGGTCGGTGCGCGTGGTCGCCGAACTCACCGACGACATGTCGCCAGGTGTGCTGTCGTTGCCGCACGGCTGGGGCCACGGCGTTCGCGGCACCCGGCTCGCGGTGGCCAACACCCATCCCGGTGTCAACGTCAATGCGATCAATCCGGTTGGGCTCGTCGATGTCCCGAGCAACACCCAGGTGGTCAACGGCGTGCCGGTCCGGATCACGCCGGTGGCCTGATCAGAATCCGTCGCGCACCACGATGCGGGTCCGCCCGGTGACACCGCCACCGATGATCGTCTTGAGAACCTGGTCGACTTCACGCACGGGCACATCGCGGGTGATGCGCTCCAGATGACGAGGCCGCAGGTCGGATTCGATCTTCTGCCAGATCTCGCGGCGCCGCCCGTGCGGCAGCAACACCGAGTCGATGCCGACGAGGGTCACCCCACGCAGGATGAACGGCATTACCGTGGCGGGGAGATCCGGCGAACCGGCCAGCCCCGAGATCGCGGCCACACCACCGTATTTCATGGTGCTCAACGCATAGGCCAGGGTCTTGCCGCCGACGCAGTCCACCACGGCAGCCCAGTGCGCCTTGCCCAGTGGCCGCAGCTTGTCGTCGGGGCCGGGGATGCGGTCGATCACCTCGGTAGCGCCGAGTTCACGCAGCAGATCGTGTGCGTCGCGCTTGCCGGTGGATGCCACCACCTCGTAGCCGAGGCCGGCGAGCAGGTCCACGCTGATGCTGCCGACCCCGCCGGTGGCGCCGGTGACGAGGATGGGGCCGGCGTCCGGGCTGATCTGTGCGCGCACCGCCTCGACGCTCATCGCCGCGGTGAACCCGGCCGTGCCGATCGCGGCCGCATCCGCGGCGCTGGTCGAGGTGAGCTTGACCAGGTAGTCGGCCGGATAACGCGCGCTCTGCGCGTAGCCGCCGTGCCGTCCGGTGCCGATGTCCTGTCCGTGGGCGATGACGGTGTCACCGACCGCGAAGTCCGGTGCCGAGCTGGCCGTCACCGTGCCGACGACGTCGATCCCCGGCACCAGCGGGTACGCCGCGGCCACCCCGGCTTTCGGCGTGACCGCCAGGGCGTCCTTGTAGTTGACGCCGGAATATTCGACACCGATGGTCACGTCCCCGTCGGGAAGTTCCGACTCCTCGAGCATCTCGTGGCGCAGGACGATGTCCCCGTCCGCGTCCTGATGGGCCACCATCGCGTTGATCTGCGTCATAGCGCCACAGTAACCAGCACGGGATCAGACGCCCTCGGTCGCCGATCGAAGGCCGTGCCGAATGCAGAAACCCCCGGCCGCGCGCGACCGGGGGTTTCCGACAAGGACATGCCTCAGAGCAGGTGCGCCTGCAGGTCCGGCTTCATGGCCTGCAGCTCCCGACCCCAGTACGCCCAGTTGTGGGTGCCGTTGTTCGGGAAGTTGAACACACCGTTGGTGCCACCGGCCGCGAGGTAGTTGTCGCGGAAGGTTTCGTTGGTGCGGATGGTCAGACCCTCGAGGAAGGTCGCCGGCAGGTCGCCGCCACCGAGCTCGTTGGGCTGGCCGTTACCGCAGTAGATCCAGATGCGGGTGCCGTTGGCCACGATCTGCGGGATCTGGACCATCGGGTCGTTGCGCTTCCAGGCGCTGTTCGGATCCTCGGTCTTGCCCCACATGTCGTCGGCCTTGAAGCCGCCGGCGTCACCCATCGAGATGTTGATCAGGAAGGGCCACCAGCCCTCGGACGGGTTCAGGAAGCCCGACATCGAGCTCGCGTAGGTGAACTGCTGGGGGTGGTACACCGACAGGATCAGCGACGCCGAACCGGCCATCGACAGGCCGACCGCAGCGCTACCGGTCGGCTTGACCTGACGCTGCGAGGCCAGGTACTGCGGCAGTTCCTGGGTCAGGAAGGTCTCCCACTTGTAGGTGACCGTCGGGCCCTTGTTGCGGGCCGGGTGGTACCAGTCGGAGTAGAAGCTCGACTGGCCGCCGACGGGCATCACGATCGACAGACCGGAGTCCAGGTACCACTCGAATGCCTGGGTGTTGATGTCCCAGCCGTTGAAGTCCTCCTGCGCGCGCAAACCGTCGAGCAGGTAGACCGCCGGCGAGTTGGGCCCGCCGCTCTGGAACTGCACCTTGATGTCGCGACCCATGCCGGCCGACGGCACCATCAGGTACTCGACCGGCAAGCCCGGCCGGGAGAAGGCGCCGGCGGTGGCCGACTGACCGGCGACACCGACCAAACCCGGCAGCAGGGTCGTGGCGATGGCCGCGACACCGAGGCGGCGCGCCCATGGTCCACGAAGTCTGTCAAGAAGTCTCATACCGTCAATCCATCCATCTTCCGGTAACCGCATGCGCGGCCTGTCTGTGATTCTCAGGACGTCGACGCACTGCCCGGCGATGATTTCACCGCGCTGTCGCGCCACTTCGAATCCACCAATTGGCGGCGAAGTAAATCCGAGAGATCTTCAGTTGTAGCCGTTGCAGTAAAACATGCGACCACGACAGGCAAAAGTCCGATCCCGCCAAAAAGGCCGCCGCCTGCGAAAAGGCAAACTATAAGCCCGCCGTCGTCGGCGGCTTCGGGCACCCCTGCGTCTCGGGCCCAGTGCCGCGTGAATCGGCCGGGACAAGCCTGCGACCCGCTGTTTTCAGTACGCTCCGCGAATGACCGCGGTACCCGCCGGCTCCGGAAAACGCTCCGCCGACGATTGGATTCAAGCCGGATATGCGATCTTGGCCGACGAGGGCATCAAGGCGCTCAAGCTGGACCGGTTGTGCGCCCGGCTGGGCGTCACCAAGGGCAGCTTCTATTGGCATTTCGCGGATATGGCCGCCTATCGCGCGGCGCTGGTGACCACGTGGGCACAACTGCGTGACCGCGACCGCAGCCACTTCGCAGACCTCGCCGAACTCCCGCCGCGCCGGCGGCTGTCGGCGATGATGACCGCACTCCTCGGCGCCCGGCAGTGGAACCTCGAGCGCGCCATGCGCGAGTGGGGACGCATCGATCCCGTCGTCGCCGAGAGCGTGCGCACCGCCGACCAGTTGGTGCTGACCGCGGTACGGCAGGCGTTCATCGATGCGGGCTTCGTCGGCGAGGACGCCGACATGCGCGCGCAGGCGACGTTCGCGGCCGGTATCGGATTTCTCCATCTGTCGCCCAAGACTCCCGAGGGCAGCCTCCCGCCGTTCCACGACCGGTTTCTCGACCTGCTGTTCCAGCGGCCGTAGGACACATTCCATACCAAAAGGTATGGTAATTTCCGCCGCATGCATGCAGCACCGGCGATCACCGACGACTTCATCGGCCGGTTGGCCGACCGCGCCGACGCCGCCGAGCGGCTACGACAACTACCCGCGAGCACCCTCGCCGAGGCCGAGGCAGCCGGATTCTTCGACCTTCTGGTACCGACCCGGTTCGGCGGTCACGAGGCGCCCTTCCCGGCGATCCTGGATCCCGTCCGCCGCATGGCGCACGGCTGCGCCTCGAGCGCGTGGACCCTGGGCTTCTACACACTGCACAACTGGATGCTGGCGTTGTTCAGCGAGCAAGCGCAGGCCGAGGCATTCGCCACCCGGCCATTCCTGGCCCCCGCGCCGCTGGCGCCGACGGGGCGCGGCGTCGCATGCGACGGGGGCATCCGCGTCACCGGCCGGTGGTCGTGGGCGACCGGCGTGATGCACGGCAACTGGATCCTCGTCGGCGCACTCTGCGAACGCGCACCCGGCGACCCGGCCACCATCTATCCGGTGCTCGTGCTGCTGCCGATCAGCGAGGCGCGCATCGAGGACGTCTGGCACACCGACGGCATGCGCGCCACCGGGTCCAACGACGTCGTGATCGAGGACGCGTTCGTGCCCGCGCACCGACTGGTCGAGGTGGCCGACATCTACAACGGCACCGCACCGGGGGCGCAGCTGCACGACGCCGCGACCTACCGGTGGCCGCTGGTGCCGGCGCTGGCGCTGCTGGCGGCGATGCCGGCCCTGGGCTGCGCCGAACGCGCCGCGGAGATCTTCGCCGAGCGCCTCTCGCAGCGCTTCCTGGCCTACGAGGGCGTCATGCAAAAGGACAAGCCGGCCGCGTCGATCCGGCTCGGAGACGCGCAGGTGCGGATACGCGCGTTACGCGCCCTGCTCGACGACACCGTCGGGCAGATCGAGGCGACCGTGACGGCCGGCGAGCCGATAGCGCGCACCGAGCGCGGCCGGGCCCGCCTGGCGGCGGCACACATCGTCCACGAGTCCCGCGCGGTGATCAGCGATCTCCTCGGCGCGTCCGGCGCGAGCGCGCACTTCCTGGACAATCCCCTGCAACGCATCAAACGCGATGTCGATGTGATCTGCGGTCATGTGGTGTTCGATTACGACACGAGCCGAGAACTCGCCGGGGCGTTGAGCATCGGCGCCAGGATTCCGCGCACCGCGATGGTGTGAGTCGAAAGGAGCACCGGGTGGCCGACAACGTCCGGGACCGCATCACCAAGGTCTTCCAGAAATACCTCGGCAACCAGGTGATGGGCCGCATGCCGTTCCAGACCCTTCTCGAGACCACCGGCCGCACGTCGGGTCTGCCCCGCCAGACCCCGCTGGGCGGCAAGCGGGTCGGCAACGAGTTCTGGTTCGTCTCCGAGTTCGGCGAGCGCTCGCAGTACATCCGCAACATCAAGGCGAATCCGGCCGTCCGCGTGCGCATCAACGGTCGGTGGCACCGCGGGACCGCACACCTGTTGCCGGAGGACGATGCCGAGGCACGCCTGCGCACCCTGCCCTCGCTCAACAGCTTCGGCGTGCGCACGTTCGGCACCAACCTGCTGACGGTCCGGGTCGATCTCGACGACTGACCCGGCCTCGGCCCGGCGGCACGTCGCCGAGCGTGCGATCAGGGCGCCCCTTCCCACCGAGTGTGCATCCATGGCGAGCACTCTCGCCGAGCGTGCATCCATGGCGGAAAATCGCGACGGATCCCGCCACCAGCGCACACTCGGCGAAGTCGCCCGCCCGGGGCGCACGCGATCGGGGACGCCGCGCGAGCGGGCATTGACCGCACCGCTGCACAAAAGTAAAGTCAGTTTTACTTTTGTCGATCAGGAGGATGCATGGAGTCGTTCGTTCACCTACGAAAAGGCAAGACGCCCAGGCGTGCTCACGCCGACCTCGAAGGCCAGAAGGACGACGAGCTGGGGCGCGGTGGATTCACCGGACGCACCGCGAACCTCTACCGCCGTGAGGATCCCACGGCGTTCCGTGCGGTGGGGCCGCTGCGTCCGCGGGACGTGCTGTCGAGCGAATTGAAACCATCCGACGCCACCGATGCCGACGGCGGTCCCCTCCTGATGTTCTCCAACGAGGACTGCCAGGTGCTGCTGTCGCGCCGCGCCGAGGAAATGCCGTTCTTCGCGCGCTACATCGACGGCGACCTGCTCTCGTTCGTGCACGAGGGCTCCGGGCTCCTGGAGACCGAGTTCGGCCCGCTGCGGTACCGCAAGGGCGACTGGGTGTACATCCCGAAGGCGTGCACGTGGCGGCAGGTGCCCGACGAGCAGTCGACGTGGCTGATGATCCAGGCCACCGACGAATTCCGTGTGCCGCCGGCCGGTTATCTCGGCCGTCACTTCCCCTTCGATCCGACCCTGGCGGTCATCCCCGATCCGCAACCGCTGAACACCGGTGAGGGACCGCAACGCGACGGGCAGTACGAGGTACGTCTGTTCCACGCTCCCGTCGACGGCGTCGGCTCGACTTCCCTGTTCTACGAACACCATCCGCTCGATGTCGAAGGGTGGCGCGGCGACAACTTCGCGTTCACCTTCAACATCGCCGACTACAACGTCGTCACCTCCGACAGCGTCCACCTGCCGCCCACGGTGCACCTGTTCATGCAGGCCACCGGCGTGTACATCATGAACTTCCTGCCCAAACCCGCCGAAGGTGTGCCCGGCACCGAGCGCACCCCGTGGTATCACCGCAACGTCGACTACGACGAGATCGCGTTCTTCCACGGCGGCTCCCTCTACGGCATCCCGATGCCGCCCGGTCTGATCTCCCATGCGCCGCAAGGAATTCACCACGGTGCGCCGGAGAAGGCGAGGGAACGCGCCCGTCGCAAGTTCGACGACTACACGTCGGTGGACTGGCAGGTCATCGCCGTCGACACCCGCCGGCGGCTGGTCCCGTCGGCCGAGATCCTGGCCAACGACCTGGGCCAGCACGCATGACCGCCGCCGCGCCGGTCAAGCACGAGTACGACCGCATCCCGTATCTCGTTGCCTACCAGAACAACTCGGGTGTCCGCGATGTGTACGGCGGAGTCGCCGAACTCGTGGTGCTGGAGAGTTACCTGCTCAAACCGAAGACGGTCGAATCCGACACCGTGCTGGTGTTCATGCATCCGATCGGCGGCGGCGCGTACCTGCCGATGATCAACGCGCTGGCCCGCGCCGGCCACCATGTCATCTACTGCAACAGCCGATTCCGGGGCACCGACTCGGCACTGCTGATGGAGAAGGTGGTCGAAGACCTCGGCGAGTGCATCAAGGACGCCAAGAACCGGCTGGGCTACTCCAAGGTGGTGTTGGCCGGCTGGAGTGGCGGCGGCTCGCTGTCGGCGTTCTACCAGCAGCAGGCCCAGAACCCGACCGTGACCTCGAGTCCGTCCGGGGACGGGCCGGACCTGACCAAGCTCGGGCTGATCCCGGCCGACGGAATCATGTTGCTGGCCGCGCACATCAGCCGCCACGGCACGATGACCGAGTGGCTGGATGCGTCGATCCTCGACGAATCCGATCCGAGCAAGCGGGATCCCGAGCTGGATCTGTACAACCCGGACAACCCGAACCAGCCGCCCTACACCGCCGAGTTCCTGGAGCGCTACCGGGACGCGCAGATCGCCCGCAACCGACGCATCACCGCGTGGGTCAAAGACAAGCTCGCCGAGCTCAAGGCGGCGGGACGACCCGATGACGAGTTCGCGTTCGTCGTCCACGGCACGATGGCCGACCCGCGCTGGCTGGACCCGACCGTCGACCCCAACGAACGCAAGCCCGGTACGTGCTACCTCGGCGATCCGCAGGTGGTCAACATGAGCCCCGTCGGGTTGGCCCGGTTCTGCACGCTGCGCAGCTGGCTGTCCCAGTGGAGCTACGACGACGCCCACGGCGACGCCGTGAAATGCGGGCCCGACATCGCCGTGCCCGCGCTGGTGATCGGTAACCTGGCCGACGACGCCTGCACACCGAGCCACACGCGCAGGATCTTCGAAGCCATCGGCCACCCGGACAAGGAGATGCACGAGATCACCGGGGCGAACCACTACTACGCCGGACCCGATCAGCGGGAACAGCTGCGCGAAGCGGTCGGCATCGTCACCGACTGGCTGAAACGGCACGACCTGACGGGAGTCCAGTGACCCGGCCGACCGGACCGCTCGACGGCATCCGGGTCATCGAGGTCGGCACGCTGATCTCGGGCCCGTTCGCCGGGCGGCTGCTCGGGGACATGGGCGCCGACGTCGTCAAGATCGAGCCGCCCGGCGCGCCGGATCCCCTGCGCACGTGGGGTCAGGCCGAGCTCGACGGCCACCACTTCTTCTGGACGGTGCACGCGCGCAACAAGAAGGCGATCACGCTGAACCTGCGCGTGCCCGAGGGTCGCGACCTGTTCCTCGATCTCGTGGAACGCAGCGACATCATCGTGGAGAACTTCCGGCCCGGAACGCTCGAGAAGTGGGGACTGGGCTACGAGACGCTGCGGGAACGCAACCGCGGCATCATCCTGGTGCGGGTCTCCGGATACGGGCAGACCGGCCCCGAAGCCCGTAAGGCCGGATACGCATCGGTGGCGGAGGCGGCCAGCGGACTGCGGCACATGAACGGTTTCCCGGGCGGTCCCCCACCGCGGCTGGCGTTGTCGCTCGGCGACAGCCTGGCCGGCATGTTCGCCGCCCAGGGCGCCCTGGCGGCCCTGTACCGGCGCACCGTCACTGGCGAGGGCCAGATCGTCGACGCCGCACTGACCGAATCCTGTTTGGCTGTCCAGGAATCCACCATCCCCGATTACGACGTCGGCGGTGTGGTGCGCGGCCCGTCGGGCACCCGGCTGGAGGGCATCGCCCCGTCGAACATCTACCGCAGCGCCGACGGCAGCTGGGTGGTCATCGCGGCCAACCAGGACACGGTGTTCCGCCGCCTCTGCGCCGCGATGGGACAGCCGGAGTTGGCCACCGACGAGCGCTTCGTCAATCACGTTGCGCGCGGCCGCAATCAGGACGAGCTCGACAAGATCATCGGTGAGTGGGCCGCGCAGCGGCAACCGGACGACATCATCGCGACGCTCTCGGATGCGGGGGTGATCAGTGGGCCCATCAACACCGTCGCCGAGGTGGTCACCGATCCGCAGCTGCAGGCCCGCGGCATGATCGCCGATCACTGGGACGAGCGGGTCGGGCGAAACGTGAAGGGGCCGGGCGTGGTTCCGGTGCTCTCCGAGACCCCCGGAACCATTCGCAGCGCCGGTCCGTCGCAGCCGGGGCAGCACAACGACGAGATCTACCGCGACCTGCTCGGTCGCAGCGACGCCGAGCTGGACCGGTTGCGCAGCGAGGGCGTGACATGACCGATCTGCCCGCCCATGTCGACATCCGCGACGTCTCGATGCGCGACGGTCTGCAGATCGAGGCGCCGATTCCGTTGGCGGCAAAACTCGAACTGCTGGCCGCGATCGCGGCCACCGGCGTGCGGGAGATGGAGGCGACGGCGTTCGTGTCGCCGTCGAAGGTGCCTGCGCTGGCCGACGCCGCCGAACTCGCCGCGGAGCTGCACAACTTCCCGGGTATCGAGTTCTCCGCCTTGGTGGCCAGCCCCAACGGCGCCAAACGCGCGATCGCCGCGGGACTGCGTTCGATCGAGTACGTGGTGTCGGCCGCCGACGGGCACAGCCGCGCGAACGTCGGCCGCAGCTCGGCCGAGGCAACGGCGCAGATCCCGGAGATCGTGGCGATCGCGCACGACAGGGGGGTCACCGTCGAGGTCATCGTCGCCACCGCATGGGACTGCCCGTTCGACGGTCCCACCGCGCCGCAACGGGTGCTCGACATCGTGGCGGCAGCCACCGATGCCGGGGTGGACCGGCTGGCGATCGCCGACACGATCGGCACCGCGACGCCGCGCCGGGTCAGCGATCTTTTCGCGTTGGTGAAACCGAAGATCGGTGACCTGCCGTTGGGCGCACACTTCCACAACACCCGCGGGGCCGGGCTGGCCAGCGCCTACGCCGCGGTCAGCGCCGGAGTCACGCGCCTCGACGCGTCGGTCGGCGGGCTTGGCGGCTGTCCGTTCGCGCCGGGTGCGAGCGGCAACATCGCCACCGAGGACCTGGTGTATCTGTTGCGCGACAGCGGCGTCGGGGTCGACGTCGATCTCGAGGCGGCGATCGCCGCCGCGCGGGTGGCCCAGCGGGTGGTCGGCCACGACCTGCCCAGCGCGCTGCTGCGCGCCGGCGACCGGAACCTCGGATAGCGGCGCGATGGCTCCTGGACCTGCCGAGGCGTTGAGCGCCAAGGGCCGACAGACTCGGCAGGCGATCGAGACCGCGGCGCGCAAGCTGTTCGCCGAGCGCGGGTTCCACGGCACGACGCTGAGCGACATCACCTCGGCCGCCGGCAAATCGCCGGCGGTGTTCTACCGCTACTTCGCCGACAAAGAGGACCTGCTGGCCGCGCTGGCGCAGTCGTTTCTACGCGATGTGGTCGAGCCGTCGGTGTTGCGTGTCGAACTGCCGGAATCCCCCGACGACGACGCGTTCTTCGCGACGGTCGTCACCGGGTACTGGACAATGTTCAAGCAGAACATCGGGATCATGATCGCCGTGGCGCAATTGGCCGCGACGCAACCGCGGTTCGCGGCGGTGCAGAGGGAGTTCCGGACGTTCGGCATCGACATGGTCGCCTCGTCGGTCCGGCAGGCCCAACAGCAGGGCTACGGCACCGACCTCGACCCGCGCCACACCGCCGCAGCCATCGCGTTGCTGTTCGAAAACTTCACCACCGTGTTCGTCGGTTCTTCGGGACTGGATTTCGAAATCGGCGACGAGGACGCGATCGTGACCCTGTCACAGATCTGGAAGAAGACGCTGTACGGACCCTGACCGAGATACGACCACAGGGCCACCCCCAAAGGACAAGGAGAATCACCGTGGATTTCACCCTTCCCGAGCACCTCACCACGCTGCTGGCCGAGATGGACGCCTTCATCGAAGCGGAGATCAAACCGCTGGAGCGCGAACACATCCAGTACTTCGACCATCGGCGTGAGCATGTCCGCACCGACTGGGACAACGGGGGCATTCCGCGGCGTGAGTGGGAGGAGTTGCTCGACGAGATGCGGCGGCGTGCCGACGCGGCGGGCTGGCTGCGCTACGGTCTGCCCTCGAGATTCGGCGGCCGTGACGGCAGCAACCTCGACATGGCGGTGATCCGTGAGCATCTGGCCGCCAAGGGTCTCGGGTTGCACAACGACCTGCAGGACGAGTCGTCGATCGTCGGCAACTTCCCGCAGGTCATCATGATGGACCGGTTCGGCACCGAGGAACAGAAGGCCGAGTGGACCGATGCGCTGATCACCGGGAAGCGCTCGATGGCATTCGGGCTGACCGAGCCCAACCACGGCTCGGACGCGACCTGGCTGGAGACCACCGCGGTGCAGGACGGCGACGAGTGGGTCATCAACGGCGCCAAGCGTTTCAACACTGGCGTACACCGCGCGACACACGATTTGGTGTTCGCCCGGACGTCGGGCGAGGCGGGCCAGGCGCGCGGTATCACCGCGTTTCTGGTGCCCTGTGACGCTCCCGGCTTCACGGTGCCCTACTACTGGTGGACGTTCAACATGCCCACCGACCACGGCGAGGTGCTGCTCGAGAACGTGCGGGTGCCGTCGGATGCGATCCTCGGCGAGCTCGACCGCGGACTCGAGGTCGGCCAAACCTTCCTGCACGAGAACCGGATCCGGCAGGCGGCCAGCAGTCTCGGGGCTGCGCAGTACTGCATCGATCGGGCGGTGGCCTACGCCAACGACCGCAAGGTCTTCGGCAAGCCGCTGGCCACGCATCAGGCCGTACAGTGGCCGCTGGTGGAGCTGCAGACCGAAGCACAGATGGTGCGGTTGTTGGTGCGCTACGCCGCGACCGAACTGGATCGCAACCACCACATGGAGGTGTCGGACAAGGTGTCGATGGCCAACTACCGCGCCAACCGCCTGGTGTGTGAAGCCGCCGACCGCGCCATGCAGGTGTTCGGCGGAGTCGGCTACAGCCGCCACGAACCGTTCGAGCACATCTATCGCCACCATCGTCGCTACCGGATCACCGAGGGCGCCGAGGAGATCCAGATTCGTCGGGTGGCGCAGCGGCTGTTCGGGTTCGGGCGGCAGCCCAAGTGAGCACGGAACTCGCCGGTGCGCTCGAGAAGGTCCTGCGCCCGGTCCTCGGGGACGTGACCGTCGCGAACCTGCAGCGCCTGACCGGCGGCGCGAGCCGGATAACGTGGTCGTTCACGGCGAACGACCGGGCATTGATCCTGCGCACCGGGGAGCGCGACGAGGTGCACGCCAGCATGGAACTCGAGGCGGCGGTGCAGCAGCGCGCGGCAGCCACCGGCGCTCCGGTACCCCACATCCTGACCGCAGACAATTCGCCTGCCGCACTGGGAAATCCGTATCTCATCTGTGACGCGGTGGCCGGCGAGACGATCGTACGGCGTATCTTCCGGCGCCTCGACGACGCCGGGCGCGACCGGTTGTTGGCGCAGTGCGCGCAGGCGCTGGCGGCGATCCATCGCGCGGACCCCGAAGGGGTCGGGTTGACGGCCACCGACGAGCTCTCCGGCTCGCGGGACCGTCTCGACGAGATAGGCGACACGACAGCGACATTCGAGTGGACTTTGCGGCAACTCGACCGGGAGCGTCCGGATCCGTCTCCGATGCGGTTGATCCACGGGGATTTCCGGATGGGCAACCTGATCGTCGACGAGTCCGGTCTGGCGGCGGTACTGGACTGGGAGCTGACCCATCTCGGGGAGATCTACGAGGATCTCGCGTGGTTCTGCATCCGGGCGTGGCGGTTCGGTGCGCCCGAGACGATGGGGGCCGGGGGTCTCGGCAGCGTCGAGACGTTCCTGCAGGCCTATGAGGAGGCGTCCGGGACGCCCGTCGATCGGGCGGCGTTCCGGTGGTGGCTGACCGTCGCGACGCTGAAATGGGGGGTGATCTGCCGATACCAGGCCGAGCGTCACCTCTCCGGTCAGACCCGTTCGGTCGAACTCGCCGCGATCGGACGCCGGGTCAGCGAAACCGAATGGGATCTGTTGGACCTCCTGGAAGGCGCAGGGCCACGATGACGACGAACCGACCCACCGCCGCAGAACTCGTCGCCGCGGTCGCCGACTTCCTGGACGACGACGTCCGCGCCGCGGCACCGGGCCAGGTCGGGTTCCACGCCCGGGTCGCGGCCAACGTGTTGCGCATCGTCGAACGCGAATTGCTCGACCGAACAGCCGATTCGGTGGATTCGGCGCTCGGCGGACTCGGCTTCGCCGACGAGAGGGCCCTGGCCGCGGCTATCCGGGACGGTCAGCTCGACGACCGGACCGACGACGTGATCGCCTGCCTGAGGGTCCTGGTCGGCCACCGGCTGTCGATCGACCATCCCGGCTACCACGACAGCCGCTGACGGCCGGCGGGTCAGGTGCGACGGAATCGGGCCAGCCAGGCCGGTTCGTCCACTCGCGTCCCCGACTCGAGTCCGAGCTGGTCAGCATGGATCTCGGTGACCACCCCGCGGTAGGTCGTCGTCGTCAACGACTCGAGGGACCAACCGGCCGTGAAGGCGTCCCGCAGCGTCGCTTCGCCGACCTGGGGGCCGAAACCCCGGCCGGCGTCCGAGAGCGCCAGCACGTGAACCGTCGAGCCGACGCTCGTCACTCGGCGCAGGGCAGCAATGTAGCGGGCGCGGTCGGCGTCGTCGAAGATGTGGAACAACGCGCTGTCGAGAACCGTGTCGTAGGTGGGCGGTGCGTCGAGGCGTAGGGCGTCGGCGACCGCGAACCGCGCGTCGACACCCTGCTGGGCGGCGTTGCGGCGGGCCTGCTCGACCGCCTCGGGCGAACCGTCGACGCCGAGGACGTCATAGCCACGGCGAGCCAGCAGGATGGTGTGCTCGCCGGCGCCGCAACCGAGGTCCAGGACGCGGCCGGCGATCAGACCGGACTGCTCGAGTTCGTCGACGGCCGGCTGTGGCTCGCCGATCACCCAGGGCGGGCTCTGGTGCTTGTACATGTCGTCGAAACCGGAAAGGGTGGGTGTCTGATCCATGTCGCCCACTGTTCAACCTGAACAAGAGTTGAGGTCAAGCCCATGTCGGTGATCGATGCCCAGAGCGTCGGCGAAATCGGTGACGCTCTGTTCGCCGCGATCGAGCGCGGTGACATCGCGACGGTGGAGGCGCTGTTCGCCCCCGAAGTCCTGGTCCGCAAGACCGGCGACCGGCGCGACAACGACCACGCCCGCTCGGTCAAGATCATCAAGTGGTTCATCGATGCCAGCACCGAGCGGCGCTATGAGGTGCTCGATCGACAGGTCTTCTCCGGCGGATTCGTCCAGCAGCACCTCTTGCACGCCATCGCCCACACCGGCGAGGCGGTCGTCATCCGGGTCTGCATCGTCGTCAAGGTCGGGCAGGACGGCTTGATCACCCGGGTGGACGAGTATTTCGACCCGGCCGAGATCGCGCCACTGCTGAATCAGCCGGCCTGACCGGCCGCGTTTCCCGGGACGGCGCCCTGCCGCAGCGCTAGCATCCGGCTATGGACACGTCCGCCGGGAACCCGACACCGGTGTTGCGGATCCTGGTCTACAGCGACAACCCCCGCACCCGCGAACAGGTACGTCTGGCCCTGGGCCGGCGGATTCATCCCGAACTGCCCGATCTGGTCTACGACGACGTCGCGACCGGTCCGATGGTGATCCAGAAGATGGACGTCGGTGGGTTCGACCTGGTCATTCTCGACGGTGAAGCCGCACCCGAGGGTGGATTGGGGCTGGCCAAGCAACTCAAGGACGAGATCGAGGACTGCCCGCCGCTGCTGGTGCTGACCGGTCGGCCCGACGACGCCTGGCTGGCACGCTGGTCCCGGGCGGAAGCCGCGGTGCCCCACCCGATCGACCCGATCCGGCTCGGCGAGGCCGTCGTGTCGCTGCTGCGCCCCGCCGCCTGACCGGCCGCAGCCCCAAAACATCTGCTGCACTGCGATTTTCACGGCAGCACAAGATCGCCTCACGACGCGAATAGCGATACTAATCAAAATGTGTGGCATGCGCCGCAATCGGGGCTAGGCTGTGCGGTAGCTCACATCGATCAGCCCGAGGAGCTGCAGCACGGTATGACTCTGTACACGCCGATTCTGGTGCTTGGCGCCATCGCTGCGGTCTTCGCCGTCGGGTCGGTGGGCATCGCCCTGTTGATCGGGCCCCGTCGTCACAACCGCGCCAAACTCGACTTCTACGAATGCGGCATCGAACCGGCCGCGGGTCCGGCGGCCGCGGCCACCGGTCAGCGTTTCCCGGTCAAGTACTACCTGACGGCGATGCTGTTCATCATCTTCGACATCGAGATCGTCTTCCTCTATCCGTGGGCGGTCACGTTCGACAGTCTCGGGGCGTTCGGGGTGATCGCGGTCGCGCTGTTCCTGTTCAACGTCTCGGTCGCCTATGCCTACGAGTGGCGACGGGGAGGAATGACGTGGGATTAGAAGAACAGTTGCCCGGGGGCATCCTGTTGTCCACCGTGGAGAAGGTTGCCGGTTACGTACGCAAGGGGTCGCTGTGGCCCGCGACCTTCGGTCTGGCGTGCTGCGCCATCGAGATGATGGCGACCGCCGGACCACGGTTCGACATCTCCCGCTTCGGGATGGAACGCTTCTCGGCCACGCCGCGACAGGCCGACCTGATGATCGTCGCCGGCCGCGTCAGCCAGAAGATGGCTCCGGTCCTCCGACAGATCTACGACCAGATGGCCGAACCGAAATGGGTGCTGGCCATGGGGGTCTGCGCATCCTCGGGGGGCATGTTCAACAACTATGCGATCGTGCAGGGCGTCGATCATGTGGTGCCCGTGGACATCTACCTGCCCGGCTGCCCGCCGCGCCCGGAGATGCTGCTGCACGCCATCCTCAAACTCCACGACAAGATCCAGCAGATGCCGCTCGGGGTGAACCGAACCGAAGCGGTCCGCGAAGCCGAGGCGGCGGCGCTGGCCATTCCGCCGACGATCGAGCTCAAAGGCCTGTTGCGATCATGACGGCCGGCGGCGATGACATCGGCGGCGAGGTGATCGCCGTGCGCCGCGGCATGTTCGGCGCACAGGGCACCGGTGACACTTCCGGTTACGGACGGCTGGTCCGCCCGGTGTTGCTGCCCGGCAGCTCACCCCGCCCCTACGGCGGGTACTTCGACGAGGTCGTCGACGCCCTGGTCCACGCGCTGGGCGAGGAGCAGTTCGACGCCTCGGTGGAGCGGGTGGTCATCCACCGCGACCAGATGACCCTGCAGATCGCACGTGCTCGACTCGTCGCGGTGGCCCAGGCGCTGCGCGACGATCCCGCGCTGCGCTTCGAATTGTGTTCCGGCGTCAGCGGTGTGCACTATCCCGAGGACACCGGTCGGGAGCTGCATGCCGTCTATCCGCTGATGTCGATCACCCACAACCGCCGGATCTGTCTGGAGGTGGCCGCCCCCGACGCCGACCCGCACATCCCATCGCTGTTCAGCGTGTATCCCACCACCGACTGGCACGAACGCGAGACCTACGACTTCTTCGGCCTGATCTTCGACGGCCACCCCGCCCTGACCCGCATCGAGATGCCCGACGACTGGGTCGGGCACCCGCAACGCAAAGACTATCCGCTGGGCGGTATTCCGGTGCAGTACCACGGCGCCGAGATCCCACCTCCCGATCAGCGGAGGGCATACCACTGATGACCACTTCCCAGAAGCCACCCGAACGGGTGGTGGTCGTCGGCGGTCAGGACTGGGACCAGGTCGTCGACGCCGCGCGAGCGAGCGCAGCCGAGCACGCCGGGGAACGCATCGTGGTCAACATGGGGCCGCAGCACCCGTCCACCCACGGGGTGCTGCGCCTGATCCTCGAGATCGAGGGCGAGACCATCACCGAGGCACGCTGCGGCATCGGCTATCTGCACACCGGCATCGAGAAGAACCTGGAGTTCCGCACCTGGACCCAGGGGGTCACGTTCGTGACCCGGATGGACTACCTGTCACCGTTTTTCAACGAAACCGTGTACTGCCTGGCAGTCGAACAGCTCCTCGGAGTCACCGACGACATCCCCGAGCGTGCGTCGGTGATCCGGGTGATGATGATGGAGCTCAACCGCATCTCCAGCCATCTGGTGGCGCTGGCCACCGGCGGGATGGAGTTGGGTGCGATGACCGCGATGTTCCTGGGTTTCCGGGAGCGCGAGCTGATCCTCTCGGTGTTCGAGACGATCACCGGGCTGCGCATGAACCACGCCTACATCCGGCCCGGCGGCGTGGCCGTCGACCTTCCCGAGGAGGCGATGCCACAGCTGCACGAGCTGCTGTCGCTGCTGCCCGAACGGCTCCGCGACCTCGAGGACCTGCTCAACGAGAACTACATCTGGAAGGCCCGCACCCGCGACGTCGGATACCTCGACCTGACCGGGTGCATGGCGCTCGGGATCACCGGTCCGGTCCTACGCTCCACCGGACTACCGCATGACCTGCGTCGCGCACAGCCGTACTGCGGTTACCAGACATACGATTTCGACGTCGTCACCGACGACCGGTGCGACTCCTACGGGCGATACCTGATCCGCGTCAAGGAGATGCGGGAGTCGATCAAGATCGTCGAACAGTGTGTGGCCCGTCTGGAGCGGTCGGTCGGTGATCCGGTGATGATCGAAGACCGCAAGCTGGCCTGGCCCGCCGACCTCGAGGTCGGTCCCGACGGGCTGGGTAACTCACCACAACACATCGCGAAGATCATGGGCCACTCGATGGAGGGCCTGATCCACCACTTCAAGATCGTCACCGAGGGGATCCGGGTGCCCGCCGGCCAGGTGTATGTGGCGGTGGAGTCCCCGCGTGGGGAACTCGGCGTGCACATGGTCTCCGACGGCGGCACCCGCCCGTATCGGGTGCACTACCGCGATCCGTCGTTCACGAATCTGCAAGCGGTGGCGGCGATGTGCGAAGGCGGCATGGTCGCCGATGCGATCGCGGCGGTGGCCTCCATCGATCCGGTGATGGGCGGGGTGGACAGGTGATGAGCGCTTGCGCGAAGAACAGGCGACTACGGTGAGCATCTTCCTGGAGTTGGGTCAGCGTCCAGACGAGCCCGGTCCGCCGATCACCGGCCCGACCGGCTACTCCCCCGAGGTCCGAGCTCGGCTGCAGGGTGACGCGGCCACGATCATCGCCCGCTATCCGCATCCGCGGTCTGCGTTGTTGCCGCTGCTGCATCTGGTGCAGGCCGAGGACGGATGCCTGACCCGCGCCGGAATCGCCTTCTGCGCAGCACAGTTGGATCTCACCGATGCCGAGGTCGCGGCGGTCGCGACGTTCTACTCGATGTACCGGCGCACCCCCACCGGCGACTATCTGGTCGGGGTCTGCACGAACACGCTGTGCGCGGTGATGGGCGGTGACGCGATCCTCGAGGACCTGCAGCACCACCTCGACATCGACGCGGGCCAGACCACTTCCGACGGTGCGATCACCCTGGAGCACATCGAGTGCAACGCCGCCTGCGACTACGCGCCGGTCGTGATGGTCAACTGGGAGTTCTTCGACAACCAGACACCGTCGTCGGCCCGCGAACTCGTCGACGCACTCCGCAGCGGTGATGACCCACAGCCGTCACGCAGCCCGTCGCTATGCACGTTCCGCCAGACCGCGAGGATCCTCGCCGGGCTGGGAACTCCCGAGACCGGCGACGCACCCGTCGGCGCCGCGACCCTGGCCGGGCTGCGGTACGCCCGCGAGCACGACATGTCCGCACCACCGCCGCAACCCACCGACTCCGCGCCCGCGGCGGCCGGACAGGACCAGGCCGTGGCGGTCGACGCGGTACGCGACCAAGCCGCTCCCGGCCCGTCTGCGCACATCCCGGCCCGGCCGTCGACCCCGGACTCCGACCCCGACACGACGGACGCGCCATGACGACACCGCTGACCCCGGTACTGAGCCGGTTCTGGGACGAACCCCAGCCGTGGTCGCTGCAGACCTACGAACGCCACGGCGGCTATCAGGCGCTCGACCGCGCGCTGGCCATGAGTCCCGACGAGGTCATCACTACGGTCAAGGACTCCGGCTTACGCGGACGCGGCGGCGCGGGTTTCCCGACCGGCACGAAGTGGTCGTTCATCCCCCAAGGCGACGACGGCGCGGGCGCCAAGCCGCACTACCTCGTGGTCAACGCCGACGAGTCCGAACCCGGTACGTGTAAAGACATTCCGCTGATGCTGACCACCCCGCACTTCCTGGTGGAAGGCGCGATCATCGCGGCGTACGCGATCCGCGCCCAGCACGCGTTCATCTATCTGCGCGGGGAGGTCGTCCCGGTGTTGCGGCGTCTGCAGGCCGCGGTGGCCGAGGCATACGCCGCGGGGCATCTGGGCACCGACATCCACGGCTCCGGCTTCGATCTGGAGCTCATCGTGCACGCTGGCGCCGGCGCCTACATCTGCGGTGAGGAGACCGCGCTGCTGGACTCGCTGGAGGGACGGCGCGGTCAGCCCCGGCTGCGGCCGCCGTTCCCCGCGGTCGCAGGGCTGTACGCCTGCCCGACCGTGGTCAACAACGTCGAGTCGATCGCCAGTGTGCCGCCGATCCTGCTCAACGGGGTGGACTGGTTCCGGTCGATGGGTTCGGAGAAATCGCCCGGCTTCACGCTGTATTCGCTGTCTGGTCACGTCAGCACCCCCGGTCAGTACGAGGCGCCGCTGGGCATCACACTGCGGGAACTGCTCGACTACGCCGGCGGCGTGCGCGCCGGGCACGAATTGAAGTTCTGGACGCCGGGCGGATCGTCGACACCCCTGTTGACCGCCGAGCATCTCGACATTCCGCTGGACTACGAGGGCGTTGCCGGGGCCGGTTCGATGCTGGGCACCAAGGCTTTACAGATCTTCGACGAAACCACCTGCGTGGTGCGGGCGGTGCGGCGGTGGACGCAGTTCTACGCCCACGAGTCCTGCGGCAAGTGCACCCCCTGCCGGGAGGGGACGTACTG
The DNA here is from genome assembly GCF_041287115.1 of Mycobacterium sp. pV006. Lineage (NCBI taxonomy): Bacteria > Bacillati > Actinomycetota > Actinomycetes > Mycobacteriales > Mycobacteriaceae > Mycobacterium > Mycobacterium sp. pV006. The sequence goes on along the minus strand of NZ_JBGGKT010000008.1, from coordinate 126,838 downwards.
GCTGGCGCAGATCTACGAACGTCTGGAGACCGGCGCGGGCACCGCCGCCGACCTCGACAAGCTGCTCGACATCTCCGACAACATCTTCGGCCGGTCGTTCTGTGCGCTCGGCGACGGTGCCGCCACACCGATCATGTCCTCGCTCAAGTACTTTCGCGCCGAGTACGAGGCCCACCTGGACCCCTCTTCCCCGGGTTGTCCGTTCGATCCGTACGCATCGATGTTGGCCGCGCCGGAAGGAGTGGGCGCATGACACTCGCCGAGCACCGCCACGACGCACCCGCGGTGGAGATGGTGACGCTGACCATCGACGACCATCAGATCAGCGTGCCGAAGGGCACGTTGGTGATCCGCGCCGCCGAACTGCTCGGCATCCAGATCCCCCGGTTCTGCGACCATCCGCTGCTCGATCCGGTAGGGGCCTGCCGACAGTGCCTGGTGGAGGTCGAGGGGCAGCGCAAACCGATGGCATCCTGCACCATCACCGTCGCACCCGACATGGTGGTGCGCACCCAGCTCACCTCCGAGGTCGCGGACAAGGCCCAGCACGGCGTCATGGAGTTCCTGCTGATCAACCATCCGCTGGACTGCCCGGTGTGTGACAAGGGCGGCGAATGCCCGTTGCAGAACCAGGCGATGGCCCACGGGCGCCCGGAGACCCGCTTCGAGGACGTCAAACGCACCTTCCCGAAACCGATCAACATCTCCTCGCAGGTCCTGCTGGACCGGGAACGTTGCGTGATGTGTGCCCGCTGTACCCGCTTCTCCGACCAGATCGCCGGGGACCGGTTCATCGACCTGCTCGAGCGCGGGGCGCAGCAACAGGTCGGCATCGCTCCCGGGGAGCCGTTCGAGTCGTACTTCTCTGGCAACACCGTGCAGATCTGCCCGGTGGGGGCGCTCACCGGTGCCGCCTACCGCTTCCGGGCGCGCCCGTTCGACCTGGTGTCCAGCCCCAGCGTGTGCGAGCACTGCGCCTCGGGCTGCGCCCAACGCACCGATCACCGCCGCGGAAAAGTACTGCGCCGGTTGGCCGGTGACGACCCCGCGGTCAACGAGGAGTGGAACTGCGACAAGGGTCGGTGGGCGTTCACCTACCCCACCGTGGGCGACCGGATCGACACCCCGATGATCCGCGACGGCGCGCGCCTGCGACCCGCGTCGTGGTCAGAGGCGCTGACGGTCGCCGCTGCGGGTCTGGCGGCCGCGCGCGGTGACGCGGGCGTGGTCGTGGGCGGTCGGGCCACCGTCGAGGATGCCTACGCGTATGCGAAGTTCGCGCGGATCGTGTTGGACACCAACGACATCGACTTCCGGATCCGCGACCTCAGCGCCGAGGAGACCGCGTTCCTGGGTGCGCACGTCGCGGGCCGCCCGATGGCGGTGACCTACGCCGATCTGGAGAATGCCGACACGGTGTTGCTGGCGGGTTTCGAACCCGAGGAGGAATCCCCGATCGTCTTCCTGCGACTGCGCAAAGCGGTGCGCCGGCGCGGGCTGGCGGTCAGCGCCGTGGCGCCGTGGCGCAGCAACGGGCTGCGCAAACTGTCGGGCACCCTGCTGCGCACGCCGCCCGGCGCCGAGGCGGCCACACTGGCGGGCATCGAGCACCTGAGCACCCGCTCGGTGATCCTCGTCGGGGAACGCCTGGCCTCCGCACCGGGAGCCCTGTCGGCGGCGGCGCGGCTCGCCGAGACCTCCGGCGCCCGCCTGGCCTGGGTGCCGCGCCGCGCCGGCGACCGGGGCGCCGTCGAGGCCGGCGCCCTGCCGAATCTGTTGCCCGGCGGACGCCCGGTGGCCGACGCCGCCGCGCGACGCGAGATCGCCCAGGCGTGGCACGTCGACTCGCTGCCCGCCGCCGAGGGTCGCGACACCGCCACGATCCTGTCGGCCGCCGGCCCCCGAGGCGCCCTGCTGATCGCCGGCGTGGAACCCGACGATCTGCCCGACCCCGCCGCCGCACTGGACGCCATCGACGCAGCGACGTTCGTCGTCAGCGTCGAGGTACGCGAAAGTGCCGTCACCGCGCGCGCCGACGTGGTGTTCCCGGTCGCGCCGGTGGTCGAGAAGTCCGGCAGCTTCCTCAACTGGGAGGGTCGGCGCCGACCGTTCGAACCGTCGTTGCACACCAACGCGTTACCGGATGCGCGGGTGTTGAACATCCTGGCCGACCAGATCGGGGTGGACCTCGGGCTGCCGACCCCGCACGCTGCCGCCGCCGAACTCGCCGGGCTCGGGCCGTGGACCGGCCCGCGCGCCGAGGCGCCCGACGTCGAGCCCTCCCCTGCGCCGCGCCCGGCCGCCGGTCAGGCGGTGCTGACCGGCTGGCGCATGCTGCTGGACTCGGGACGTCTGCAGGACGGCGAACCACACCTGGCCGGGACCGCGCGGCGACCGGTGGCACGGCTGTCACCGGCGACCGCCGCCGAAATCGGGGTGGCAGAAGGGGATCCGGTCACCGTACGCACCGAGCGGGGTGCGCTCACCCTGCCCGCCGCCCTGACCGACATCGACGATCGCGTCGTGTGGCTGCCGCTGAACTCGCCCGGCAGCACGGTGTATCCGACGCTGGGTGCTGCGACCGGGTCCGTCGTCTCGATCACCGGGGGGCCGGCGTGACCCACCCCGACCCCACTCTGTTCGGTCACGACCCGCTGTGGCTGATGGCCCTCAAGGCCGTGGGCATCTTCGGGTTCCTGGTGGTGACGGTGCTGGCGGCCATCCTCATCGAGCGCAAGATCCTCGGCCGCATGCAGATGCGGATGGGACCCAACCGGGTCGGGCCGGGTGGCCTGCTGCAGTCGCTGGCCGACGGCGTCAAACTCGCGCTCAAGGAGGGGTTGGTGCCCGCCGGTGTGGACCGGTGGATCTACCTGGCCGCACCGGTCATCGCGGTGATCCCGGCGTTCATGGCTTTCGCGGTCATCCCGCTCGGTGGTGAGGTCTCGGTGTTCGGGCACCGGACCGCGCTGCAGCTGACCGATCTGCCGGTCGCGGTGCTCTACATCCTGGCGGTGACGTCGATCGGGGTGTACGGGATCGTGCTCGCTGGTTGGTCTTCGGGCTCGGTGTACCCCCTGCTGGGCGGTCTGCGCTCGACGGCGCAGGTGCTGTCCTACGAGATCGCGATGGGCTTGTCGTTCGTCGCCGTGTTCATCTTCTCGGCGACCATGTCGACGTCGGGAATCGTTGCCGCTCAGCGGGACACCTGGTTCATCCTGGTATTGCTGCCGTCGTTCCTGGTCTACCTGGTCTCCATGGTCGGCGAGACCAACCGCGCACCGTTCGATCTGCCCGAGGCCGAGGGCGAACTGGTCGGCGGCTTCCACACCGAGTACTCCTCGCTGAAGTTCGCGATGTTCATGCTCGCCGAATACGTCAACATGACCACGGTTTCGGCGCTGGCCACCACGATGTTCCTGGGTGGGTGGCAGGCGCCGTGGCCGCTGAGCATGATCGACGGGGCCAACAGCGGCTGGTGGCCGCTGCTGTGGTTCACCGCCAAGGTCTGGCTGTTCCTGTTCTTCTTCATGTGGCTGCGCGCCACGCTGCCCCGCCTGCGCTACGACCAGTTCATGGCCCTGGGGTGGAAGCTGCTGATCCCCGTCTCGCTGGTCTGGCTCATGGTCGCCGCCACGATCCGCGTGCTCGTCGACGACGACGGCCGCTGGGCGGTCGGTCTCGCCGGGCTGGCCACCGTCGTGCTCGTCGCCGTCGGACTGCGGGTGCGGGGACGGCGACGCTCCGCCGCCGCGGCTGCGCCGGTCCCGGCCGTGCCGCGCAGCCCGTACCCGGTGCCACCCCTGCCCGCGAAGGAGCGTGCCGATGTCTGATTTCCGCGACGCGATCGCCGGTTTCGGCGTCACGTTCGGCTCGATGTTCAAGAAGCCGGTGACCGAGGAGTATCCGGAGAAACCCGGCCCGGTCGCGCGGCGCTACCACGGCCGCCACCAACTGAACCGGTATCCCGACGGTCTGGAGAAGTGCATCGGCTGCGAACTGTGCGCGTGGGCCTGCCCCGCCGACGCGATCTACGTCGAGGGCGCCGACAACACCGACGAGGAACGGTACTCCCCCGGGGAACGCTACGGCCGTGTGTACCAGATCAACTACCTGCGCTGCATCGGTTGCGGCCTGTGCATCGAGGCCTGCCCGACCCGGGCGCTGACGATGACGAACGACTACGAGATGGCCGACGACAACCGCGCCGATCTCATCTACGGCAAGGACAAACTGCTGGCGCCGCTGACCCCCGGGATGGTGGCTCCGCCACATCCGATGGCGCCGGGCAGCACCGACGAGGACTACTACCTGGGCAACATCACACCCGTCATCGAGGAAGCCCGGTGACATCGCACGGAAGGCGCCGACATGGGTGAGGCCATCTTGTTCTGGGTGCTGGCGGTGGTGTCCGTCGTCGGCGCGCTCGGCGTCGTCGCGGCACCCAAAGCGGTGTATTCGGCGATCTCGTTGGCCGGCACCATGATTGCGCTGGCAGTGCTCTACATCGCCCAGGACGCCCCGTTTCTCGGCGTGGTCCAGGTGGTGGTGTACACCGGCGCGGTGATGATGCTGTTCCTGTTCGTGCTGATGCTCATCGGCGTCGACTCCGCGGAGTCACTGGTGGAAACCATTCGCGGGCAGCGCATCGCGGCAGTGGTCGGCGGCGTCGGGTTCGGCGTCCTGCTGATCGCCGGCATCGGCAGCGTGTCCGTCGGCGGCGCCGTCGGATTGTCCGAGGCCAACGCGGGCGGCAACGTCGAAGGCCTGGCCGCGTTGATCTTCACCGAGTACCTCTGGGCGTTCGAACTGACCGGAGCGTTGCTGATCACCGCCACGCTCGGGGCGATGGTGTTGGCCCACCGGGAGCGTTTCGAGCGGCGAAAGACCCAGCGCGAACTCGCCGTCGAACGTTTCGCCCCGGGCGCTCACCCCACCACACTGCCCAACCCGGGGGTGTACGCCCGCCACAACGCCGTCGATATCCCGGCCCGGCTGCCCGACGGTTCGGCGGCGGAACTGTCGGTGAGCACCATCCTGCAGATCCGTGCGGTCCCCGACAGCGACGGGGAGCGTGATGAACCCCGATAACTACCTGTATCTGTCGGCCCTGCTGTTCACGATCGGCGCGGCCGGAGTTCTGTTGCGGCGCAGTGCCATCGTGATGTTCATGTGCGTCGAGTTGATGCTCAACGCGTGCAATCTGGCGTTCGTGGCGTTCTCCCGCATCCACGGCCATCTCGACGGGCAGGTGGTGGCGTTCTTCACGATGGTGGTGGCCGCGTGTGAGGTGGTGGTCGGGTTGGCCATCATCGTCGCCATCTTCCGGACCCGGCGTTCGGCCAACGTCGACGCGGCGAATCTGTTGAGGCACTGAGCCGCAATGACCCTTCCCGTGTGGTTGCCGATCGCACTGCCGCTGATCGGCGCGTTGATCCTGCTGCTCGGCGGACGCCGTACCGACCGGTGGGGCCACCTGCTGGGAACCGCGGCGGTGCTGGCGGCGTTCGGGTGCGCGGCGGTGTTGTTCGTCGACATGCTGGGACGCCCGGTGGCCGAGCGCAGCGTCGGGCAGACCTTGTTCACCTGGATCCCGGTCGGCGAGTTGCGCATCGATTTCGGCTTACAACTCGACCAGCTGTCCATGTGCTTCCTGCTGCTGATCACCGGTGTGGGCTCGCTGATCCACATCTACTCGATCGGGTACATGAGCCACGATGCGAACCGCAGGAAGTTCTTCGCGTACCTGAACCTGTTCGTCGCGGCCATGTTGATCCTGGTGCTCGCCGACAACTACCTGGGCCTGTATCTGGGCTGGGAGGGCGTGGGTCTGGCGTCGTATCTGCTGATCGGTTTCTGGGCGCACAAACCGTCGGCGGCCACGGCCGCCAAGAAGGCGTTCGTAGTCAACCGGGTCGGCGACGTCGGGCTGGCCGTCGCGTTGATGGCCATGTTCGCCGCGGTCGGCGCGGTGTCGTTCACCGAGGTGTTCGCCGCCGCACCGCAGATCGGTGAGAACATGCTCACGCTGATCGGGCTGATGTTGCTGCTGGCGGCCTGCGGCAAGTCGGCGCAGGTGCCGCTGCAGTCCTGGCTCGGCGACGCGATGGAGGGCCCGACCCCGGTGTCGGCGCTGATCCACGCCGCCACCATGGTCACCGCCGGCGTCTACCTGATCGTGCGCTCGGGACCGGTGTTCGACCTCGCCCCGCACGCCCAGACCGCGGTGGTGGTGGTCGGCGCGGTGACTCTGCTGTTCGGCGCCGTGATCGGGTGCGCCAAGGACGACATCAAGAAAGCCTTGGCCGCCTCGACGATGAGCCAGATCGGGTACATGGTGCTCCCCGCCGGTCTGGGCCCGATCGGGTATGCGGTCGCGATCATGCACCTGCTCACCCATGGGTTCTTCAAAGCCGGTCTGTTCCTCGGTGCGGGTTCGGTGATGCACGCGATGGACGACGAGGTGAACATGCGCCGCTACGGCGGGCTGCGGCGCGCACTGCCGATCACCTTCGTGACATTCGGCCTCGGGTATCTGGCCATCATCGGGATCCCGCCGCTGGCGGGCTTCTTCTCCAAGGACAGCATCATCGAAGCCGCCCTGGGCGCCGGTGGTGTCAAGGGCGTCGTGCTGGGCACGGTGACCATTCTGGGAGCCGGCATCACGGCGTTCTACATGACCCGGGTGATGCTGATGACGTTCTTCGGCGAAAAGCGTTGGGCGGATTCGTCCCATCCGCATGAGGCGCCCGCGGTGATGACGGTGCCGATGATCCTGCTGGCCATCGGCTCGGTGGGCTCGGGTGCCGCGCTGGCCGTCGGCGGCACCCTCGAACACTGGCTGGCGCCGGTGGTCGGCGCCGCCGAGGTGCACCACGTGCTGCCGGTGTGGGTGGTGACGGCGATCGTGCTGTCGGTGGTCGCGGTCGGTATCGCCGTCGCCTACCGGATGTACGGGACACGGCCCGTCCCCGTCGAAGCGCCGTCGGGTGCGCCGTTGACCGTGGCCGCACGCCGTGACCTGTACGGCGACACGTTCAACGAAACGGTGTTCATGGCTCCGGGCGCCACACTGACCCGAGGGCTGGTCGAGATCGACGACGACGCCGTCGACGGCGTCGGCACCGGTGTGGCGAACGCTGTCGCGCACCTGTCCCGGAAACTGCGGGGGCTGCAGACCGGCTTCGCGCGGTCCTACGCGTTGACGATGCTGGCCGGCGCGGCTCTGCTGACCGCGATGATCCTGGCGGTGAACCTGTGGTGAACGTCCCCTGGTTGACGGTGCTGTGGGCGGTACCGATGGTCGGTGCGCTGCTGGTGATGCTGTTGCCCCCGGGCGCCCGCACGCTGGCCAAGTGGGTGGCCCTGACGGTGTCTCTCGTGGTGCTGGCGCTGACCGCGGTGGTGGCCGTACGGTTCGACCCGGGCGGAGTGCAATTCCAGTTCGTCGAGAACTACCGCTGGATACCGTCATTCGGCACCGGATACATCCTCGGGGTGGACGGCATCGCGCTGGCACTGGTCGTGCTGACCGCGGTGCTCGTACCGCTGCTGATCGTGGCCGGCTGGAACGACGTGCGCGACCGGGTGAGTTGGGGCGGCCGGTCGGTGCACGTCTACTTCGCGCTCACGCTGGCCGTCGAGTCGATGGTGCTGATCTCGCTGTTCGCCCTGGACATCCTGCTGTTCTACGTGTTCTTCGAGGCCATGCTGATCCCGATGTATTTCCTGATCGGCGGATTCGGCGGCGCCCAGCGCAGCGCAGCGGCCGTGAAGTTCCTGCTGTACAACCTGTTCGGCGGACTGATCATGCTGGCGGCGGTCATCGGACTGTACGTGGCGACCGCCAACAGCCCCGCGTTCGAGTCGGGCACGTTCGACTTCCGGGCCATCGTCGCCGCGGTCACCGGCGGCGAGTTCGTGCTCAACCCGGTGGTGATGCATCTGCTCTTCGGTGGATTCATGATCGCGTTCGCGATCAAGGCGCCGCTGTGGCCCCTGCACCGGTGGCTGCCCGACGCCGCGGTGGAGGCGACCCCGGCCAGCGCGGTCCTGATGATGGCCATCATGGACAAGGTCGGCACCTTCGGCATGATCCGCTACTGCCTGCCGCTGTTCGGGGACTCCTCGGCGTACTTCCGCCCGTTGATCATCACGCTCGCGGTCATCGGCATCGTCTACGGCGCGGTGGTCGCGATCGGCCAGACCGACGTGATACGCCTGATCGCCTACACCTCGATCTCGCACTTCGGCTTCATCATCCTGGGCATCTTCGTGATGACCTCGCAGGGTCAGACCGGCTCGACGCTGTACATGATCAACCACGGCATCTCCACGGCAGCGCTGTTCCTGATCGCCGGATTCCTGGTCTCCCAGCGTGGTTCGCGGCTGATCGGCGCCTACGGCGGTGTGCAGAAGGTCGCCCCGGTGCTGGCGGGCACCTTCCTGGTGGCGGGACTCGCGACGCTGTCGTTGCCGGGTCTGGCACCGTTCATCAGCGAATTCCTGGTGCTGATCGGCACGTTCACCCGGTACCCGGTGCTCGCGGTGTTCGCCGCGACCGCGCTGGTGCTGTCGGCGATCTACATCCTGTGGACCTATCAACGGATGATGACCGGGCCTGTGACCGACGGCAATTCCGAATTGCGTGATCTGCGACCGCGCGAACTGGCCGTGGTGGCACCGTTGATCGCACTGCTGGTGGTGCTCGGGGTGTATCCCAAACCTGCGTTGGATGTCATCGATCCGGCGGTGGGTCACACCTTGACGTCGATCGACCAATCCGATCCGCCGCCCGCGATCGCGGAAGGACCGCTGCGATGACCCTCGCGACCCCTCATGTGGAGTACGGCCTGATCTCGCCGATGTTGATCGTGTTCGGCGCGGCGGTGCTCGGTGTGCTCGTCGAGGCGTTCGTCCCGCGGCGGCTGCGCTATGCCACCCAACTCACACTCGCGCTGGTCTCGTTGGTGGCCGCGCTGGCAGCCGTGATCCTGGTCGCCCGAGCCACATCCGGCTCCGGTGGCTCCTACGCGATGATGGGCGCGCTGGCGGTGGACCCCCCGGCGTTGTTCCTGCAAGCCACCATCCTGGTCGTGGGTGTGCTCGGCGTCCTGCTGATCAGCCAGCGTCAGATCGCGACGACCGGCGGGACATCGAGGGAATCAACGGGTCTCGACGGCTTCACCCCGCAGGCGTCCACGGTGGCGGGCAGTGTCGCCGAGCAGGTGGCCACGCGTGCGGGCGTGATGCAGACCGAGGTGTTCCCGCTGACGTTGTTCGCCACCGGCGGCATGTTGATCTTCCCGGCGTCCAACGACCTGCTGTCGATGTTCATCGCCCTGGAAGTGCTGTCGCTGCCGCTGTACCTGCTGTGCGGGCTGGCCCGGCGGCGCCGCCTGCTCTCCCAGGAGGCGGCGCTGAAGTACTTTCTGCTGGGCGCGTTCTCGTCGGCGTTCTTCCTCTACGGTGTGGCCCTGCTCTACGGCTACGCCGGCACCCTGAGGCTGCCGGACATCGCCGACGCCGTCGCCGCGGGACAGGGCAGGACGTCGCTGGCCCTGGTGGGTATCGCGCTGGTGCTGGTCGGTGTCCTGTTCAAAGTCGGTGCGGTTCCGTTCCATTCGTGGATTCCGGACGTCTACCAGGGGGCTCCGACCTCGATCACCGCGTTCATGGCGGCCGCGACCAAGATCGCGGCGTTCGGCGCGCTGCTGCGCTTGTTCTACGTCGCGTTCCCGGCGCTGCAGGATGCGTGGCGACCGGTGCTGTGGGCCGTCGCGATCCTGACCATGGTGATCGGCACCGTCGCCGCGATCACACAGACCGACGTGAAGCGGATGCTGGGCTATTCGGCGGTGGCGCACAGCGGTTTCATCCTGACCGGTGTCGTCGCAGCCAACGAGGCGGGGCTGTCCTCGACGCTGTTCTATCTGTTCGCCTACGGCTTCTCGACGGTCGGCGCGTTCGCGATCGTCAGCCTGGTGCGCGACGAATCCGGCGAGGAGGATACGACGCTGACCCGCTGGGCCGGACTGGGCCGCCGCCACCCCGTCACCGGCATCGTCTTCTCCCTGTTCCTGCTGGCGTTCGCCGGTATCCCGTTGACCAGCGGGTTCGTCAGTAAGTTCGCGGTGTTCAAGGCCGCCGGAGAGGGCGGCGCGATCCCTTTGGTGGTGATCGGTGTGCTCGCCAGCGCCGCGGCCGCGTATTTCTACGTCCGGGTCATCGTGCTCATGTTCTTCACCGAACGACCCGACGACGCCCCGCAGGTGGTGGTACCGGGCATCGCGACCAGCTCCGTCGTCGCGATCACCGCCGCGGTCACCTTCGTGCTGGGTGCGCTACCGCAGCCGCTGCTGGATCTGGCGAACTCGGCGGACCGCTTCCTGTGAGCCCTGTGGTACCAACATCGCATGTCCTCTGAACCATTGGTGCTCACCGCAGACCTCGACGCGGTGCGGGTGCTCACGCTCAACCGTCCCTCGGCGCGCAACGCACTCGGACGCGAACTCATCCGCGCGCTCTACGAGGCGCTGATCACCGCCGACGACGACCCCTCGGTCCATGCCGTCGTGCTGACCGGCAGCGATCCGGCGTTCTGCGCGGGCGTCGACCTCAAGGAGGCGGCCCGTGACGGCATGGAGTACTTCGCCGAATTCCGTTCGCACGACTGCATCGCCGCGGTGGCCCGGATGCGTACCCCGGTGGTGGGTGCGGTCAACGGCCCGACGTTCACCGGTGGCATGGAAATTGCTCTGGGCTGTGATTTCCTGATCGCCTCCGAGCGGGCGGTGTTCGCCGACACCCATGCGCGGGTGGGGATCCTGCCCGCCGGCGGCATGACGGCCCGACTGCCGCAGGTGGTGGGAGCCGCGATGGCACGGCGGTTGTCGATGACCGGCGAGGTGGTCGACGCGGCCCGCGCCGAGCGCATCGGGTTGGTCACCGAGGTGGTGCCCCACGAGCACCTGCTGCCCCGGGCGATCGACCTCGCCGCACAGATCGCCGAGGTGCCGCGGGACACCATGCGCGACCTGAAACGGATCTACACCACCGGCGCGTCTGCGGTCGTCGATCCGGCGCTGGAGGCCGAACAACAGATCGCGTCGCGCCAGGACCGCGACCTCGGAACGCTGGGCACCCGGTTCGACGCGGTGAGCGAACGCAACAGGAGTCAGATCTCTCGAGACTAGGTGTCAGCGCACCGCGATGCCGTGCATGAGGATCTCGGAGACGTCGTCCACCCAGGCCTTTTCGGTCAGATCGTCCGGCGACTGCAGCACCGCGAGCAGCGTGGCGCCGCCGATGAAGTCCACGAGTCGTTCCGGGGCGACACCGGTACGCACCTGCCCGCGTTCGATCGCGTCGTTCAGTCGCTCCTGTAGAGCGACGATCACCCCGCCGAAGCGAGCAGCGACCCGGCCGGCCAGGTCGGCGTCGGCGGTCATGTCCGCGATCAGCCCCGGCAGCGCGGCGCGCACCACCGGGCTGATGAAGATCGACCGGGTCAACTCGAGCATGGCGCGCAGGTCAGCGCCGAAGTCTCCGGGCGGCGACTCGATGGCCGAGGGTGTCGCGGGGAACGCGGCCTCGTGAACCAGTTCGGCCTTGCTGGACCACCGGCGGTACAGCGCGGTCTTGGTGGTCCCAGCACGCTCGGCGACAGCGGCCATGGTCAGGTTGTTGTAGCCGATTTCGACAAGGAGTTCCGCGGTCGCCTGCAGTATGGCAGCGTCGATGCGCGGGTCCCGCGGTCGTCCGGCGCCGGGACTCTTGTCAGCCACAGGCTCATCTGATTTCATATCGCTACCGATCGTATCGTAATTGGTGGCGGGAAGGGTTCGTCGTGAGCAGTGAACCAACAGTCGAGGACGTGGCCCGCCTGCAGCGGTCCAGCCGCGACATGTCGGACGTGCCGGCAAAGTTGTCGCAGTGGTTGTCCACGGAGTTGCCCGACGCCACACCGGAAATCACGGTGGAAAGCGGTGTCGACAGCAATGGCATGTCCTCCGAGACGATTCTGCTGTCCGGACGCTGGCGGGAAGCCGGCGAGACCGTCGAGCAGAGGTGGGTCGCACGGGTGGCGCCGGCCCAGGCCGACGTTCCGGTATTCGAACACTACCGCCTCGATCACCAGCACGAGGTCATGCGTCTGATCGCCGAGCTCACAGAGGTGCCGGTGCCCCGCGTGCGTTGGCTGGAACCGACCGGCGATGTCCTGGGCCGGCCCTTCTTCCTGATGGACCGGGTGGACGGCGTCGTCCCACCCGACGTGATGCCCTATACCTTCGGCGGCAACTGGCTCTACGACGCGACGCCCGAGCAGCAACGCCGACTCCAGAACAGCACCATCGAAGTGCTGGCCGGCCTGCACGGCATCCCCGAGGCGACGCAGAGGTTCGGGTTCCTACAGGACGACGACCCGCCGGGCCCGACCGCACTGCACCGCCACTTCGCGTGGCTGAAGCGCTGGTATGAGTTCAGTGTGTCCGACATCGGGCGTTCCGCGCTGGTGGAGCGCGCGCTGGCGTGGCTGGACGCGCACTTCCCCGAGGACGTCGCCGCCACCGAACCTGTGCTCTGCTGGGGCGACGCGCGGATCGGCAACGTGATCTATCAGGATTTCGCTCCCGCGGCGGTCCTGGACTGGGAGATGGCCACCCTCGGACCACGCCACCTTGACCTCGCGTGGATGTGCTTCGCGCACATGGTGTTCCAGGAGCTGACCAGGCTCGCCGGGCTGGAGGGCATGCCCGGTTTCCTGCGGGAAGCCGATGTGCTGGCCACCTATCGCGACCTCACCGGCGTCGAGGTGGCCGGACTGGACTGGTTCTACGTCTACTCGGGCGTGATCTGGTGTTGCGTGTTCATGCGTACGGGGGCACGCCGGGTCCGATTCGGCGAGATCGAGAAGCCCGACGACGTGGAATCGCTGTTCTACCACGCCTCGTTGTTGCGTCGACTGCTCGGAGAGGAGAGCTGATGCTCGGACCGATGGACGAATACCCGATACACCAGGTGCCGCAACCGATCGCGTGGCCCGGGTCCTCGGATCGGAACTTCTACGACCGCTCCTACTTCAACGCCCACGACCGCAGCGGCGACATCTTCGTCGTCACCGGCATCGGCTACTACCCCAACCTCGGGGTCAAGGATGCGTTCCTGCTGGTGGCCCGCCGCGACGGCAAGTTCGGCGGAACCGGGCACACCCAGACCGCGGTGCACCTGTCCGGCGCCATCGACTCCGACCGTCTCAACCAGCACGTCGGGAACTACCGGGTGGAGGTCGTCGAACCCCTGCGCAAGCTGCGCATCGTGTGCGAGGAAACCGAAGGCATCGCAGCCGATCTCACGTGGGAGGGGTTGTTCGACGCGGTGCAGGAGCAACCGCATGTGATGCGTCGCGGCAACCGGGTCACCCTCGATGCGCAACGCTTCGCCCAGGCCGGGAGGTGGACCGGGATGCTGCACATCGACGGCGAGGAGATCCCCGTCGACCCGGACCGCTGGATCGGCACCCGGGACCGCTCGTGGGGTATCCGGCCGGTCGGTGAGGCAGAGCCCGCCGGGCGCCCCGACGACCCGCCGTTCGAGGGCATGTGGTGGCTGTACGTACCGATGGCGTTCGACGACTTCGGTCTGGTGATCATCATGCAGGAGGACCCGTCGGGGTTCCGCACGCTCAACGACTGCACCCGCATCTGGAAGGACGGCCGGATCGAGCAACTCGGCTGGCCGCGCGTCACCGTGCGTTACCGGTCGGGCACCCGCATCCCGACGGGCGCGACCATCGAGGCCACCGCATTCGACGGCAGCCCCGTGCATTTCGAGGTCGAGTCCAAGCTGGCCACGCCGATCCACGTCGGCGGCGGATACGGCGGGGACCCCGACTGGCTGCACGGCATGTGGAAGGGCGACGACTTCACCGAGCGGGTCACCTACGACATGACCGACCCGGCCATCGTGGGCCGGGCCGGGTTCGGCGTGATCGACCACGTCGGCCGCGCAGTCTGCCGGGAAGCCGACGGGGTGGAGCGCGAGGGCTGGGGCCTGTTCGAGCACGGCGCGCTGGGCCGCCACGATCCGTCGGGCTTCGCCGACTGGCTCACCGTCGCGCCCTAGCCCCCGCGAAATTGCATTCCACGCGCGTCAAACCGCGAATTTACGCGCGTGGAATGCAATTTCGGCGAGCGGAGCGAGCTCAGGCGGTGCGCGCCTCGCGGACCTTCGCGCGGCCGAACACCATCTCGTCGCCGATCCGGTCGAACCGGTGGTCGAGCGCATCGAGCAGGTAGTTGTGCCGCACATTCCACGGCCGGTGTGTACCGGACTTGGGCAGGGCGTGCGGTGTGCGCTTGACGTAGCCCGCGTTGATGTCCCACGCCGGCTTCTCGGCCATCACGACGTCGCCCAGATGCGGGTAGGCGTGGGTGTAGCCGTGTGATTCCATGTGCGCCAGCAGATTTGCCACCGCACGCCCGGTCAGGTCGGCACGCAACGTCCAGGACGCGTTGATGTATCCCACGCACCACGCCAGGTTCGGCACGTCCTCGAGCAGGTGCTCCTTGTAGACGAACCGGTCCTGCGGCTTGATCTCCTCACCGTCGATGCTCAACTGCACACCGCCGAGCGCCAGCAGCTGCAGACCGGTGGCGGTGACCAGCACGTCGGCGTCGATGCGCCGGCCGGACTTGAGCACCACCCCGTTGCTGTCGACGTGGTCGACCTGATCGGTCACCACCTCGGCGCGACCTTCTCCGATGGCTTGGTAGAAGTCGCCGGACAGGATCAGGCACAGACGTTGATCCCAGGGGTCGTAGCTGGGGTTGAAGTGCACGTCGACCGGATAGCCCTTGGGCAGATACAGTTTCGCCACCGCGCGGATGATGCGCCGACTCAACTTGGGTGCCGTGCGGGCCACCGCGTACACCGTGACGATGAACAGCAGGTTGTACAGCCAGGCCAGCCGGTAGCCGAGTTTGCGCGGCGGGATCTTGCGCAGGAACTGCACCACCGGGTTCACGCGCTGACCCGACAGCAGATAGGTCGGCGACCGCTGCAGCATCGTCACATGCCCGGCGTCGCGGGCCAGCGCGGGAATCATGCTCACGGCCGTGGCCCCGCTGCCGATGACCAGGACGTTCTTCCCGGTGTAGTCGAGATCGTCGGGCCAGTGCTGCGGATGGATGACCGGCCCGTCGAACCGATCCAGCCCGGGCAGGTCCGGCTGGTACGGGTTGTCGTAGTCGTAGTAGCCGGTCGCGAAGAACAGGAAGCGCCCGCGCATGGTGCTCGTCTGCCCGTCGCGTTCGACCGTGACCACCCAGGTGTCGGTGCCCGAATCCCAGTCCGCGGACAGCACCCGGGTGTCGAACTGGATGTGCCGGTAGATGTCGTGCTTGCGCGCGGTGGTTTCCAGGTAGTCCCGGATGTCGGGTCCGTCGGCGACGTTCTCCGGGCGGGCCCACGGCTCCCAGGGGTAGGACAGCGTCAGGATGTCGCTGTCCGATCGGATCCCGGGGTATGTGTGCAGGTCCCAGGTGCCGCCGATGCGGGAACGCCGCTCCAGGATCTTGTAGCTCAGCTGCGGATTGCGCTCGGCGATCCGGTAAGCGGCCCCGATTCCGGAGATTCCGGCTCCGATGATGAGCACGTCGGCGTCCGGGCGTTCGTTGAATTCATGATGATGCTGGCGCACCCGCAACCTCCTTTGGTCCGCGTACGTACCACGATATGTGTCAGCGCCCCACCGCGTCGACGATCTCGCTCAATGAGTTCAGCGGGATGGGTCCTGGCTGGTAGAGGCACACGGTGTCGGCAACCCCGGCGACCCGGTCGCGGATGTGTGCGGCGATGTCGGCCGGGGAGCCGCACGCAGCGATGGTGTGCAGCGCCTCGTCGGTGATCAGCTGACCCATCTCCTGCCAGCGGCCTTGCTTGGACAGGGCGTTGAGCTCAGGTTGGAGTTCACCCCATCCGTGCACGTCGAGCACCGGGCGGTAGGCCGGGGTGGACCCGTAGAAGGCCAGCAGTCGGCGCGCCGCGGTGTGGGTCGGGTCCTGCTCGGCGACCGACACGATGATCTCGGGCACGACCGCCAGATCCTCCCGGCTGCGCCCGGACGCCGCGAGGCCCGCCGCGACCTGCGGCATGGTCACCTCGTGCAGGAAGCGTTTGGAGCCGAACGGCATGACCAGCAGTCCGTCGGCCACTTCGGCGGTCATGCGGGTCAACCGTGGCCCCAGCGCCCCGACGTAGATCGGCGGCGGGGTGAACTCCGCGCGCGGCACGAACATGGGGGTCATCAGCGTGTGGGTGTAGAACTCGCCGCGAAAGTCCAGCCGCTCCCCCGTCGTCCACGCGGCGAAGATCGCCTTCAGGGCCCTGACCAGTTCGGCCATCCGTGCCACCGGCCGGTCGAACTCGGCGCCGAAGCGCTTCTCGATCTGGGTGCGGATCTGGGTGCCCAGCCCCAGCGTGAACCGGCCGCCGGAGAGCAGCTGATGGTCGACGGCCTGATGTGCCAGATGAATCGGGTTGCGCGGGAACGCGATTGCCACGTTGGTCATCAGGTCCAGACCGCCGACCGTGGCGGCCAGGGTCAGCGGCGCGAACACGTCGTGCGGGCCCTCGAAGGTGAACACGCCCGCGGCGCCGGCCTCGCGCAGCGCCTGCGCCCGTTCGATCGCGTCCGTGGGGCCGAACAACGCCGTCATCACCTGCACAACGGGTCACACTAGTGCGGTCTCGGGTTGGAAAACGTCGCTACGCGTCCCGCGAGCACGCAGAATCCGCGAGGATGGGCGTCATGGGCGGCGTGGTTGTCGTGGGGGCGGGGTTCGCGGGGCTGACGGCAGCGCGGGAGTTGACCCGGCTGGGGCATGACGTGGTGGTCCTCGAGGGGCGCGACCGGGTGGGTGGCCGCTCGTACACCGTGGAGTTGGCGGGCGTGCCGGTCGACCTGGGGGCCACCTTCGTCGGCCCGACCCAGGACGCGGTCCTGGAGCTGGCCGACGAGCTCGGCTGTGAGCGGGTGCCGACGTACGGGCAGGGCCGCAACCTGATCCGGTGGCGCGGCCGGGTCCGGCGGTACCGCAGCACCGTGCCGCGGCTGTCGGTCTTGGAGCTACTCGACGTGTCCCGCATCCAGTGGCGCTTCGAACGTATCTGCCGCAAGGTCTCGGTCAGCCGGCCGTGGACATCACCGGGCGCCGCACAGCTCGACGACATCTCGCTGGACCGCTGGCTGAAATCGGTGTACGCGGGCGCATCGGCGCGTGACCTGATGGCGATCATGTCGCGGGTGACCTGGGGCGCCGAGCCCGAGGAGGTCTCGCTGCTGCACGCCGTGCGCTACGTCAAGGCCGCCGGTGGGCTGGGCCGCATGCTCGACGTGGAGGGAGGCGCCCAACAGGACCGCTTCCCCGCCGGCACGCAGCAGATCGCGCTGCGGATGGCCGAGCAACTGGGCGACCGGGTACGGCTGGGCGCACCGGTGCGGCGGATCACCACCGGCACCGATCACAGCGTGACGGTGGCGACCGACACCGAGACCTTCCCCGCCGATGCCGTGGTGGTTGCCGTCCCGCCTGCGCACCGCGCGCACATCGAGTTCGATCCGCCGCTGCCCGCCGGCTACGACGAGTTGGTCCGCAACTGGCCCCAGGGCCGACTGAGCAAGGCCTATGCCGCCTACGACACCCCGTTCTGGCGCCGCGACGGATTCTCCGGCGAGGCGCTGTCGGACGAGGGGCCGGTGTTCATCACCTTCGACGTCAGCCCGGGCGACGACGGCCCGGGTGTGTTGCTGGGGTTCACCGATGCCCGGACTTTCGACCCGCTGCCGAGCGACCGTCGCCGCGAGGTCGCCTTGGCGGGCTTCGCCGAACTCTACGGCGAGGCCGCTCTCCGCCCGATCGACTACCTCGACCACTGTTGGGGCACCGAGGATTTCGCTCCCGGCGGGCCGACGGCTGCGGTGCCGCCGGGCGCCTGGACGCAGCACGGACCCTGGTTGTGCGCCCCGGTCAACGGCATCCACTGGGCCGGCACCGAGACCGCCGAGGTGTGGACCGGTTTCCTCGACGGCGCCGTGCGCTCGGGCCGGCGAGCGGCCGCCGACGTCGATCAGGAACTGGCGCGGCGCGGCTGAGCCACCGATTCGACGAGCGAGCGCAGGTGGGCGTTGACCTCCGCGGGACGTTCCAGAATCGCGCAGTGTCCGCCCGGCAGCTCGACGAACTTCGCGAGATTCGGGGCCGTGGTGGCGATCCGGCGTGCCGACACCATGGGCGTGATCCGGTCACCGTGGCTGCCGATCACCAGCGTCGGCACGGTCAGGTGGGTCAGGTCCACATGCTCGGGTCCGAGGTCGTTGACCAGCGCGGTGGCCCATCCCCCGCGCCCGGCCGGCGGGGTCGCGCTGAACAGGTCGAAGACGAACTGCCCGATGGCGGGGTCGGCGCCGCGACCGACGGCCATCATCAAGACCAGCCGACGTCCGGACGGGTGGACCACCCGCCCCAGCGGCGCGCCGCCGAACGTACGGATGACGCTCGCTGCGCTGCGCACCCGCGCAGGCGCCAGACCGGGCGGGACGGGCAGGAACTTCACGTTCTGCAACAGGTCGCCGGTGGTGGTGTTGATCAGGGCCACCGCGTCGGCGCGCCGCGACACACTGTCGGGGAACCGGGCCGACCACGTCGTGATCGCGATACCGCCCATGGAATGGCCGGCGATCACCGCACGCTCGTCGGGTGCCAACGTGGCCTCGAGCACCGCGTCGAGGTCGGCCGCGAGGTGGTCGATGGTGTACCCGCCGCGGCGCGGCGGCACCCCGCTGCGTCCGTGGCCGCGGTGGTCGTAGGCGATGACGCGGTAGTGCTGCGACAGGTCGGTGATCTGGTGCGCCCAGACCCGCAGCGCGCAGGTGATGCCGTGGGCCAGCACGATCGGGTAGCCGTCGGCGGGGCCGAACACCTCGGTGTGCAGCCGTACCCCGTCGCGGGACCGCACCTCCATGATCCGTCCGTCGGGTAGCGACGACGCGGGCTCGAACGTGCGTCGTCGGGGTCGGATGCTGGTCCGCTCTGCCATGGTCACTCCTGCTGTTCGGCACCGTTGCCGGGTATCCGACTGTACCGCCGAGGACCGGGGAGGAGGCCCCGACGGCGTCGGGTTGAATGAGGCGACGACATCCAGGAGGTTTTGATGCGCGCGATCCAGATCGCCAGTCTCGACGGCCCGCAGGCCGCGCAGCTCGTCGAGGTCGACGAACCGTCCGCCAACGACGGTATGGTCCTCGTCGACGTCCACGCCGCGGGCGTGGCGTTCCCCGATGCTCTGCAGTCGCGCGGGCTCTACCAGTACAAGCCCGAGATGCCGTACACGCCGGGCGCGGAGGTCGCCGGTGTGGTGCGCAGCGCCCCCGAGGGATCGGGCTTGGCCCCCGGTGACCGGGTGGTCGGGTTGACGATGCTGTGCGGCGCGATGGCCGAAGTGGTTGCGCTGCAACCGGAACGGGTGTTCGCGCTGCCCGACACGGTGTCGTTCGAAGCCGGCGCCGGGCTGCTGTTCAACGACCTGACGATGCATTTCGCGCTGCGGACCCGCGGTCGGCTCAGCGAGGGGGAATCCTTGCTGGTGCACGGGGCTGCCGGCGGAATCGGGACGTCGACGCTGCGGTTGGCGCCGGCCCTGGGCGCGGGCCGCGTGATCGCGGTGGTCAGCAGCGACGCCAAGGCCGAGGTGGCGCGCGCGGCGGGCGCGACCGACGTGGTCGCCGCTGACGGATTCAAGGACGCCGTAAAGGAACTCACCGCGGGTCGCGGCGTCGATATCGTCGTGGATCCGGTGGGAGGCGACCGGGTCACCGACTCGCTGCGCTGCCTGGCGCCGGGCGGGCGGCTGCTGGTGGTCGGGTTCACCGCCGGGGACATCCCGAGCATCAAGGTCAACCGTCTGCTGCTCAACAACGTCGATGCCGTCGGCGTGGGGTGGGGCGCGTGGACCATGACCCATCCGGGTTACCTGCGCCGACAGTGGGACGAGCTCGCACCGCTGCTGGCGAGCGGGCAGGTCGCCCCGCCCCGACCGGTGGTGTATCCGCTCGAGCGTGCGGCCGAGGCGATCGCTTCGCTGGAGGAGCGGAGCGCGCTGGGGAAGGTGGTCGTCGCGGTGCGACGGTGAGACGCCCGTCGCAGTGCGGTAACAGACAACGCGGTTCGCCTGCACCCGTCGCGGCACGCTGCGATGATGAGTGCCGTGTCTCCTGCCGGCAACCGCGCAGACGCCGATGCGTCGCTTGCTGCGTTCCTCGATTCGGTCGCGACGCAGCCCAGCGGGTTGATCATCGAGGGGCCGTCGGGCATCGGGAAGTCCACGCTGTGGACGAGCCTGCTCGAACAGGCCCGGGCGCGGGGCTATCGGACGTTGACCGCACGGGTGGGGCATGCCGAGTCGGTGATGGCGTTCTCGGCGTTGGCCGATCTGGTCGCCGACGTGGACAGCGATCACCTTGCCGCGCTGCCCGGTCTGCAGCGGCTGGCGCTGGACCGCGTGCTGCTGCGCGCCGGCGCGGACGGCCCGCCGACCGATCACCGGGTGGTCGCGGCGGCGTTCCTGACATTGGTCCAACGCTGCAGCACAGACGCTCCGGTGCTCCTGGCCGTGGACGACGCCCAATGGCTGGACTCCTCCAGTCGCGGCGTCGTCGAGTTCTCGGCGCGACGCCTGCGCGGCCCGTCGGGCATCTTGGTCACCGAACGCGCCACCCCCGGAAACGGCAGCGTCTGGCAGTGGCTGCAGCTGGGCCGTCCCGACGGTGTGGACCGATACGCGGTCCAGCCGATGACCCCGCGCGCACTGCACGCGATGATCTCGGCACGGTTGGGCCGTAGCCTGCCCCGGCCTGCCATCCTGAGGATCGCCGAGATATCGGGCGGCAACCCGTTTTTCGCTCTCGAGCTGGCCCGTACGATGGGTGACCGTACGACGCTGCCGGACCAACCGCTGCCCGAGACACTGGCCGAAATGGTCCGCAGCCGCCTCGAAGCCCTCGACGACGACGTACGGACGCTGTTGCTGGTTGCCTCGTGCGCCCCGGCTGCGACCGTCGAGTTGCTCGCGCGCGCTGCCGAGAAGACGCCGCAGCGGGTCGCCGAACTGCTGGAGCAGGCAGAGGCGCACGATGTCATCAGCCTGGACGGCAACCGGATCCGGTTCACCCACCCGCTTCTCGGCGGGGTGATCTACCGTGACGCGGCGGCACGCGCGCGGCGCGCCACCCACCAGGTGCTGGCCGCCCTGGAACCCCATCCCGAACTGCGGGCTCGGCACCTGGCACTGGCATCGACCCAGGGCGACGACGAGATTTTCACCGCGCTGGATCAGGCCGGGGACTCCGCCCGCGCCCGCGGCGCACCGGCTGCGGCTGCCGAACTGCTCGATCTGGCGATCAATCTCGGCGGTGACACCGTCGTCCGCAGGTTGAGATCCGCCGAGAACCACTTCCTCGCCGGTGACACCGCGCGGGCCCGGGAGGTGTTGGGAGCAGTCGAGGACTACCAGCCGCCGATCCTGCGGGCGCTGGGCTCGGTGCTGCTGGCCACGGTGAACATGTACGACAACAGGCACCGCGAGGCGGTGCAGGTGCTGCGCGGCGCGCTCGACGACGCTGCCGGCAACCACCCGGTACTCATTCAGGTGCTGCTGCGACTGTCGTTCGCGCTCAACAGCATCGGCGAATCCGACGAGGCGCGCCGACACATCCGCGACGGAGTCAAACTCGCCGAGGAACTGGGGGTGCCGGGGATCACGAGCGCCGCGTTGTCGTGGTCGGTGCAGCTGAACTTCCAGTGCGGCCACGGATTGGACGAGGCGGCGCTGGACCGTGCGCTCGCACTCTACGACAGCGCCATGGACCTGCCCATCATCTTCCGCGCGCCGCTGGTCAATGCGCTGGCCCTCTCCGGTACCGGCCGGCTGGACGAGGCGCACCGCCAGCTCGTTGCGCTGCGCAAGGTCGCCCAGGAGCGGGGCGCCGAGAGCGACATGATGACCATCGCCGGATTCCTTGCCATCAACCACATCTGGCGCGGCGAGGTCGCGCACGCCGAGGCGGAGGCCGCCGAAGCGGTTGAGCGTGCCGAACAATTGGGTGGCGACGAGGTGCTGATCCTGCCGATGACGGTGCGCGCCGCGGTGGCGGCCTTCGCCGGACGGGTGGAGCAGGCCCGTGCGGATGCGCGCTGGGTCCTGGCGGCCGCGAGCCGGCGGGGTACGACCCTGGGCGACTGGCCGGGGATGACCCTGTGTTTTCTGGAGGAGTCGCTCGGCGATCATCGTGCGGCCCTCGACGCGCTGGACCCGTCGTTCCTCGACCCCCCGGACCTCGCGGTCACCGAATTGATGCTGTCGTGGCACCTGCCCGATGTCATCGAGGCGATGGTCGGTGTCGGCCGGATCGAGGACGCCGAACTCCTGACCGCAGCACTGGAAGCCAATGGTGAACGCCACGGACGGACGTGGATGACGGCGGTCGGTGCCCGCTGCCGGGCGTTGGTGTTGGCCGCCCGCGGCGAGGTCGGCGCCGCCGAGCAGTCGCTGCGGCGGGCGCTGGCCGAGCACGAGTCGCTACCGATGCCGTTCGAAAGGGCCCGCACCCAACTGGTACTGGGCCAGGTGCAGCGCAGGTTACGCCGGAAGAGCGCTGCGGCAACGACGTTGACCGAAGCGCTGCGGACCTTCGAGCAGTTGGGTACCCCACTGTGGGCGCAGCGCGCGCAGGCCGAGCTGTCGCGCTCGGCGACGCCGATGTCCGACGCAGTGCTGTCCGAAACCGAGCAACGGGTGGCCGAGCTGGCCGCCGCGGGGTCCACCAACAAGGACATCGCCGCAGCGATGTTCATCACCACCAAGACCGTGGAGCACCATCTGACGAAGGTCTACCGCAAGCTGGGCATCAGCTCACGCGCCGAACTCGGCCGCACGATGGACCGCATGCGCGGCGAGCTCAGGTGATCCAGTCGGGTTGCCGGTCCACGTCGACGGCCGAGAAGTCCTTGTGGGCCAAATGCGCGAGAGTGCCACCGTCGACGACGAACTCCGACCCGGTCGAGTAGGCGGACTCGTCACCGGCCAGATACACCACCAGGTTGCTGACGTCCTCGGGCCGGCCGATGCGGCCCAGTGCGGTGTTGAAGATGTCCTCGGGCACCCAGTCGGCCATCGGGGTCTTGATCAGTCCCGGATGGATGGAGTTGACCCGAATCCCGAAGGGCCCCAACTCCAGTGCCGTCGATTTGGTCAGGCCGCGCACCGCCCACTTGGTGGCGGTGTATCCGTGGCAAGCAATGGTGCCGGCCATGCCCTCGATCGACGAGATGTTGATGATGGACCCGCCGCCGCCGGTCTTCATGACCGGTGTGACCGCGCGGATCCCGAGGAACACGCCGGTCAGGTTGATGTCGAGGATGCGGTGCCATTCACTGAGCTCGTAGTCCTCGACCGTGCCGATGCTGAGAATGCCGGCGTTGTTGACCAGGATGTCGAGACCGCCGAATTCGGTGACCGCGACGTCGACCGCCGCGGCCCAGTCCTCGGTGCGGGTGACGTCGAGGTGGACGTAGCGCGCGGACTCCCCGAGTTCGTCGACGATCCGCTGCCCTTCGGCGTCGAGGATGTCCCCGCACACGACCCGGGCACCGTGACCGGCGAGGGCCCGCGCATGCGAGGCACCCATTCCGCGGGCCGCCCCGCTGACCAGGGCCACCTTCCCCGACAACCGGCCTGTCATGAAACCCCCTGTGCGCCTTCGGTAGTCAGCTCGTAGTCAGCAGGGTCGGGATTGTGGGTCCACTTCCAATAGTCGACGATGCGCCACGCGAACAGCGTGGGCAGTTCGCCGGCGGAGTTCTTGTAATAGCTGCTGGTGACCGCCGGGTGGGCGTACACCATGGTCTGCAAGCGCTCCTGACTGCGCCGGTGGTAGTCGGCGCACACCTGGCCCCGCGGCATCGCGGCGTCGGCGCCGTGGGTGAGCAGCATGTCGATACACCCGAGGATGTAACGCATCTGGCACTCGGAGTTGTAGATGATGCTGGCGCCGTTGACCGCGTTGGTGCCGGGGCCGAACATGCAGTAGAAGTTTGGGAAACCGGCGACGGTGACGCCGAGGTACGCGAACGCCGAGTCCTTCCAGACGTCGTTGAGACCGGCCCCGTCGGCGCCGCGGATATCGATCGGGCCGAGCTGGTGGTTGACGTCGAATCCGGTGGCCCACACCAACACATCGGCGCTCCGGTGCACACCCCGGCCGTCGGTCACTCCGGAGGCCGTGATCTCGGCGACGCCGTCGGTGATCAGCTCGACGTCGTCGCGCTGCAGGGTTTTCAGCCAGGTGCCGTCGTCCTGCAGCGTGCGCTTGCCCATCGGGGGGTACTTCGGGGTGACCTTCGCGAGTAGCTCTTCGTCGTCGGTGAACCCCCGCATCCACGCCTCGAAGACATCGCGGATCATCTGGTTACCCGCGCTGACCGACAGGCCACCGTTGTCCCACGACGGGTCGATGGTGATCTGCTCGTCGAGCGCGTCGGCGATCGGCCACCACGACACGAACCGCAACCATCGGGCGTAGTACGGCAGATGCCGGGTGGCCCACCGGGCGCCCTCGCCCACCGCTTCGTGGTAGTGCACGTTGGGCGCCATCCACTGCGGCGTACGTTGATAGACGTCGACGTGGGCTGCGCGGCCGGCGATCGCCGGAACGAGCTGGAATCCACTGGCGCCCGCGCCGATCACGGCGACCCGCTTGCCGGTCAGATCGACGGTATCGTCCCAATCGGCGGTGTGGAACGCCGGACCGGCGAACGTGTCGGCACCCGGGATGTCGGGAATGACGGGATTACTGAACTGGCCGACGGCACAGATCAGCCCGCGCGCGGTGAGGGTTTCGGTGGCGCCGTCGGCCGAGCGGATCTGGATCCGCCACGTCGCAGTCCTGTTGTCCCAGTGCGCGGCCAGCACCTCGGTGGAGAAGCGAACGTGGGACGCGATGTCATGGCGGTCCATCACGTCGTTGAGGTAGCGCAGGATCTCCGGCTG
This sequence comes from Mycobacterium sp. pV006, assembly GCF_041287115.1. NCBI lineage: Bacteria > Bacillati > Actinomycetota > Actinomycetes > Mycobacteriales > Mycobacteriaceae > Mycobacterium > Mycobacterium sp. pV006. Next base: position 101,734 of record NZ_JBGGKT010000008.1, on the reverse strand, counting down.
GGTGGCGTAATGGTGCTCCCAGTGGTCGGTCGGCTCGAAGGAGTAGGTGTAGTACTGGCTGGCGATGTCGACGCGGCAGCCGGGATAGCGGTTGGCCAGCCAGGTTCCGCCGACGCTCGGTTGTTTCTCGATGATCTGGAACGGGATGCCGGCCGCCTTGAGTTTGATCCCGGCGAGCAGTCCTGCCTCACCGCAGCCGATGACGAGCACCGGGAAGTTGGCTCGTTGCTCGGAGGTCGATCTGAGCACCGGACCCGTGTGGTCGGTGTCGGTGAACCGGAGATCGGCGGCGATGTAGTCGACGAATTCGTCGGTGACCGCACCGGCGGTGACCACGTCGAGCATGGCGCGCAACTGCGTCTCGTCGGGCAGAAACGGTGGTGGACAACCGCGGTCACGGTAGTCCAGGGCGATCTCGAAAGCGCGGTCGCGCACCGCGGCCTTGTCGGGTTCGCTCATCGCGCCCTGCAGGTCCATCGCGATGAGCATGACCGGTCGGGGAAGTTCGTCGAGCAGGCTCATGTCTCCGGTCATGTGGACCATCGACATCAGCAGGGCCGGCACGCTGGCCTCGTCGACGGCGCGGCGCAGGGTGGCGTCGTCGGCGTCGGGGAAAGGCAGGCCCGTCAGGCGTGCGAGGTCGGACTCGTGCAGCGCGCCGCTGACCTGTGGCATGGGCCACACCATACAGAGCGGGGCGGATGGATGGTCAGGAATTCCCGGGGTGGTGTCTGGCGAGGAATCCCAGCACCGCGTCGGCGAACAGGTCGTTGCGGTCGCCGGCCACCATGTGGCCGGCGCCTTCCACATCGGCGAATTCGACCTGCGGAAACCGCTGCAGGAACGCTGCGGCGCGGTCGCGGCTGACCAGGTCGCTGACCTGTCCGCGCACCAGCAGCATGGGCACGCCGTCGGCGAGGATGGCCTCGATCGCGCGATGAAGACGCTCGACATCGGTCACCTCGAGCGGCGCATGTGTGGCGGTACCGTCGAGGAACTGTGGGTCCCAGTGCCAGTACCACCGGTCACCCCTGCGGCGCAGGTTGTTTCGCAGACCGTCGAGGTCGCTGGGCCGAGGCCTGTGCGGGTTGAATTCGGCAATCATGTCGGCGACCTCGTCGAGCGAGCCGAAGCCCTCGGCCATCCGGTCGGCCATGAACGCGTGGATGCGGTCGGCCCCGGCCGGATTCATGTCGGGCACGATGTCGACCAGGACCACCGCGGAGGCCACGCCGCGGCGCAGCTCACCGGCCAGCAGCATCGAGGTGATGCCGCCCAGCGAGGCACCGACCAGGACCGGCCGGGGCGGTAGCGTGCGCAGGACCTCCCCGATGTCGGCGGCGAAACTCGTGACGCGGTAGTCGCCGTCCGGGGACCAGTCCGATTCACCGTGTCCTCGCAGGTCGACGGTGACGGCCTGCCATCCGCGTCGTGCCACCGCGGTCGCGGCTTTCGCCCAGGACCGTCTGGTCTGCCCGCCACCGTGCAGGAAGACCACGGCCGCGGCGTCGGGGTCGCCCACGGTGTCGGCGACGATGCCGACCCCGCCGTGGCCTTCGGTCCGGAACTGCCTCTGCGCGCGGGTCATTCCTGCGATCGTAGGTGTGGTCGCCGCCGGCCGGGCCATACTGGGCCGGTGAATGGGCTTGCGGGCAAGGGTGTTCTGGTGACGGGCGCCGCATCGGGCATCGGCCGGGCGTCAGCTCAACGGTTGGTCGCCGAGGGTGCGCACGTGGTCGGGATCGACGTCGCCGCATCGGATACCTCCGGTTTCTCCTGCACTGTCGGCGATGTGTGCGACGCCGGCGAGGTCGGCAGTGCCGTGGCTGCCGTCGTCGACGGGGCCGGCCGGCTCGACGGGGTGGTGCACGCCGCCGGGGTCGCCGGCGGAGGACCGGTGCACCTGCTGCCCGACGAGGAGTGGCGCCGCGTCCTCGAGGTGAACCTGACCGCGACCTTCGTGGTGGTGCGCGCCGCGCTGAACCAGATGCTGGGTCAGGATCGCGTCGACGGTGAGCGCGGCTCGATCGTCACGCTGTCCAGCATCGAGGGGCTGGAAGGCACCGCGGGCGGCAGCGCCTACAACGCATCGAAGGGCGGGGTGGTTCTGCTCAGCAAGAACGCCGCGATCGACTACGGGCCCAGTGGGATACGGGTCAATGCGATCTGTCCCGGGTTCATCGAGACGCCGCTGTTCGAAACGACCCTGGGCATCGAGGGGATGGGCGACGTCCGCGACGAACTACGTCGGGAGCACAAGTTGCGTCGGTTCGGGCGTCCCGAGGAGGTGGCCGCGGTGGCGGCGTTCCTGGTCTCGTCCGACGCCGCGTTCGTCAGCGGTCAGGCGATCGCGGTGGACGGCGGCTACACCGCCGGCCGCGACCACGGCGTCACGGCGCTGATGGGACTGGACGGGAACTGAGCCGCGCTCACCACACCACGGCCAGCGCCGCTGCGGTGAAGGTGAGCACCCCGACGGCGACGAACATCGGTCGCGGCACGGGTTCCCCGGTGCGCTTCTGGCGCGCGGACCCCATGCCGAGCAGCCCGCCGATGACGATCAGGATGACCAGCTTGATGCCGATCTTCGGGTAGTTCAACGTGACGTCGGCCGGCCACGGCGCCGCGAGGGCCAATCCGGTGAGCAGCGACAGCAGCAGGCCGTAGTCCATCACGCGGGTGTTCTGGAATCGGCGGGCGACGGCCTCGGTGGCCCATGCCCCGAACAGCACGGCGAAACCGACGAGGTGCAGCAAAACAACTACAGACCGTAGTATTTCCATGTCGCGAGACTACCCCGGCCCGGCCACGGGTTGTCCGGATTACGGTGTGCCGGGCGGCACCTGGTAGCAGTTGGTGCCGCCGATGCCGAACACGTACACCGTGTCGCAGCGGACGAAACTGCCGTCCGGTCCGGGCGGGTGATCGCAGCGGCCGCCGCCGTGGCCGAAGACCACCGCGTTCGGTCCGACGCACTGCGCGGACGCCGGCGCCGCCAACGCCAGTCCCCCGCCGACCATGAGTATCGCGGCCGCAACGGCCGCCATCTTCGTTCGTATCATGGCGTGCCTCCTCGATGCCACGATTGTCCTCCTCCGGAGGGCACTGCGCACCGGGATTTCCGTCACGGATTTCGTCACGGTGTGCGATGGCTCAAACCGTCGTCAGATCCGCACCCCGGGTTTCGTGGAGCCGCCACACAGCGAGCACGGTGATCAGACCGCAGCCGGCGGCCAGCACAACCAACGGCAACCGCGAGACCCCGTCGGCGTGCAGGCTGCTCGCGATCAGCGGGGTGAATCCCGCACCGAGCAGCGCCGCGAACTGGTAGCCCATCGACGCGCCCGTGTAGCGCACCGTGGTGCCGAACATTTCCGAGAACAGCGCTCCGAGAGGGGCGTACATCATCGATTGGACCAGTTGGGCGAGCACCATCGCGATGGTCAGACAGGCCTGGGACCGCGTGTCCACGAGTGCGTAGAACGGCCACGCGTAGCCGATGATGCCGAGCGCTCCGGCGACCATGACCGATCGTCGCCCGACCCGGTCGGACAGCGCCGAGAACGCCGGGATCGCGATCAGCCCGGTCACCGAGGTGAAAATCAGCGCGGTCATCACGTCGGTGCGGTGATAGCCGATCGCGGTGGCGTAGCTGATCATGTAGGTGCTGATCAGCGCGGTCAGCGCGAACGGGCCGATACCCACGGCGGTGGCCAGCACCAGGGTGCGGGGCCGTTTGAGAACCTCGACGAACGGCATCGACGACCGTGCCGGCCGGTGGCGCGCCGCCTCGAACACCGGACTCTCGGTGATCGACAGCCGTACATAGATGCCGATGGCCAGCAGCAGCACGCTGATCAAGAACGGCAGCCGCCATCCCCAGGACAGGAAGTCGTCGTCGGGCAGCAGAGTGATCGCGGTGACGACGGCGACCGACAGCAGCGAGCCGATCGGCGAACCCATCTGCATCACGCCGTTCCAGAAGCCGCGGCGGTGTGCTTCGGCGTGCTCGGTGACCATCATGGTCGCACCGCCCCACTCCCCACCGATCGCAATCCCTTGGATGATTCGTAGTGTCACCAGCAGGACCGGGGCGGCGACACCGATCGCGGCGTAGGTCGGCAGCAGTCCGATCAGAAAGCTGGCGATGCCCATCAGCAACATCGTGAGGACCAGCATCGACTTCCGTCCGAGCCGATCTCCGAAGTGCCCGAACAGGATTCCCCCGACCGGCCGCGCAACGTAACCCGCGGCGAGGGTGCCGAACGCGGCGATGGTGGCCACCGCCGGATCGGAGTCGGGGAAGAAGACGATCCCGAACACCAACGCGCTCATGGTCCCGTAGACCAGGAAGTCGTAGTACTCGATGGCCGTACCGAGCAGGCTCGACAGCGCGACCCGGCGTAACAGCGTCTGATCCGGCGCCACCACCTGCTGCATGGACCGACCTTGGGTGCCACCGACGGCTCGCACAAGCACGGCGCCCGCTGACCGGAACGGAGATTGGCCGCAGGCGTGGGGATGGTGTGGAATCGACTCATGACCGTCGACTACCGGGAAAGTCTGCGCGAGGTCAGCACGCCGTCCGGCGTGCTGCGTTACCACGAGGCCGGTGACGGGCCGCCGCTGCTGTTGCTGCACGGTTCCGGTCCGGGTGTCACCGGGTGGCGCAACTACCGCGGCAATCTCGACGTGTTCGCGCGCCACTTCCGGTGCCTGGTCCTGGAATTCCCGGGGTTCGGGGTCAGCGACGACTTCGGGGGCCACCCGATGATCGACGCCCAAGGCGCGGCGATCACGTTCGTCGACGCGCTCGGCCTGGAGCGCGTCGACATCATCGGCAACTCGATGGGCGGCGGGGTCGGCATCAACTTCGCCATCCATCACCCCGACCGGATCGGCAAGTTGGTCACCATCGGCGGTATCGGCACCAACATCTTCAGCCCGGGCCCCAGCGAGGGTATTCGCCTGCTGCAGGAGTTCACCGAAGAACCCACCCGGCAGCGGCTGATCGACTGGCTGCGCTCGATGGTCTACGACCCGGCGTTGGTCACCGAGGAGCTGATCGAGGAACGCTGGACGCTGGCCACCGACCCAGAGACCCTTGCCGCGGCCCGACGGATGTATGGCAAGGCCGCTTTCGCGGCGATGATGCAGATGATGCGTACAGCCGATGTGCCGATGCCGTGGGTCTTGATGCACAAGGTCAGCGCTCCCACACTGCTCACCTGGGGACGCGACGATCGGGTGAGTCCCTTGGACATGGCACTGGTACCGATGCGCACGATCCCGAACGCCGAGTTCCACGTGTTCCCGAATTGCGGACACTGGGTGATGATCGAGGCGAAAGCAGCGTTCGAGCAGACCGTGCTGGGCTTCCTCACGCGCGGCTAGATGAGGTTGAACCCCTTGTAACCCGCGTTGGCGACCTCGGCGCAGATGTCGAGGTAGACCCCGAAACCACCGATGAACAACATGAACACGCGCGGCTTGCCGGGCACGTTGGCGCCCATGTACCAGGAATTGGCGCGCGGGAACAAGGTGGCCTCGGCGCGGCGGTTGCATTCGGCGATCCAGTTGTCGACCGCATCGGTGGTGGCTTCGATGGCGGTGTGGTCGTGCTCATCGAGGTAGCTGATCGCATCCGCGATCCAGTTCACGTGCGCTTCGGCATGCAACACCATGTTGGCCAGGACCGCGGGCGCGCCGGGACCCGACACCAGGAACAGGTTCGGGAAGCCGTCGACGCCGAGTCCGAGATAGGTGCGCGGCCCCGCCGACCAGCTGTCCACCAGTTTCTGACCGCCCCGACCGACGATGTCGATCTTGGCCAGGGTGCCGGTCAGCGCGTCGAAACCCGTCGCCAGCACGATCGCATCCAGGTCGAAATGCGCTGCGGTGGTGTTGATGCCGGTGGCGTCGACCGATTCGATGGGCGTCTTGCGGACGCTGACCAGGGTGACGTTCGGCCGGTTGAAGGTCTGGAAGTAGTCGGTGTCGGTACAGATCCGCTTGGTGCCGATCGGATGGTCGTCCGGAATCAGCAGTTCGGCGGTCTCGGGATCGTCGATCACCGCGCGGATCTTCTCCTCGTAGAACTTTCGCGCTTCCTCGTTGGCATCGAGGTTGATCATCTGGTCGGAGAAGGTCTTGGAGAACAGCACACCGCCCAGTTGCCAACGCTTCTCGAACGCTTCGCGTCGTTCCTCGGGACTGACCTCCATGGTCAACTTCGGGTGGGCCACGTGCGGCGACCCGCCACCACTGCGCCACGACATCCGCCGCCGCTCGTCATAGGTAGCCTTGGCGTGCGCGACCTCCTCGGCGGACAGTGGCCGGTTGCCCGCGGGCACACTGTAATTCGGTGTCCGCTGGAACACCACGAGGTGTTCGGCCTGTTCGGCGATGATCGGGATCGACTGGATGCCCGACGAGCCGGTTCCGATCACCCCGACCTTCTGACCGGTGAAGTCCACGCCGTCGTGCGGCCAGTCTGCGGTGTGATAGACCGAGCCACCGAAGGTGTCCAGGCCGGCGATGTCCGGTGTCAGCGGTGAGGACAGCGGGCCAGTGGCCATCACCACGAAGCGCGCGTCGACCACCTCTCCGCCATCGGTGGTGACCGTCCACCGCAGCGTCTGCTCGTCGAGCACGGTCGAGACGACCCGGGTGTTGAACGTGATCCCGGATCGCAGGTCGAGCTTGTCGGCGACCCACTTGATGTACTCGAGGATCTCGGCTTGGGTCGCGTATTTCTCCGTCCACGTCCACTCCTGCTGGAGTTCGTCGGAGAACGAGTAGCAGTAGTCCAGGCTCTCGACATCGCACCGCGCGCCCGGATACCGGTTGAAGTACCAGGTTCCACCGACCTCGGGGGCGGCTTCGAAGACCCGCACCGACCAGCCCTGCCGTCGGAACTTGTGCAGGGCGTACAGGCCGGCGAACCCTGCGCCCACCACGACGATGTCGACAGAACTCCGAGTCGGACTGCTCACGACCAGAAACCTAGAGGTGCCGCCGCCGATGGGTTCGGGCACTTCCCGGTCACCGGACATCGGTACCCGTTGTCCCGTCCACCGGTAGCACTGGCCCTCCTGGCCCCGTCGCGAACTGATGATGGTGGGCATGAGCGACGCGTCCCGTGCCGTGCCCCTGACCGTTGTCGCGGTGATCGACGAGGCCCCCGATGCCAGGTCCCTGGTCTTCGATGTCCCCGCAGAACATCGGGACCGGTTCGATTATCGACCGGGCCAGTTCCTGACGTTGCGGATTCCGAGCGATCAGACCGGCTCGGTCGCGCGTTGCTACTCGCTGGCCAGCTCACCGTACGTCGACGACGCACCGAAGGTCACCGTGAAGCGCACCGACGGTGGATACGGGTCGAACTGGTTGTGCGACAGCATTTCTGCGGGCGACGTGCTGGAGTCCTTGCCGCCGTCGGGACTGTTCACCCCGCGCGACCTCGACGGCGATTTCCTCTTGTGGGCCGCCGGCAGCGGCGTCACCCCGATCATGTCGATCCTGAAGTCTGTGCTCTGCGCCGGTACCGGGCGCGTGGTGCTGTGTTATGCCAACCGGGACGAGCGATCGGTGATCTTCGCGGCCGAACTGCGTGATCTGGCCGCTCGCTACGCCGGCAGGCTGACCGTGCTGCACTGGTTGGAGTCGGTGCAGGGCTTACCGACGACTACCCAGCTCGAGCTGTTCGCGCGGATGTTCGCGGGCTACCAGTCGTTCATCTGCGGCCCGGCACCGTTCATGGCCGTGGTCAAGGACACGCTCACCGGGGCCGGGGTCCCCCGCGACCACATTCATCTCGAGGTGTTCGCCTCGCTGGAGGGTGATCCATTCGCCGGGCCCGCGCTTCCCGAGGTCGTCGACACCGGAGACGCGGCCGAGACCGAGATCACGATCGACGGCGACGTGCATCGACTGCGCTGGCCGGTCACAGCGAATCTGGTCGACACGATGATGGCGGCCGGTATCGAGGTGCCGTACTCGTGCCGAGAGGGCAACTGCGGCTCGTGCGCGGCCACGGTCATCGACGGAGAGGTGGACCTCGGCAATCCGGGAATCCTCGAACCCGAGGACATTGCCGAGGGATTGTTCCTGGCATGTCAGGCGCGGCCCCGATCCGAGTCGGTCAGAGTTGAGTTCTGACGCGGTGAATCACGCCCGCTGACCGGGAAAACACCCGCGCGCGCACGTCCGACACGGCACCATCAGACCCATGACACAACGGGTGATCGACAGTCTCGTCGACTTGGCCGACCAGCTTCGCGCGCAAGCCGAACAGGCCGAGCAGATCGGCAAGCTGACCGACGACACGGTCAAGACGATGAAGCAGATCGGCTCGATCCGGCTGCTGCAGCCCAAGGAGCACGGCGGGTTGGAGGTTCATCCTCGCGAGTTCGCCGAGACGGTGATGGCGACCGCCGCGCTCGACCCGTCGGCCGGCTGGATCAACGGCGTGGTGGGTGTGCACCCGTACCAGCTCGCCTACGCCGACCCGCGGGTCGCACAAGAGATCTGGGCCGATGACGTCGACACCTGGGTGGCCTCCCCGTATGCGCCGCAAGGGGTGGCGGTCCCGACCGACGGCGGCTACATCTTCACCGGCCGTTGGCAGTTCAGCTCCGGCACCGATCACTGCGACTGGATCATCCTGGGCGCGATGGTCGGCGACAAGGACGGCAACCCGTTGATGCCGCCGCAGATGCTGCACATGATCCTGCCCCGCAAGGACTACCAGATCGTCGATGACTCGTGGGACGTCGTCGGGTTGCGCGGCACCGGCTCCAAGGACGTCATCGTCGACGGCGCGTTCGTGCCCGACTACCGCACGATGGACGGCATGAAGGTCATGGACGGCTCCGCCCAGCGCGAAGCCGGGATGACCGAGCCGCTCTACCTGATGCCATGGTCGACGATGTTCCCGCTCGGCATCTCGTCGGCCACCATCGGTATCGCCGAGGGCGCACTGGCTGCGGCGCTGGACTACCAGCGTCAGCGGGTGAACTCCAGCGGCGTGGCGATCAAGGACGATCCGTACGTCATGTACGCGATCGGCGAGGCGGCTGCGGACATCAACGCGGCGCGTCAGGAACTGCTGGCCAACGCCGACCGCATCTACGACATGGTGGCCGCGGGCAAGGAGGTGTCCTTCGAGGACCGTGCCGCCGGCCGGCGCACGCAGGTCCGCGCGGTGTGGCGGGCGGTCTCCGCGGTCGACGAGATCTTCGCCCGCTGCGGTGGCAACGCCGCCCGCATGGACAAGCCGCTGCAACGCTATTGGCGCGACGTCCATGTCGGCCAGGCGCACGCCATCCACGTCCCGGGCACCGTCTACCACGCGTCCGCGCTGAGCTCCCTCGGGGTGGACCCGCAGGGGCCGCTGCGGGCGATGATCTAGGGGTTGGACATGAGTCTGATCAAGAGCCTCGGCTACGTCACCGTGCAAGCCACCGACATGGCACGGTGGCGCCAATTCGCGTTCGACGTTTTGGGTTTCGCACGGGGCAGCGGGCCCGACCCCGAGGCGCTGTACCTGCGGATGGATGAACGTGCCGCCCGCATCATCGTGAACCCCGGCGACGTCGACAGGATCGTCACCGTCGGGTGGGAGGTCCGCGACCGGGCCGCACTCGAGGACGTCAAACGCGCTCTGGATGCGGCCGGCACCGACTACCAGGAATTGTCGCTGGCCGAGGCCGACGCGCGCCGGGTCGAGGAGGTCATCGCGTTCCGCGATCCGGCCGGCACCTCGCTGGAGGTGTTCCACGGCGCTGTGCTCGACCACAGCCCGGTCGTCACCCCGTACGGCGCGAAGTTCGTCACCGGCGACCAAGGCCTGGGGCATGTCGTGCTGCCCGCGATGGACGTCAACGGAATGTTCGACTTCTACACCGGCGTGCTGGGGTTCAGGTCCCGTGGCGCGTTCCGTGTGCCCGCCCCGCCGGAGTTCGGCCCCATCCGCGTGCGCTTCCTCGGGATCAACGAACGCCACCACAGCTTGGCGATCTGCCCGGCGGCCACCGTGCGCGATCCCGGCTTGGTGCACATGATGGTCGAGGTCGATTCCCTCGACACGGTCGGGCAGGCGCTCGACCGGATCGCCAAAGACGGGTTCCAACTGTCCTCGACGCTGGGCCGGCACACCAACGACAAGATGGTGTCGTTCTACGTGCGCGCACCCGGCGACTGGGACATCGAATTCGGCACCGACGGCATGCGTGTCGACGAGACCTACTACACCGCCGAGGAGATCACCGCCGACAGCTACTGGGGCCACCAGTGGGTCGACGACCTCCCCGCGGCCATGCGTCCGTGACAGCGGACGTCGTACCCGTCGCCGCCTCCGAGATCACCGCCTGGGACCACGAGGCCGACGTGGTGATCGCCGGATACGGCGTGGCCGGCGCCGCTGCTGCGGTCGAAGCTGCCCGCGCAGGTGCCGATGTACTCGTCCTCGAGCGCACCGGCTCCTGGGGTGGTGCAGCCTCGATGGCCGGCGGATTCATCTACCTGGGTGGCGGCACAGAACTCCAGAAGACCTGCGGCTTCAAGGATTCGGTGGACAACATGGCCGCGTACCTGAACGCCGCCATGGGCCCCGGGGCCGACGAGCACCGCATCGCCGACTACTGCGCGGGGAGCGTCGCGCACTTCGACTGGTTGGTCGGCTGCGGCGTGCCGTTCAAGGCGGAGTTCTTCGGCCAGCCGGGCTGGGAACCGATCGGCGACCAGGGTCTGATGTATTCCGGCGGGGAAAACTCGTTCCCGTTCAACACGATCGCCACGCCCGCTCCCCGCGGTCATGTGCCGCAGATGGCAGACAAGAAGCAGGGCGAGGCCAGCGCCGGCTACATGCTGATGAAGCCGCTCGTCGAGACGGCCACCGCCGCAGGTGCGCGCGCACTGTACGACGTTCGCGCCCAACGACTCGTCGTCACGCCCGACGGCCGCGTGGTCGGACTGATCGCCCGACAGTACGGCGCCGAGATCGCCGTGCGGGCCCGCCGCGGGGTGGTGTTGGCCACCGGCAGCTTCGCGTACAACGACGCGATGGTCGCGCAGTACGCCCCGCGCATCGCCGGCCGCCCGGCGGCATCGATCGAGCAGCACGACGGCCGCGCCATCCAGATGGCGCAGGCCTTAGGCGCCGACCTCGCGCACATGGACGCCACTGAGGTGGCGATCTTCATCGACCCGCAGCAACTCGTGCGCGGCATCTTGGTCAACGAGCGCGGCCAACGCTTCGTCGCCGAGGACACCTACCCAGGACGCGTCGGTCAGCTGACGCTGTACCACCAGAACAACACCGCCTATCTGATCATCGACGGCGATGCCCAGGACGAAGCGATGGCGTCACCGTCGCCTCGGCTGATGATGCGTCCGCCGACCTGGGTCGCCGAGACGGTGGCCGACCTAGAGGCCGAGATCGGCCTCCCGCCGGGATCGCTGCAGGCCACCGCGGCGGCGTACAACGAGGGTGCCGCCCGCGGTGTCGATCCGCTGCTGCACAAGAAGCCGCAGTGGCTCAAACCGATCGGGTCACCGGTCGGCGCCATCGACCTGCGCGAGAGCACGGGCGGCTTCACCCTCGGTGGACTGGCCACGACGCTGGACGCCGAAGTGCTCCATGTCAGCGGCGCGCCGATCCCCGGCCTGTTCGCCGCCGGCCGCTGCACCGCCGGTCTGGCCGCGTGGGGTTACGCCAGCGGCATCTCCCTTGGCGACGGCAGCTTCTACGGCCGCCGGGCCGGACGCAGCGCCGCCCAGGCCTGAACCGGACCACCACACCACACCACCCGACCGCGCACCACCAGCTGCCGACCGCCGAGATTGCGCTCAGCGCGGCGATTTCGTCGTTTGACGCGCGTGGAATGCCATTTCGGCGGGTCCAGCATGCCCCCGATGACATCTCTGCGGTTCATGTGACAGCACCCACACATGTGTGGTAGTTATATGTGCAATAGGCATATGCCTATTAGTAATGTTCTCCCGGAGGTTCCCCATGACCGTCACCGTCGACAACGTCACTCACCCGGCCACCAAGGCGACTGTCGAGACGCCCAGCGCAGTGATCGACCGGGTGTCCCTGGTGCTTGACGCGTTCGACGGCCCCGGCCGGCTCACGCTGGCTCAGATCGTGCGGCGGACCGGACTGCCCCGCTCGTCGGCGCATCGGATGCTCGAGCGGCTGGTGCAGTTGCGCTGGCTCCGGCGCAGCGGCCGGGACTACGAGCTGGGCATGCGTCTGGTCGAGCTCGGTTCGCTGGCCGTGCATCAGGACCGGTTGCACAAGGCGGCGATCCCGATGCTGCATGAACTGCATGCCGCGACGGGCCTGGTTGTGCACCTCGCGGTGCTCGACGGCTCCGACGTGGTCTACATGGAGAAGGTCGGCAACCGGATGGCCGCCGCCATCCCGACCCGCGTGGGCGGTCGGGCGCCGGCGCACTGCGCCGCGGTGGGCAAGGCGATGCTGGCCTACGCCGACGAAGACGACGCGTCGCTGTTCGACACCGAGTTCCTGGCGCGGCGCACCAAGTACTCGATCTCCACACCCGCGCATTTGCGCAAGGAGCTGACGAAGGTCCGCTCTCACGGCTACGCGTTCGACCGCGAGGAGTCGGTACCGGGATTCGGTTGCGTGGCCGCGCCCATCGGCGATCCCGGCGAGGCCGTTGCCGCCGTGTCGGTCTGCGGACCGATGGGCCAGATGATGTTCGACCAACGCCTCGTCGCGCCGGTACGGATGGCCGCCATGCACATCTGGCGAGCCGTCGACGGAGGACCGCGCCGCGTGGTCCCGACCTTGCAGCAGGTGCGTCCGCGCCGTCCGGCTGCTGCTACCCGCCCGACCGCACTGCACCTGGTATGAGCCTGGACCCGCAGATCGCCGAGATCATCGAGGCGCTGGACTCGGGCTTTCCGCCGGTCCACACGATGACCGGCGACCAGGCCCGCGCAGCCATCCGCGCGCGGTTCGTCGCACCTGTGCAACCCGAGCCGATCGCCTCCGTCGAGGACGCGGCCGTGCCAGGACCGGCCGGAACGGTGGCCATCCGCGTGTACCGTCCGGCGAGTGCGGCCGAACATCCGGTTCCCACATTGGTTTTCGCGCATGGGGGCGGCTGGGTGTTCTGCGACCTGGACAGCCACGACGGTCTGTGCCGCCACTTCGCCAACGGGATGAACGCTGTGGTCGTGTCGGTGCACTATCGGCGCGCCGCCGAGGAAGGGCAGTGGCCGGCGGCAGCGGAAGACGTGTACGCGGTCACCGATTGGGTCGCCGCACATATCGGTGACTTCGGTGGCGACGCGCAGCGGGTGTTGGTCGGGGGCGACAGCGCCGGGGGCAACCTCGCGGCCGTCACCGCGTTGATGGCCCGGGATCGTGGCGGGCCTTCGTTGGCCGGGCAGGTGCTGCTCTACCCCGTCATCGCAGCCGACTTCGACACCGAGTCCTACCGGCTGTTCGGAACGGGCTTCTACAATCCACGCCCTGCGCTGCAATGGTATTGGGACCAGTACGTCCCGGATGTGGCCGACCGCAGCCATCCCTACGCCTCACCCGCCGGGGCAGAGGACCTGACCGGTCTACCGCCCGCGATCGTGGTGGTCGCCGGGCACGATCCGCTGCGCGACGAAGGTCTGGCGTACGTCGAGGCGCTGGAAGCCGCCGGTGTCCCGACGGTGTGTCGCTACTTCGAGGGCGGCGTCCACGGTTTCATGACGATGCCGGCTTTCGACATCTGTCGACGTGCTCGCGCTCAGATCTGCGAAGATGTCACCGCGCTGGTGGGAGTCACCGCGCCGTAACGCTGTTCGGGGTCCAACACACAGTGCGTACGGCCGAAGACCGTGACCATGCATTTGTTGTTGTGGGTGCAGCGGCTGCGGACCCCGGGTTCGGCGACCATCTTGTCGACCAGGTCTGGCTCGCGCAGCAGCGCACGTCCCATCGCGACGAAGTCGAAACCTTCGCGCATCCCGGTCTCGATGTGGTCGCGGTTGGTGATCCCGCCCAGCAGGATCAGCTTTGTGTTCTGTACGACCGGCACGAATTGGCGTGCCGCCGGGAGCATGTAGAGGTCCTCGTACGGGTAGGAGCCCATCACCGCTCGGCCCATCAGCCGCACGCCGGGTCGTAACATCGGCGGCATCACGGTCGCGAACTCGCGCACCGGCACGTCACCGCGGAACAGGTACATCGGTCGGTACACCGACGATCCCTGGGTGAGCTCCAGCGCATCCAGCGTCGCATCGTCGTCGAGCAGTTGTGCGGTGCGCAGCGCCTCGTCGATCCAGATGCTGCCGGGTAGGCCGTCATCCATGTCGAGTTTGGCGATCACCGCGATGTCGTCCTTGACCACCTCGCGCACCCGCCGGGCGATCTCCCGGACCAGGCGCGACCGGTTGTCGATGTCGCCGCCGTACTCGTCCTTGCGTCGATTGATCAGTGGGCTGAGGAAAGAGCTGGGTAGGTAGAGGTGACCGAAATGCAGTTCCACGGCATCGAATCCGGCGTCGACTGCGATCTTCGCGGCTTGACCGAACTGTTCGACGACGGCGGCGATCTCGTCGCGCCGGATCTCCCGGCAGTAGGCGAACGACGTCGGGTTGACGAACCGGCTCGGGGCGACCGCAGTCACCCCGGTCAGTTTCTTCGGCGCCACCACCCCGGCGTGGCCGAGCTGCGCGGAGATCGCCGCACCGGCGGCATGGACGGCGTCGGTGAGCCTGCGCAGTCCCGGTAGCGCGTTGTGGTCCATAACGATCTGCCCCGGTGCACTGGCGCCCTGCGGAGACACGCAGCAGTACGCCACGGTGGTCATCCCGACGCCGCCTTCGGCGAATCGACGGTGGAAGTCGATCAGGTCATCGGTGACCCGACCGTCGGGTGATCGACCTTCAGACGTGGCCGCCTTGATGATCCGGTTGCGCAGCCGCGCCGGACCCAGGGTGACGGGTGCGAACGGATCCGGTGTCATCAGAACACCGTCGATCCCCCGGCGGCGACCGTCAATGTGGTGTCCCGGTATCCGGGATCACCGCGGTCACATCGCACGCACGTCCCTAGTGTCACGGTCATGGCCGAGGTCTTCGTGATCGACCGGGTGCTCACCCGGCCCGGGTGTGCACGGGAGTTCGTCCGCGCCTACCTCGACGGGTATGTGCCCGGCGCCCGGGGGCGCGGGATGACGCTGCGCAATGTGCTTGTGTCGCCGCCGATCTGGTTCGAGTCCGAGTCGAACACCGTGACCATCACGTGGTCGCTGCCCAGTGCCCGGGCGTGGTGGGAGATGACGTGGCACGGCCGTCCGGACCCCGCCGTCGGCGCCTGGTGGGAGGGTGTGGCCGACCTGATCGTCGAGCGCGACCGCAGCACCGCTGCGGCATTCGACGACGTCGACGGTCTCTGCGATGTATAGCGTCACCCGCCTTGTCGACGTGGCCGAGACCGACCGTCCACGGATACTGCAGGACCTGCGGACACTGGCCGAGAAAAGTGGCGCGGCACGATACGTCGTCGCGCCCACGCTGGCCGGGAGCCGCAACGGCGGTGACGTGCTGATCCACCTGAGGTTCCGCGATGCCGACGAGTGGGCCTGCGCGGCAGAACGATTCGACGCCGTACTACGCGACCCGACGATCACACGAGTCAACGGCGCGGACTACCGGGGCACACCCGAGATTCTGGCCGGCCGCGCTCCCGGCACCGTGTACCGCACCCTGCTGCTGAAGGCCGACGCCGACGCGCCCACGCTGGCGCGGTTCGAAGCCGATCTGCGACTGCTGCCCGGCTACGTCAGCACGATCACCGCGTGGCAGTTGAGTCGCGCAGAACACACGGTGGGCGATGCCGGGTGGACGCATGTATTCGAACAGGAATTCACCGACGCCGACGGCATCATGGGCGCCTATCTTATGCATCCGATCCACTGGGCGGTGGTCGACCAGTGGTTCGACCCGGAATGCCCGAAGGTCGTTGTCCGCGAACGTGTCTGTCATAGCTTCTGCACGGACGACACGCACGTGCTGCGCTGACGGTCACATACCTGCAGGCAGGATGTTCGGATTTGCGGTGGCCGGTGGTTCCAGGGGCGGCAGCACCGTGGCACCGTCGAGGCTGCGTACCGGCAACTGTTGTGACCACGGATAGTGCAGGCTGAACGCGACCAAGCCGGTGCGTTCGGCGGCCGGGAGGTGGCACATCGCCAGCACGGTCTCGGCGAGGTACTCCACGGGTTCGGTGGGGAAGGTGTCCGGGATGAGGTCCGAGGCTCCGGGGGTGCGCACCGCGCTGGAGGGGCCGACGACGTTGACCGCGATGTTGGCGTCGACCAGTTCTGCTGCCACGCCCTGGGTGAAGCGGTGCAGCGCGGCCTTCATCGAGGCATAGATGACGTCGCCGGAGGACTTGTTGTATTCCCGATATGGCCGCACGGGTGCCAACCCGGTCACCGAACCGATGTTGACGATCCAACCCGCGCCCTGACGACGCATGTACGGGACTGCCCTCTGCGTCAACACGAACGGTGTCCGCACATAGTGCTCGACGGTGCGGTCGAAGGTGTCCATCGACATGTCTTCGATCACGGAGTAGTCGGCGTAGCCGGCGTTGTTGACCAGGATGTCGAGGCGGCCGGTCCGTTCGACGACCTGGTCGACCAGTCCAGCGCGAGCGTCGGCGTCCTCCAGATCGCACGCGATGCCGAACGCCTGTCCTCCCGCGCTCTCGATCAGCTCGATGGTCTCCCCGATGGTTCCTGGCAGTTCGATTTTCTGCCCGGCGCGCATCGACGGGGACGGTTCGTACGAGCGGGCGGTGACGGCCACCGTCGCCCCCTCGGCGGCCAGCCGCTGCGCGACTGCACGGCCTATCCCCCGGCTGCTACCTGTCACCAATGCCGTCTTTCCGGTGAGCATTCCGGTCATGTGAGTTGCAGGTCCTCTTCGTCGGGGGCGCGGTGGCTCTGCCACACCTCGATCAGGCGGAACGGGAACGCGGTCACGATGCGTCCGCCGCCGGACCGGTAGTAGGTGTGCGCGGTCGGGGTGTGGCACCACACGGTCTGGGCCATGGTCTCGTCGATGTGCCGCACGTAGGCGTCGAATGCTTCGGGCTTGACCTCGAGTGTGGTGGATCCGCGCAACGCCATGAGCGCTAGGCACTCCATCACGTAGTGCACCATCACCTCGACGCCGAAGTTGTGTCCCGCGCCGTGGCCGGGGCTGTAGTTGGGCGCCGACGAGATGAACATGTTCGGAAAGCCGGGTACCAGGCCACCGCGGTAGGCCGCCGGGCTGTCGCCCCACACCTCGGCCAGGCGTATGCCGTCGCGGCCCCGGATGTCGACCGTGGACAGGAAATCCAGGTGGTATCCGGTGGCGTAGATGATGACGTCCAGGTCGATCTGCCGTCCGTCGGCGGTGACGATGCCGCGTTCGTTGACGGCGGCCGGTTCGGCGGCTTCGACATCGACGTGCTCGCGGGTCAGCGCGGCGTAGTAGCCGCCGGGGTCGCGAATGATGCGCTTGCCGTACGGCGCGAAGTCGGGCGTGACCTTCCGGGCCAGTTCGGAATCGGCGCCGAAGGTGCGGTCGATGTATTCCAGGCACAGCTGCAGCAGCCGGTCGTTGGCCGGCGAGATCGACAGGTGCTCGGAGGCCCACTCCGGGTCGCGGACGATCACCGGATAATTGTTGTCCGCGGTGCCCCAGAATGATTTCAGCCGAATCCAGTTGGCGTAGAACGGAATGTGCGCGTTGAGCCAGCGGCGGTGATCGGGGACGTCGTCGGTCGGGCGTTTGCGCGGCGCAACCCAGTGCGGCTGCCGTTGGAACACCGTCAGGTGTTCGACCTCGTCGACACAGGCGTCGACGATCTGCACGGCGGTACAGCCGGCCCCGATGATCGCGACCTTCTTCCCGCGCAACGACAACTCCGGGTCCCACTCGGCGGAGTGGATGCTCACCCCTCCGAACGTCTCCCGGCCCGCGAGCTCGGGCCACCGGGGGCGGTTCAGGTAACCGGCGGCGGGGATGACCACGTTGGCGTAGCCGACCTCGCGACTGCCGTCCTTGCCGACCGTCCTGATCTCCCAGCGCGCCTGGGCGTCGTCCCAACGGAGTCCTTCGACCTCGGTGTTGAACCGGATGCGCTCGCGCAGCCCGTTCTTGTCGGCCACCGACCGCAGATAGCGCTGATACTCGGGTCCCTGCGGGTAGTAGCTGCTCCAGTCGCCGTTGATGTCGCGCGACAGGGAGTAGTACGCGGACGGGGTGTCGACGCCGATGCCCGGATAGACGGTGGTGTACCACGTGCCGCCGACTTCGTCGTTGCGGTCGATGATCTCGTAATCGATTCCGGCGGCCGCACATTCGAGCGCCGCGGCCATACCGGCGATGCCGGCGCCGACGATGACGACCTTGAAGTCGTCGGGCAGCGACGCGGTGCGCGGCAGCACCGGTTGCGGCGGGTGGAATCCGCCCTGCTCCAACAACAGGCCGAGGTACTCCTCACCCACCTCGGTCCCCAACGCCAGGGGTGCCACCCGCCCGAACAGGACCGGGTCGTCCGGGGCCCGTGTGCCGGAACGGCGCGGCGCGCTCACCGCCGCAGCCACCTCGTCGACGAGCGCCTCGAGCGTCTCCGGATCGGTGACGCCGATGTGTTCAGGCGGGTCCGGCACGAAAGAGATGCGGCCCGCGTAGCGGTCGACCATGCCAAGATCTCCTGTCAGCTGCGCCAACACCGCAACCAGGATCCCGGCATCGGCCTGACGCAGGTTGGCTCGCATCTGGTCCCGGTCACGCGTCGTCATCGATCCTCCTCGCTGGTGACACCGAGTATCGGACGACGGCGCCGAGGCGGCGGCGGCCTTGTCTACTCAGCGGGACGCCAGTCCCGGCGCTCCCCGACGCCACGCCTACAGTCAGGGCATGGAAGATCTGCACGGCGTGCTGGCCGCGGCGCGCAGCCATGCGCTCGGAGAGATCCCGCGACGCCCCGCACGCAAGCATCCGGACAAGGTCGCGATCGTCGACGGCGACGTGACATTGACGTTCGCCGAATTCGAGCACCTCGTCGACAGGGCCGCGGCGGCATTGGCGGACAACGGGTTCGGTGTCGGTGACCGGCTGGCGCTCTTGGCGCACAACTGCTGGCAGTACGCAGTGCTGGCGTTCGCCACCGCGCGGGCCGGTGTGGTGCTGGTGCCGGTCAACTTCATGCTCACTGCGGAGGAGATCGCGTTCATCCTCGACCACAGCGGCGCGACGGGATTCCTGGTCGAAGCCGACCTGGTGCCGACCGCCGAGGCCGCCATGCGCGGCGGTGGCGCCGTTCGGACCACCGCGGCTCTGGTCCTGCC
The DNA here is from genome assembly GCF_041287115.1 of Mycobacterium sp. pV006. Classification (NCBI taxonomy): domain Bacteria; kingdom Bacillati; phylum Actinomycetota; class Actinomycetes; order Mycobacteriales; family Mycobacteriaceae; genus Mycobacterium; species Mycobacterium sp. pV006. Next base: position 82,349 of record NZ_JBGGKT010000008.1, on the reverse strand, counting down.
GGGGCAGACGCTGCCGCCGGGTTGGACCGACTTCGCGCAGTGGACGCAGACCACCTCGACGGCACCCCATCCATACGTCGAAGACGACCAGCTGATCCGGTTGATGTACACCAGCGGCACCGAGTCACACCCCAAGGGCGCGATGCACTCCAGCCGCAGCCTGATGGGCAACTACATCAGCTCGATCATCGCCGGGTCGATGGAAGGTAGCGACGTCGAGATCCACTCGCTGCCGCTGTATCACTGCGCCCAGTTGGATAACTTCCTCATCACCGACATCTATCTCGGCGCCACCAGCATCATCCTCCCCCGGCCGGATCCCGAGACCGTGCTGCGCAGCATCGAACGATTCGGTGCCACAAACTACTTCGCCCCGCCGACGGTGTGGATCTCGCTACTGCGCTCTCCAATCTTCGACCAGGTCGATCTGTCCAGTCTACGCAAGGGCTACTACGGCGCCTCGGCCATGCCGGTGGAGATCCTCGCCGAGATGCGCGATCGCCTGCCCAACCTGCGGTTGTGGAACTTCTACGGGCAGACGGAAATGGCGCCGCTGGCCTCGGTCCTGGGTCCCGACGAGCAGGACGCCCACGCGGGTTCGGCAGGACGGCCGGTGGTCAATGTGCAGACCGCCATCCTCGATGACGCCAATGTCCCGGTCGACGCCGGCGTGGTCGGGGAGATCGCCCACCGCAGCCCGCATCTGATGCTCGGATATCTCGACGACGACGCCAAGACCGCCGACGCATTCCGCGGCGGCTGGTTCCACTCCGGCGATCTGGGGTTCTACGACGAGCACGGCCTGCTGCACGTCGTCGACCGCAAGAAGGACATGATCAAGACCGGCGGCGAGAATGTCGCCAGCCGCGAGGTCGAAGAGGTCCTCTACCGCCATCCGGCCGTCGAAGAGGCCGCGGTGTTCGGTGTTTCGCACCCCACCTGGGTCGAGGCCGTCGTCGCCGCCGTCGTGGTGCGCTCCGGCAGCGAGGTCGACGAGGCACAGCTGATCGAACATTGCCGTAGTCACCTCGCCGGCTTCAAGACGCCCAAGCAGTTGTTCTTCGTCGGGGCCCTGCCGAAGAACCCGAGCGGCAAACTGCTCAAGCGGGTGTTGCGGGATCAGTTCAGTTCCCGCTGACCGGTCAGCGGTGTGTCGGAACCCACACCGGGCCGGTTCACTCGGGGCATGACCAACGAGATCACGCTGCCCGAGATCCAGGAGTTCATCGCCCGCTTCTGGTACCACTACGACCAGGGTCAGTTCGATGTGCTGGCCGACTTCATCGCCGACGACATGCAGTACCTGAGCCGCTCGGATTCCGGCAACTGTCCGTTCGAGGAGCTGCTGGCGGCCGAGGTGCGCGGCGGATCCGAGACGTTGGCCTGGCTGAGTAAGCACCGTGACGAGAACCCGTACCCGCTGCGGCATCACGCCACCAACATCTTCCGGACCGGAACAGACGGGGACGCCACGAAGGTCCGCTTCTATCTGTACGTCAATCAGGTCACCAACAATGTGCCCTTCGACGTGTCGTCCGGTGTGGTGGACGTCGACATCCGCCGCAGTGAACGCGGGTTGGTCTTCACGTCGATGACGGTCATTCTCGACGCCGAGGACTCGATCCCGTTCGCAGAACACCGGGCGAAAACCACCACGAACGCATGAGCCGGGCGCCCGAGACCTTCGCCGGGGGCGTCGCTGTCATCACAGGCGCCGGAGCGGGAATCGGTGCCGGCCTGGCGCGACACGCCCACAGCCTCGGTATGACCGTGGTGCTCGTCGATGTCGACGGTGCTGCGATCGCTGCACTGGCGGAAGAACTTCCCGGTTCTTTGGATGTGGTGTGCGACGTCCGCCATGCCGACGACATGGTCGCACTGGCCGAGCGCGTATACGACAAGATCGGCCCGGTGCGGCTGCTGGTCAACAACGCGGGAGTCGAACAGTTCGGCTATCTGTGGGACACGCCGGTGGCGAACTGGAATCGCGTGCTGGACATCAATGTCAGCGGCGTCTTCCACGGCGTCCGGGCGTTCCTGCCGCCGATGATTGCTGCCGGCAATCGGGCATGGGTGTGGAATCTGTCCTCGATCGGCGGGGTGGCGGCCGTGCCACTGCAGACGCCCTACATCGTCAGCAAGCACGCCGTCCTCGCTCTCACCGAATGTCTGCGCCTGGAAGTCGAATTGGCCGGCCATGGCGACCTGATCCAGGTGCAGGCCGTGCTTCCGGGCGCGGTCAAGTCGAACATCTTCGAAACTGCAGGCGGAGTCGACCCCGGCGCGGCGGGAGCCGACGTGGATGCTGCCGAATCGCAGCGCGCGGCGATGCTCGACATCAAGGCTGCCGCAATGGATCCCGTCGAAGCAGCTGCGGTCGTCTTCGACCAGGCTGCCGCCGGCGCGTTCTATCTCCTGACCCAACCGGAATATGTCGGTTCGGCGATGGCCGAACGCGCCGAGGTACTGCGCACCCAAACCCCACCGCAACTACGCACCAAGCGCCGGTTCGACCCGGCTCGGCACTGACGGGCATGACGCACCAACCGGCACTCGACCCCGACGCCGCAGCCCGTATCGCAGGTTTCGGACCACCGGTACCCGTGCGGGAGCGGGGGTTGGACGCCGTCCGCGAGGCCCTGGAATCCGCCTCTCCCCCATCGGGTATGCCTGCCATGGCCGAGATCGGCGAGACCACCGTTGCCGGCCCCGGCGGTCCGATACCCGTACGGATCTATCGGCCCGTCGCCACTGTGGACCCCGCGCCGGTGATCGTCCATCTGCACGGCGGCGGGCTGGTGATGGGATCCAACCGGTCGTTCGAGCCGATGTCGAGGGCACTGGCGGCAGCCAGTGGCGCCGCGGTGGTGGCCGTCGACTACCGCCTGGCACCGGAGCATCCGCCGCCCGCACAGTTCGAGGACGCCTGGGCGGTGACGAAGTGGGTGGCTTCCGAGGCCGACCAGCTCGGGTTCGACCGCGACCGCATCGTCATCGCGGGTGACAGTGCCGGCGGGGCACTGGCCGCCGCCGTCGCCCTGGCCGCCCGTGACGGCAACGGCCCGCCGTTGTTCGCGCAGGTGCTGATGTATCCGGGACTGGACCGCGACATGGCCGCCCCGTCAGTCCTCGCGCACGTGGATGCGCCGATGCTGCTGCACGACGACATCGTTTTCATGCATGAGTTGGCCGATGCCGGCGCCGGCACTCCACATGACGTCTATCGCGTGCCCGCGTATGCGACCGACCTGTCGCGGTTACCGCAGGCGATCGTCGTCACCGCCGAACTGGACCCGATCACATCGTGGGGTGAGCGCTACGCCGCCCGCCTGCGCGATGCCGGCGTGCAGACCACGCTCACCCGTTATCCCGGGATCTACCACGGGTTTCTGATGCGTTCGGAGGCCACCGCGCGGGGCCGGTTGGCGATGGCCGAGATCGGTGCGTTGTTGCGCGCGAAGTTCGCCCACCCGGTGCGCTTCCCTTGACCGCGGTACCGGCAGATCAACCTCCCGATGGCCGGACATGTTCGGTTCGGGCTCTGTTGCCGCAGCACAGAATCAACACGACCAGCGGCGTGACGAATGCCGGATCCAGAAAAGGAGTGCCAGATGCTCACCGACGAACGGCGCATGGAACTGTCCGACATCCTGCGTCCCGCCGCGCCGCCGCGCGAGGTCGACAATGTCTACACCGAGGACCAACACCGACGGTTGCTCGACGTGGTGCGCAAGGACGGTCCGTGGCGACTGATCATCGCCCAGCACTTCGCCTCCGCAGAAGAGCTGATGGCCACCATGAGCGGCGCTTTCCCCGAGGGTTTCGAGCCTAGCCTGGACCTGTTCCTGACGCCGACGTTCCGGGGGCATCTCGCCAATCACGGCACGGTGCTCTACCCGGAGTTGCACGACTGCTTCTACAACGAGCGGTTCCTGGAAATGGCGAAGTCCTACTGGAACGCCCAGTACGCCAAGCCCCAGATGATGCTGTTCAACATCAACGGCCCCTGCTGCAACCGGGATCCCGGACATCTCGATTCCCCGAGCTTCCGGGGCGTGCGCTACGAGAACGCGCCGACCTGGCTCACCAGCGTCATGGGCAAGTCCGGTCTGTTCACCGACTACCTGATCAAGATGGCCCAGGTGATCACGTGGTTCTCGCTCGACGAGGGCAGCGGCTTCACCTACTGGCCCGACGGCCCGTTGAAGGCGCCGAAGCGGGTCCTGCCGCCGGTGTACAACCGCGGCGTGGTCGTGCAGAACGAGATGCTGGTGCATCGGGGTGAGGCCAACGGTCCACTCGACCAACAGGTTCCGGCCGGTCTGTCGTTCGACACGGTGTTCGCCGGGGATCCGGATTCCCATGACCATTGGGTGCTGCGCAACGGAGACGATGTGATCGCGCGTCACCACACCGATGAGCTCCGATTCCTGGTGCACTGGTCTGCCGAGGTGTTCGCCGATTACGACGAACTCAAGAAGAACATGGATCACTCCGACGATCTGACCATCGACAAGGCGATCGACATGATGGTCGACGATCTGGCCAAAACGGGAGTCAAGCTCGACATCCCGAGCGAACCGCTGCACGATCCGACTTTCATCGCCGCCTTGAACGCCGCTTACGACCTCGGCGGCCCGGCGATCTACCCAGAGGAAGCGCCGCTGAGCGCCTTCCAGCTCACCTGAGGGCGTGCCTCTGCTGCACCCGGGTGCGGTCCGGGTGCGTGAATCCCTTGGCCGTCAGGCCACGTGGTCGCGGGCCGTCAGGCCACGTGGTTGTCGGGTGGTGCGGGCCCGCCGGGTTCGCCGGGATCGTCGGATGGCGGGGTGCCGGTTTCGGGGTCGTCGATGGCAGGGTTGTCTGCCGCTTCGGCGTTGTCGGTCACCGAATCGTCGTTCTCGGCCCATAGGTCGGGGTTTTCGGGTGGGCGGAGGAGTCGTTCGGGGCGGTGGTAGTAGTTGATGCGGTTTTGGCCGGTGTCCAGGCCGGGTGGGGGGATCCATTCGACTTCGCAGCGGTCGTTCATGCGGGTAGTCCAGCCGCCTTGTTCGACGCTGCGGTTATCCGGTGGGCAGGCCAGACCGTTTTCGTCGACGTTGGTGTTGCCGCCGTTAGCAAAGTCGGCTTGAGCGTGGTGGACCTGGCAGCCGTAGGCGCCGACGGGGCAGCAGGGTTTGGTGCAGCCGCCGTCGCGGGCGATGAGCATGATCCGCTGGGCGGGGGTGGCGACTCGTTTGGCGCGGAACAGGTTCAGTGCTGAGCCGGTGGCGCGGTCGAACACCGCCAGGTAGTGGTTGGCGTGGGCGGCCATCCGGATGACGTCGCTGATCGGGATGACGGTGCCGCCGCCGGTGGTGCCGACCCCGGCCCGGGATTCGAGGTCTTGGAGGGTGGTGCGGATGATGATCGACACCGGTAGCCCGTTGAGTTGGCCGAGTTGTCCGCTCATCAGGGCGATGCGTCCGGCGGCGACCAACGCGTCGTGGCGGCGTTGGGCCAGGGTGCGGTGGTCGTTGTCGATCTGGGCCTGTGACGGTGTGCCTGAGGTGCAGGGTTGCGGATCGTCGGGGTTACACATGCCGGGGGCGGCGAACTTGGCGAAGATGACCTCCAACACCGCCCACGCCTCCGGAGTCAGACTGGCGGTGAGATCGGTCATCCCATCGGAACCCTGCTTGCACTTCGATATGCCGCGTTTGCGGGCGCGGTCGGTGTCATCAGGTTCGGGTCCGTCCTGGTCGAGCAGGAACAAGGTCAGCGCGGCACTGTCTTTGAGCTCTTTGGGGCCGACCCCGACGGCGTTACGTACCAGATCGATTTCGAAGCGTTCCCGGGTTGCGGCATCGACGAAGCCGGGCAGTTTGGCGATCGCGGCGCGGATGACCGCGACGTGCTCGGCATTGATCAGCCCGTGGGCTTGGGCAACCGCAGTGGCCGGCAGCACCGGCGGTAGCGCCGGACCGCTCAAGGGTTGGCGCGGCGCGAGCACCGCGGCCTCGCCGAGGCGCCGGCAGGCCTCTCCGCCGGAGATGCGCCACCGCACCGTCAGCGCTTCTTTCCAGGACTTGGCGCCCAGCTGTTGTGGGGTGGCCTCGGTCTGCAGCCGCGCCAGCAGCCGATGCCCCACCGAGGGCAGCTGACAGCCCAGGGTTTCCAGGTCGTCGAGCGCGTCGAGCAGCTCGTGGCGGGTCAGCAGGTCCAGCTCGCACGCGGCGACCTTGTCGAAGGCATCGCGCAGCGCGCTGACCGCGGCCCGCAGATCCTCACCCGACATACTTCGAACATACATTCGAACCCCGACAAATTCGGTCGTCTTTCGCGGCAAGTGAGGGCTCCCAGCTCTACCTCTCCGACGCCGCCTCCGCGCCGGCACGTCGCCCACTGAACACGCAGTCGGAGATCGACAACCCACTGACGTAGCTGTTGGAACACACCCCGACGGCATTGCGTCCGGCGGCGTACAGACCCGGCACAGTGCCGCCGTCGCGGTGCACGACCGCGCCGGTGGTCTCGTCGACCACGAGCCCACCGAGTGTCAGTCCAGGGATCGGGTAGAACATCGAAGAATCGGCAGAGATGTCGATCGAGTAGAACGGGCCGCGCTCCAGGGATAGGCACAGCGAGGGATCCTTGTGCGCGGGATCGCCTGCACCGCTGGCGATCCCGCGGTTGTAGTCGTCGACGGTCCGGCGCAACCCGGCGGGATCGATGCCGTTCTTCTCGGCCAGGCCGTCAATCGTGGCGGCCTTCTTGTGACCGATGCTCAGCAGGTACCACAGTTGGAGTCGTTGGAAGACCTGGGTCTGCTCCCTGATCTGGGTGCGGATCTTCCCCCAGGTCGCCGCATCGTAGATCGCCCAGCCGGTGCCGCCGAATTCACGCATGAGCACGTTTCCGTGCGTGGCGCCGTAGAGGTCCTCGTTGGCGATACGTCGCCCGTCTGCGCCGACGGTGAGCCCTTCCAGGAACGCACTGGGCGGCGACAGGAAACGCCAGGCGGTGACGTTACCCATCTTGTCGGTCGTACCACCGGCATCCAGCCCCAGTCGGATGCCGGTCCCGTCGTCCCCGACCGTGCCCAGCGGAGAGATGTTCAGGAATTCGGGGGCATGCCGAACCAACCACTCGCGGTTGTGCACGAATCCGCCCGCCGCCAGGATGACCGCTCCGGCGTGCGCCTGAGCTTCGCTACTGGCCTTAGTGCGCAGCCGTTCGGCATGCGCGACGGCGGGTGCGACCACGCCGGGCATCCACGTACCGAGTTTCCCGGTGGCCTTGGTGATCACCCGGTGTCGACGGGCGCTGCGGTGACGAGGCCTGAGCACCCGGTACCGCACTCCGGTCACCCGCCCGTCCTCGGCTTGGATCAGACTGTGAACCTGCGCGAGCGGGACGAAGTGAACGCCTTTCGCTATCGCCGAATCCCTCAGCCGCTCGAACAGCACGCGGCCAGAACTCATCCCCGGAGCCAGCACCCGGTGACCACGCGGCGCGGGATCCGCCTGAGTGGCATACGGATAGGCCTTCTCATTGCCCGAGTAGTAGAGGTAGTTGTCATCGGTGGGATAGGACGTCTTGTACGCCGGCACCGCACCACCGCGGAACGGCACACCTTGCGCTTTCAGCCAGTCGAGCAGGGCGGGACTCTGCTCGCAGAACCGCGTCAACGTCTCCGGGCTGACCGCGTCGCCCACCTCCTGCGAAAGGTAGGCGCGCATCCCCTCGACGCTGTCGGTGTAGCCGCCTGCCCGCTGTTCGGCGGTTCCGGCGCCGGCATAGATGATCCCGCCCGAATAGGCCGTCGCGCCGCCACCGTAGCCACGATCGAGCACCAGGACCCGGGCTCCGCGATCTGCAGCCTCGATGGCAGCCGCCGCACCCGCGGCGCCGAAACCCACCACGATGACGTCATATTCGCGCTCCGTCGGCACCGTGGCCCTCACGCCGGCGTCGCCGAGGTGTCGTCGAGCACTCGCAGAGCGCCCTGACGCACCGCCGCCTCGATGGAATCCCGCAGGTCCGGACAGCCGAGCACGAAGCCCGGCAACGTGTTTCGAGTTCGGCAGGCGGCACCGATTGGGTCGGCCGACGACGTGTGTGCACAGCGCTGACGAGCCGCACCGTTCCACTGCACGCTCGTCTGCTCCCAACTGCTCTTGCGCACCAACACACGCGCGTCACACGTCCAGCAGTCGACGGGCTGCATCGGCGCGTCGGCCAACCGGTTGTCCGGGCGCACGGTCATTTGTTGACGCCGACCAGCCTCGGCAGCCGTCCTGCCGCGAGGTTGGCCTCGACTTCTTTCATCCACGCCTCGCGCGGACGGGTGGTGTCGATCTCGAACTCGAAGCGGTCCACCATGTCCGGGGTGACGTCGGCGACGTCGACGTAGAACTGCTCGTACCAGCGACGCAGCTGGTACACAGGGCCGTCCTCTTCGCACAGCAGCGGGTTGTCGATCCGCGCCTTGCGCTTCCAGATAGCGACGTCCTGCTCGAAGCCCATCTTGACGAAGTCGCCGAGCGCGACCGCCATCTCCATCGCCGCGTCCTCGGGCAGTGCGTCGGACTTCTCCACGGTGATGCCATATTGCAGCACAAAGGAATTCGCGTCGATCGGGTAGTGGCAGTTCAGCAGCACCGTGCGCTGGTCACCGTGCTCGTAGTGGTAGGTCAGGTCGTCGATCATGAAAGACGGGCCGTAGTACGAGGCCACCGAGGTGGTGCCGAGAATCTTGGCGCCCTCCCCGCCGCCGAGGTCCGGACGGGCGTCGCTGGTGTAGTACTGGGTCGCGACGTGGCCCTCGAAGACGTTCTTGAATCCGGTGGGCAGACCGCCGTGGATGTAGAAGAAGTGCGCCATGTCGACGACGTTGTCGATGATCTCGCGGCAGTTGGTGTGCACGACGGTGCTGTACCAGTGCCAGTCGGTCCACCCGTCGGTGCCGATGCCCTCGATGCGGGGAATGGTCACGTCCGCCGGCGGCGCCTTCTTCTCCGGATCGTTCCAGACGAACAGCATGCCGTCCTGCACCATGGTCGGCCAGGCAGCGGTGCGCGCCAACTTCGGCACGCGCCGGCTATACGGGATCTGCTTGCACCGGCCGTCGCCGCCCCAGCGCCAGTCGTGGAACGGGCAGGCGATCTCGTTGCCCTTGACCTCACCGTCGGACAGGTCGCCGCCCATGTGGCGACAGTAGGCGTCGAGGACGTTGATCGCGCCGTCCTCGCCTCGGAAGACGACCAGTTTCGTACCGAAGGCATTGATCGGATGGGGTTTTCCGTCTCCGAGGTCGCGAGTCAATCCCAGGCAGTGCCAACCACGGGCGAACCGAGTGGGTGCGGCCTGGGCCTCGATCTGCCGAACGTCGCCGGCGCTGTCGGAGTGCAACGATGTCATTGCCAGGCCATCCTCGCTGTGTGGTGCGTGCTGGGAGAGCCTCCGTTGTAGCACCGGATCGGCTGCGCTTCGCCTGCGTGTTCCACTGACCGGGCAACCCCCGGACGGACCGCAGCGGGGCGACTCAGAATCGTCGGGTGACCTCTGCGCGCACCTTCACCGTCGATCTGCTCGTCGTCGGCTCCGGCACCGGCATGGCCGCGGCGCTGGCCGCCCACGAACTGGGGCTGTCGACGCTGATCGTGGAGAAGACCGCGTTCGTGGGCGGCTCGCTGGCCCGCTCGGGCGGGGCGTTCTGGATGCCGGGTAACTCCATCCTCGCGGCGGCGGGGTCCAGCGACTCCGTCGACTACGGACGGACCTATCTCGATGCGGTGGTCGGCGATGACGCCCCACGCGACCGCGCGCACGCGTTCGTCGACTTCGGTCCGGCCGCCATCGAGATGCTCGGTCGCGCCACCCCGATGAAGTTCCAGTGGGCCAAGGGATATTCGGACTACCACCCGGAGAAACCCGGCGGCAGTGCCGTCGGACGCACGTGCGAGTGCCGCCCGTTCGACACCGCCAAGTTGGGGGCCGACCTGGCGCGGCTGCGCCCCGGGGTGATGGAATCCGACTACCCGATGCCGGTCACCGGCGCCGACTACCGGTGGCTGAACCTGATGGCCCGCACGCCGCGAAAGTCGTTGCCGCGCATCCTGCTGAGGGCCTTACAGGGTATCGGCGGGCTGGCATTGCGCCGCCGCTACGCCGCGGGCGGCCAGGCTCTGGCGGCAGGTCTGTTCACCGGGGTGCGGGATGCCCAGATACCGGTGTGGACGGACGCCCCGGTCACCGAACTGCTGCTCGACGGAGACCGGGTGACCGGCGCGGTGGTGGACCGGGCCGGTACCGAGACCCGTGTCACCGCGCGCCGAGGGGTCGTGCTGGCGGCGGGCGGCTTCGATCACCTGATGAGTTGGCGTCACAAGTTCCAGTCCGAGCGTCTCGGTGAGCATATGAGCCTCGGGTCCGAGGGCAACACCGGTGACGCCATCCGTCTCGCCCAGGACCTCGGCGCCGGCACGGCGCTCATGGACCAGGCGTGGTGGTTCCCGGCGTTCGCGCCGCTGCCCGGTGGCGCCCCCACGGTGATGCTCGCCGAACGTTCCCTGCCCGGTTGCCTGCTGGTCGACCAGACCGGTAAGCGGTTCATCAACGAGGCAACCGACTACATGACCTTCGGTCAGGAGTTGCTCCGTCGGGAACAGGCCGGCGACGCGGTGGAGACCATGTGGATGGTGTTCGACCAGCGCTACCGCAACAGTTACCTCATGGCCGCAGAACTGTTCCCGCGCATGCCGATCCCGAAGTCGTGGTATGACGCAGGCATCGCGCACCGCAGCGGCGACCTGGCGGGGCTGGCGCGACGCATCGACGTCGACCCGCAGGCGTTCGTCACCACGATGACGCGGTTCAACAGCCTGGCCGACGCGGGCACCGACGACGACTTCGGTCGCGGCACCAGCGCCTACGACCGGTACTACGGCGACCCCACGATCACACCGAATCCGAACCTTCGACCGCTGGGCCCTGGACCCTATTACGCGGTGCGGGTGGTGCTCAGTGACTTGGGGACGTGCGGCGGTCTGCGCGCCGACGCGCGCGCCCGGGTGCTGCGCGAGGACGGGTCGACGATCGGCGGCCTCTACGCGATCGGCAACACGGCGGCCAACGCGTTCGGCAAGTCGTATCCGGGTGCCGGGGCGACGATCGGGCAGGGAGTCGTATTCGGTTACATCGCCGCGCACCACGCCGCCGGCCGACTCTGACGCCCCCTTCCATGGGGCACGGTCGCGTCTTCTCGGAAAAGGATGCTCTTCAATGCAGTTGACGATGGGTCTTCCGACCCTCTTCCCCCACTCGCGCGACGTGGAGCTCACGTGGTACCGCAAGATCGACGAAGGCCCGTGGGACGGCCTCGCCACCTACGAACGGCTGCTCTATCCCGACAGCTGGGCGGTCGCGCCCCAGCTTGCCGCTGCAGCGGCAATGACCGAGCGCGTTCGTCTGTGGACCGATGTCGTCGCGCTGCCGTTACGAAACCCGGTGCTGTTCGCGAAAGACGCGGCGACCGTGGACGTGTTGTCGGGCGGACGCCTGACGCTCGGGGTCGGCATCGGCGCGTGGGACGAAGACTACGTCGCGGTCGGAAGCCCACTCGAGCGGAAACGCCAACGGATGGACGAGGCCGTGACCGCGATGCGCAACGTGTGGGCTCAGGAGCCACCTGTCGATGGACATCGTCCGGTGGGGCCTGCGCCGGTCCAGCCTACGGGCATTCCGCTCGTCGCAGGCGTGGTCGGCCCGAAGGCGCTGGCTCGAGCCGCCCAATGGGCTGACGGGGTGAGCGACCCGGCGCATTCCCTTCATTTCGACGCCGAGGCGCTCGCGGCGCAGCACGAGCGCGTCATCGAGGCGTGGCGGGTGGCAGGCAGGACGCAACGACCCCACTTCTCCACACCGATCTGGTTCGCGCTGGGTCCGGACCCGGAAAGCCAACTCCGCGAACATGTGCAGGACTTCTGGGACTGAGACGTCGTGACCACCGGTCCGGCGTCGTCCTACTTGACGGATTCCGACAGCGGGATGCTGAACTGCGGACCGTCCGCGCTCGTCGCCGCGGTGAACCTCGCGCGCGAAGCGGGTATCGATGAGCTCAGGCTCATTCCGACGACCGCCGATCCCGACGAGATCGACCGGGCCCGCGAGGTGCTGGGCATCTGACCGACCGGCTCACGGTTCGTGCTCTTCCTCTGCGGCGATGTGCCGCTCGACTTCGTACCAGTACTCGCGAACCGGGAACTGCACGCCTTCGAAGCCACCTTCGCCGAACGACTGCTCGACCTCGTCGAGTTCCTTGATCATCTGCAACGCCAGATCGCGTTCGGCGGCGTAATAATGCTCCGACCACCGCAGCGCCAGGCGGGCGTAGGCCCATGCCGGTTGGTCGGTGGTCCAGCGCACCTCGGTGGCCGCGGCCTGGTGCAACTGCTCGGCGTAGGCGGCGTGCTCGGTGAGGATCTCGCGTAGGCGTCCCGGGTTCAGCAGGTGTCCGAGCATGACCCGCAGCACCGGATTGTGTTTGAGGGTGGGCGGTTCCACCGCCTCGTCGTTGGCCCACCCGGTGACCGCAGCCAGACCCGTCTCGGTGATCTTGTACATGCGTCGACTGCGGATGCCCGCGTCGACGCGTGAGCTCACCAGGCCCAGCCGCTCCAACCGTTTGAGTTCGGAATAGATCTGGCTGTAGGCGGGACTCGAATAGAAGAACCGGATGGCCCAGTTGATCCACTTCTTGATGTCGTAGCCGGACAGTTCGTCACCGCCGGAGAGCATGCCGAGCAGCGCCCACCCTGTGGGCGAGACATTCGGCCCCCCGGTCGAACTGTCGGCGTCATCCGTCACCGGTCAAGGCTAGCAACGTCGATCACCGCACGTCGCGCCACATCCGCTGACCGGGAGGGCGCGTTGCGGCCGATACCGCCGATGGCGCACAGTGTCCCGGCAGGGGGCTACGGACGAGGAGGGCGATGACTGCCCAGCAGAGCGCGTCGGACCGCGGCAGCGGTTTTGACGCCGAGTTCGATGTCGTCGTCGCCGGGTCCGGGGGCGGTGTCGCCGGGGCCTACACCGCCGCGCGCGAGGGCTTGTCGGTGCTGTTGGTGGAGGCGACCGACATGTTCGGTGGGACCACAGCGTATTCCGGCGGTGGCGGCATGTGGTTCCCGTGCAATCCGGTGCTGCGGCGGGCGGGCGTCGACGACACCATCGACGATGCGCTGACCTACTTCCACGCCGTCGTCGGCGAACGGACGCCGCGCGAACTACAGGACGCCTATGTCCGCGGCGGTGCAGGACTCATCGAGTACCTGGAACAGGATCCCGCGTTCGAGTTCGCCGTGTTCCCGTGGCCGGACTACTACGGTTCGGCGCCCAAGGCGCGCAACGACGGTTATCGGCACACCGTCCCGGTTCCGCTGCCCGACCGCGAGCTGGGACCCTATGCGGGGTTGGTCCGCGGCCCCCTGGACACCGAGCGCCTCGGGGCGCCGGCGCCGGAGTTGCTGGTGGGCGGCCGGGCGCTGGTCGGACGGTTCCTGGCGGCGCTGGCACGGCTGTCGAACGCGGACTGCTGGCGCAACGCCCCACTCGAGGACTTGATCACCGACGACGGCCGCGTCGTCGGCGCGGTGATTCACCGCGACGGCGTGCCGGTGCGCGTGCGGGCCCGCCGCGGCGTGCTGCTGGCCAGCGGCGGCTTCGAGCAAAACGCCGAGATGCGGGCGCGGTACGCGGTGCCGGGAAGCGCCACCGACACGATGGGCGGGCCGGGCAGCACCGGTCGCGCGCACCGCGCCGCCATCGCCGCCGGCGCCGACGTCGACCTGATGGATCAGGCATGGTGGTCGCCGGGCATGACGCATCCCGACGGGCGCTCGGCGTTCGCGCTGTGGTTCACCGGCGGCATCTTCGTCAATGAGCACGGCCGGCGCTTCGTCAACGAGTCGGCACCCTATGACCGGTTGGGGCGCGCGGTCATCAGCCAGATCGAGGACGGCGCAATGGGTCTGCCGTTCTGGATGGTCTATGACCACCGCGCCGGAGAGATCCCGCCGGTCGGAGCGACCAACGTGTCGATGGTCGACCCGGCGGAGTACCGCGACGCCGGACTCTGGCACACCGCCGACACGATCGCCGGGCTCGCCGACGCGATCGGCGTTCCCGCCGCAGCGCTCGAGGCCACCATCGAGCGGTTCAACAGACTCGCCGCGGCCGGGGTCGACGAGGACTTCGGTCGCGGCGCCGAAGCCTACGATCGGACCTTCACCCAGGGTGGATCTCCGCTGGTCCCGATCGACACGCCGCCTTATCACGCGGCCGCGTTCGGGTTGTCGGACCTCGGCACCAAAGGCGGGCTGCGCACCGACACGCGGGCTCGGGTGCTGACTGCCGACGGCACACCCATTCCCGGCCTGTACGCGGCCGGTAATACGATGGCCGCCGTGTCAGGTACCACCTATCCCGGCGGCGGCAACCCGATCGGCGCATCGCTGCTGTTCAGCCACTTTGCTGCGCTGGACATGGCTGCGCAGGACCGGTGACGGCTCCGCTGGACCCGGAGGACGCGCGCCGGTCCGCCGAGCGGTACGGACCGCTGACCGAGTCGCTGCGCCGGCTGGTCGACACCGTGATCCGCAGCGACGCCGGACACGACGAGGTGCGCCGGGCGCACGCGCTGATCGACGAGGCCGCGGACCTGCTGGGCACGAACCTGCACCCGGACCAGTACCCGCTGCGGGTCACCACCGAGGGCCGCACGCTGACGTGGGGCAATGTCGCGATCGGGTTGCGCAACGCGATCGCTCCCCCACTGAAGCCCCGCCGCGACGAAACCGGCCGGGTGACAACCGATCTGGTGTTGGGAGCAGCGTACGAGGGGCCGGTGGGGCATGTGCACGGCGGGGTCTGCGCGCTGGTGCTCGACCACATCCTGGGCGCCACCGCGCACCGGCCGGGTTCGCAGGCGTTCACCGGCACGCTGACCATCCGCTACGTGGCCCCCACACCGCTGGGAGCGTTGCGCGCCGAAGCCTGGGTGGACCGCGACGAAGGTTCGAAAACCTTTGCGCTCGGGCGCATCACCGACGCGAGAGGGACCGTCACCGTCGAGGCCGAAGGCATCTTCATCCGCCCGAAGAAGCGCCCCTGACTCGTTCCGCGAGCGCGCGGGTCTGCTGGTGGACACGCCGACAATCGTCAGCACTGTGCGCGCGCTCGGCGCTACTGAACGCGCCGAAACTCACACCGGGTCGAACGCCGACACCAGCCAGGTGCCGTCGACCTTGCTCAGGGTGACAACTACGCTGCTGGCGGTCAGCGCCGGCTCCGGGCGCTCCGTGCTCACGGTCTGCTGGGTGAGGAAGACCAGCACCTTGGCGCGATCGGGATCGACGTCCATGGCGGCGGCCTCAACCACCTCGGCGTCGGCTTTCACGCCGCGGTCACGCGCGGCGGGTCCGACGATGTCGGCGGTGAATTTCCCGTAGTAGGTGGCGAATTCGCCGGTCATGACCTGCCGAGCCGCCGCCAGATCCGCATCGATGGTCTCCGGCGTGTACGACAGCAACGTGACCGCGGCCTCGGACGCGACGCTCACGGCCACCTTCTGCGCGGCCGCGTCGGTCTGCCGGTCCACCCGGTACTGCGTGACATATACCCACACCAGCGCCGCCGCCGATGCGATGACCAACACGGCGACCAGCAGCGGCGCCCACGACAGCAGCTTCCGGCGTTCGGACAGGGCGCTCACGACAGGAACTCCACGCTCGACATCTTGATGCGGTCGCCGTTGCGCTTCAGGTCGACGATCAGCCGCCAATTCCTCGCGGGCTCGGCGACACCGTCGGCGTCGGTCACCGTCGACGTGGCCGCAACGAGGACGACGGCGGAATCCGGGGAGGCCGACTTGACCGCCGCGGCCGTCGCCGACGCTCTGGTGGTCACTTTGGCATCCTTGGTCACCTTGACGAAATCATCGGCTGCACCGGCGAACTCGGCGCGGAACGGGTCGACGGAGTTGTCCAGGATCCGTTGCACCCCACCTTCGGGGTCGTTGACGTCGACCGACATCAGCGTGACGGCCACCTGCTTGGCCGCGGCGACGAACTCCGCGCGATCACGCACGTCAGCGAGGTGTTGCTGATGGTTCCACGACAGGTACCCGGTGATCACGGCCATGACCGCGGCTGCGGCGAGCGCAGCGGCCGCGGCGACCCGGCGCCGTGAAAACCTCACCAGTGCCGCACCGAACACAGCGCGCCCTTGGGTCCGTCACCGGTGGCCACGACGACACCGTCGATGCTCAGTTCGCAGCGGAACCCCGGCTCGACGGGCAGTCGTCCGCTGGTCGCGGACACCATCGCCCACCGGTCGGCGTCGGCCAGGGACACCGTGTGCACCCAGGGTCGGTCCGGGCCGATGTCGACGCGGGCTTTCGGACTGTAGACGTACGGGTTGTGGCTGTAGGCCGCCCAGGTCGGGGGGTCGACCTCACGAAAGTAGATATCGGCGGACACCGGCTGCTGGGTGGTGACGGTGTAGGTGACCCGCCTGGGTGTCTCGGCGTGCGCCGGGGCGGCACCCGACACAACCACCGACCCGGCGATCACCACGGCAAACGCGTTACGCAGCACTGGGACTCCAGTGCGGCGCGCCGTCGCGGGACTGACATTTGAGGAACAGTCCGTCGGGGGCCTGCGCCACCCAGTTCTCGTAGCCGGCGCACTGGGCTCCGAGGTCTTTGACACCGGCCATCGACGGCGATCGGAAGTACCGCGGCTCGTAGCGGCGCGGCGAACCGCAGAACACCAGCCGGCCCCACGACGTGGTGCCGAACACGTAGCGGGCGGTGTCCGCACAGGGCGCCCCCAGCACCACGTTCCCGGTGATTCCCGGGGTGCAGGACGGGCCGTCGCAGGACTGCGGTTGCGCCGCCGCGGGGGCGGCGTTCATCAGGCCCGCACCCGACGCGGCGGCCACGAGCAGAACTGTCCTGCGCACGCCGCCAGGGTGGCATCCCGAACCCTGCCGCGGGTTGGTGTCGTCCGCTGAGCGGACAGTTCGCCGTCACGGGCGCCGGCCCGCTGCTAACGTCCTGCGCTGCCAGCCGGTCGTCTGAGGAGCAGTCCATGGTCCGTGTCCCCGCGGTGTTGAGCGCCGTCGCAGCGATGACGATCGGCGCAGCGCCCTCGGCCGGCGCCGAGAACCCGGAGTGGGGCCTCAACGGGACTTACATCGCCACGTCCAACGGCGAATGGGCCCGCAAGAACGAGGTCTTCACCGAGCAGGCGAGCCTGCGCAGCACCTGGACGGTCCGCACCCAGTGCAGTTATCCCGGCGAGTGCACCGGCACCGTGGACAGCGAATGGGGCTGGAGCGCACCGATCTACCAACGCAGCGGCGTCTGGTATGTCAAGCACACCGTCGAGAACTGGATCCCCTGTCCCGACGGCACCACCGCCCCCGGGTTGCAGGTCTTCCGATTCAAGCCGATGACCCCCGAGGGCGGCATCGTCGACCCGACCTCGGACACCCTCGTCGGTGAGGACGTCACCACCGGCGTCAGCGGCGCCTGCGGCGTCAACAAGCCGGTGTACATCAACATGCCGTTCAAGCTCGTCAAAGCCGGTTAGCCGGGCGGCTACCGCGGCAGCAGATCCTCCCAGCCCTGCGCCTTGCCCTGCCCGAGATCAGCCTGGGTGAACACCCCGCCGTCGGGGGTTGCGTACTGGCCGGTCTGCGGATTGTACGTGGCGAACGCCACCGGCGAATCACCCTGCGGGACAGTGGAACTGCTCGGTGCAGCGGGGACCGCTGCGCCCGCCGGCGGGGCTGCGGCCGGTGCGGGCGCCGTACCCTCGGCGGGCCCGAAGATCTGGTCACCGAAGTCGATACGATCGTCCGGTGGAATCCCTTGGGCCAGCAGCGAAGGGTCGATCGGATACGGCCCGAGCACATGCTGACGCATCGCCAGGGGTTCGTAAGGCTTGTCGCTCTCGCAGATCTCAACCGTCGGCGCACGCTTGCCCGGTTGCTCCATGCACGGGAAGTTTCTGGTGCCGCGCACACCGATCGGGGAATCCTGGGGCAGCTTGCAGTACAACCCGTCAGGAGTATCGATGTCGCTCTCGTCGGCCGGTGACCGCCATGACGACGGCGGCAGGAACCCGACGGTGCAGGCCGGCGGATCACCCAAGGTCATGGTGAACTCCGACAAGGCCATGCCCGTCGGGTTCTGCAGCGAGGACCCGTAGGACTGGGTTGCCGCCAGGTACGGCGGCAGCAGTACCAGTAGCTGCTCCAGCGACGGGTGGTAGGCGATGCCGACCTGCCCCACCGACGTCATATTGGCCAGCAGCACAGGGAGAGTCGGTTTGATCTCGGCCAGCAGGTGCGATCCTTCGTCGGCGGCGCCGGAGCCCTGTTGCAGGATCGTGCGCACCTGACCGTCGTTATCGGCGATCTGCCGGGTGATGCCCGCGACACTGCGCGCCCAGGTGGTGATCGCGTCCGCCTTCTCGGCCTGGCCGTCGAGCAGGGGCCGGCTGTCGTCGATCAGCGTGCGACTGCGCTCACCGGTGGCGTTCAGATCGGCGGCCAGTCGGGCCGACGAGTCGAACAGCGCGCCGAGGTCGTGACCGGTTCCGTTGAGCGCGGCGAACGATTCGTCGAGCAGATCACTGAGCGAACCCTTCGGGATGCTCTCGACGAGCGCGCTCATCTCCTCGAGCATCGGCCCGACCGCTTGCGGGATCGACGAGACGTCTCCGCTGATCACCGCACCATCGGCCAGGTAGGGGCCGTCGTCGGTTCGCGGTTCGAGGTCGACGTATTGTTCACCGACCGCGGATACGCTGCGCACGTTGACTTTGAGGTCGACGGGGATCTGCGGCGACTTCTTCAGTGACATGGTGACGGTGGCACCGTCCCGTGTCGGCCGCACCTCGGTGACCTTGCCGACCGCCACACCCCGGTAGGTGACGTTGGAGAATTCGTAGAGCCCACCGGTGGTCGGCAGGTGCAGGGTCACCGCAATGCGTCCGAGCCCGAGCAGCATCGGGGCCTGCAGGTAGACGAACACCATCGCCCCGACACCGATCACCGACGCGATCGTGAAGACGATCAACTGGATCCTGATGAAACGTGTCAGCATCAGCGGCCGCCTTCTGCCGGAACGTCGATCAGGGGCGGGATCGTCGCCACCTCTTCGGGAATCGGGCTCACCGGCGCCTTGAGCGGATCCCGGGTGTACATCGAGTACCACGGGTCACCGGGCGCCGGCACCAGTGACGCGTTCGGTTCCGCCCATCGGGTTCCGAGCAGCATGCCGCTCTTGAGGCGCGGGATGGTGAAGTCGAACACGATGAACTGGTTCATGAAGTCGCCGCGGATGCCGCGGTCGATGAACTCTTGCGTGTACGGGTAGGTCGGCAGGTAAGCCAGTGCGGTCGCCAGATCAGGGCCGACGTCGGCCAATGCCCGTACCGCGGGCTCGAGATTGCGCAGGTTGCGCACGATGTCGTCGTGCGAAGCGTCCAGCAGTTGGGTTGCCGTATCGCTGAATTCGCCGAGCCTCTGCATGGCGGTGACGATCTGCGGCCGCTGCCGGTCAAGAACCTCAAGCGCCTGCGGGATCCTTTGCAGCGCAGCGGTGAGGGTGTCGCGCTGGTCGGCGAATGTCCCGGACAGCCGGTTCAGTGCCTCCACCGTGGCGACGATGTTGTCGCGCTGAACGTCCAGGATGCCGACGACGTTGTTCATCCTGGTGATCAGGTTGCGGACCTGGTCCTGGCGGCCGTCCAGCGCCGCGTTGAAGTTGCCGATGATGTCGCCGATCTGGGTGAGACCGCCACCGTTGACGACCACCGACAGCGATGACAGCGTCTGTTCGGTCGAGGGGTAGGTCGACGTTTTGTGCAGCGGGACGACGGCACCGGGCTGCAGGCGACCGGTCGGCTCTTCCCCCACCGGAGGGTCCAGCGCGACGTGCATCGAGCCCAGCAGGCTGGTCTGGCCGACGGTGGCCACCGCGTTCGCCGGCACCACCACATCGGATTTCACCGAGATGTCGACGTCGGCGTGCCAGTCGGTGACCGTCATCTTGCGGACCGCTCCGACCACGACGTCGTTGATCATGACCGGCGAATTCGATTCCAGGGTACCGACGTTCGCCACACGCAGCCGGTAGGTGACCGAATCCGATCCGGTCCCGACCGTGCCCGGCAGCGGCAGCGAGTTCAACCCGTCGAAAGAGCAGCCGGTGGCCGTGAGCACCACGGCGCTGCCCAGCGCGATCCATCGGCGCGCCGTGGACGAACAGCGACGCGTCATCACGGGGTTCCTTCCTGCGGGGTCGACGACGGTGCTGCTTCGGCGGGCAACAGCATGTCGGCGATGTTCGTCGGTTGTGCCGGCACGCCGGGTGGAACGGGCGCACCGGGATACAGCGCGGGATGCGGGTTCGCCGGTAGTCCGTGCGGGGCGTAGGCGCCGGGCGGATGAGCCGGATCCGACCAGCCCGGGGGCGGCGGTTGATCACCGGCACCGGTGTAGGCGGACACCGCCGGTGCGTGGTCGGCGGCAGCCGCTGGAGTGCCGCCACCGCCCGGGGCCAGGCCCGGCTCGGAGTAGATCACGTTCTGGGGAGCCGGTCCCAGGTAGGCATTGAACGGCAGCGGCAGGTAGTTGAAGTTCATCAGGCGTAGTGCCGGCCCGAGATATTGCGCGCAGGCCTTGCCGGATTCCTCCGCCGTGATGTTCTCGACCGCCGCGATCGCCGAGCAGATCGCGGTGACCGGGTTGGCGAAGTTGTTCACCGCGAAGGAGCCGCGCGGCCCGCCCGAGTCCGGGTTGTAGATGTTGTAGCCGTTGACCAGTGCGTTCGGCGCGGCATGCAGGACGTTCTTGAGCACCATGGTGTCGTCGGCGAGTACCTGGGTGACGTTGGCGAGTCGTTGGACCTGCTCGACGGTTTGGCTGCGGGAGCCCTCGACGAAACGGCGGACTTCACCGACTGCCTCCGACAGCGTGGTGATGGCCGAGTCCAGGTCGCTACGGCTGCCGTCGACGACGCTGGTGACATCGGCGAGCCGATCCTGGAAGGCCACGATCTGGACGTTGCTGTCGCGCAGCGCGGTGACGAAGGTCTGCAGGTGCTCGATGACCGCGACGATGTCGCCGCTGCCCTCACCGAGGATCCGGCCCACCCCGGAGAGCTGGGTGATGGTCTCGCGCAGCTTCTCCCCGTTGCCCTCCATGGCCTGCGCGGTGGTGTCGATGAACCGGCCGAGGGACGTCTGCGACACTCCGCTGCCCGGACCCAGCTCGGTGGCCAACCGGGTCAACTGTTCTTTGATCTGGTCCCACTCCACGGGCACAGCGGTTCTGTCCTGGCTGATCTCGGCGCCGTCGGTCATCGTCGGACCGCTGGCTTCCGGGGTCGTCCCCCACGGGGGTGTCAACTGGACGTAGCGGGCCGACACGAGGTTCGGTGCGACGATGATCGCCTCGGCGTCCACCGGGATCGGCACGTCACGGTCGACGGCCAGCGTCATCTTCGTGCGGGTTCCCTGAGGTTCGATCGCCGTGATCGTGCCGACCCGGACCCCGGCCACGCGCACGTCGTCGCCGGCGTAGATGGCCGACGCCGACCGGAAGTAGGCGACGATGGTGTTCGGGCTGAAGAACTGGTGGTAGGCGACGACCCCGGCACCGGACACCGCCAGTACCACGCACAGTGCCAGCAGCAACGTCCGCGAGACTTTGGCGCTCATCGTGAACCCCCGGGAATTCCGTTGTAGGGGAAGGGGAACTCCGCGCGCGGGCCGGCGTTGTCCGGTGGCTGCCCCGCGTTGACACCGCGGCGGAAGCCGAGCGCGTAATCCAGGAACGGCTGGATGGCAGGGCCCGGCAACAAGTTCGCCGGGAACCCGTTGTAGTAGAAGCCGTTGTTGACGGCTTCGCCCTGGGTGACCTGATACTTGGCCAGGCCCTTGAGCGAGGCGGCGATGTTGTCCCGGTTGCGTTCCAGCATCTCGGACACCGTGTTGAGCTTCTCCAGCGTGGGTGCGAGCTCGGCCTCGTTGTCGGCGACCACCCCGGATAGCTGCTGGGCCACTGCGGTCGTGCTGGCGAGGAGGTTGACGATCGCGTAGCGGCGTTCACGCAGGACCTCCATCAGATCGTTGGCGTTGAGCAGCAACGTGTTGACCTGAGAGCTTCGTTCCAACAACACCCCGGTCACGTTCGCCGCGGCATCCAGCAGCCCGGCCAGCGACTCGTTGCGGCTGTTGAGCGACTTCGACAGCCGGCTGACCCCGTCGAAGGTCGGGCCCAGTTGCGGAGCGATGCGTTCGATGGTGTCCGACAACGTGTCCAGTGACTGGTTGATGGCCGCCGTGTCGGTCTGCTCGGTGTTGGTGGTGAACTCGCCGACCGCGTCGGTCAGCGAGTACGGCGAGCCGGTGCGCGACAACGGGATTACGCCCATCGCGCCGAGGCTGCCGCTGCCGGCCGGCTCGAGGTCGAGTACCCGTTCACCGAGTACGGTGGCGATCCCGATGCTGGCCGTGGTGTCGCGGCCCAGCCGGACCGCGCTGTCGACCGCGAAGGTGGCCACTGCCCGGCCATGTTCGAGTTCGACATCGGAGACGGTGCCGACGGTGAAGCCGGAGACCTTGACCTCGTTGCCTGCCGAGAGTCCACCGGCCTCGGCGAAGACAGCCTGGTAGCGCACCGACGTCGCCATCGACCACAGCTGTTGGGGCTGCAGTCCGACGATGATGACGAGCACGACGAGGACGGCACCGATGAATCCGGCGCGTATCAGTGCAGTTCCGCGATATCTCAGCATCAGGGCTCAGCGCACCTTCCGGTGTTCTGGACGATCCAGGGGAAGTGGGCGGTTCGGCCCTGTAGGTCTGTGACCCGGACGGACAATCCGCAGATGTAAAGGTTCAGCCAGCTGCCGTAGGACCCGAGCCGCACCAGCTTGCGGTAGTTCTTCGGTGTCTTCTGCAGCGCGATGTCCAGCCGAGCGAGGTCGGTTTCGTTGGACAGCAGCGGGGCCAGCCGGTTGAGTTCATCGACGGTGCCGGCCAGCGGGGGGCGCGCCTCGGTCAACAGGTCCGCCAGCGAGGCCGTGCCGTTGTCCAGGGCGGTGATGGCTTCGGCGATGGTGTCGCGCTCCTGCGCGAGCCCGGTGGCCAGACGCTCGAGTTGATCGATTGCCCCGGAGAACTTCTCGCCGTCCTTGGCCACGGTGGTGATCGTCTCGTTGAGGGTCTCGATGAGCTGCTCCACGGTCCGGCCGTTGTCGGCCAGCGCATCGGTGAACGACGAGGTGCGCGTGAACAGTGATTCGAGGTCACCGCCCTGGCCCTGCAGCACCTGGATCAGAGAGCTGGTCAGCGCGTTGACGTCGTCGGGGTTGAGCCCCTGGATCACCGGCTTGAGGCCGCCGAGCAGGAGGTTCAGGTCCAGTGCAGGCTGTGTGCGCTCCGGACCGATCCGGCTCCCGGGTTGCAGGATGGTGGCCGGGCCGGGCTCGTCGAGAAGCTCGAGGTAGCGGTCGCCGACCAGGTTGAGGTAGCGCACCGCGACGCGGGTGCTCTCGGTCAGCCGGATGGTGTCGTCGGCGTCGAAGTCGACGGCGACGGTGTTGTCCTCGAGCAGCTCGATGTTCCGGACGGTACCGATCCGAATTCCGGCGATGCGCACCGAATCTCCGGTGCGCAGGCTCGACGAGTCGGTGAACACCGCCGAGTACCCGTGAGTGGCGCCGGTGCGGTACTGACCGAAGATCACGAACAGTCCCGCGGTCAGAAGCACCATGGTCACCCCGAAGGCCGCGAACTTCACTGCGGCTCTGCTCACGACGCTCATCCCGGGTGTCCCACCTGTGCGGTGTTGCGGGGCGGACCGTCGATGGGACCGAACAGAAGTTGTTTGAGCCCATCGGAGTTCAGCACGATGCCCTGGTTTCCGTACTGTGCGGGGTTGGCGTTGACGTCGGTGATGACGAACGGCGGACGCTTTTGGAAAGGGACCTTGGGCAGGTCGGTGCACTGCGGGCCACCCTTGGCGGCCACCTTCGGCAGGTTCTGCGGGTACCGGTAGCGCTCCTGCCCCAGGGTGACGGACTGCAGCAACAGACCACCGGGAACCGGCGAGCCGGGTGCCTTGGCCAGTTGCACCGCTCCGCCGAGCCCGCAGGTGAGTGCGGCGTGGTACTCGTTGAGCAGGTCGGTGGTCGGAACCAACAGCTCCATGGTGGTCGTGATCGCCTCCCGGTTGCCACCGATTACTTCGATTCCGTTGTCGGACAGGCCGATCACGCTCACGAGCAGGC
Source organism: Mycobacterium sp. pV006 (assembly GCF_041287115.1). NCBI lineage: Bacteria > Bacillati > Actinomycetota > Actinomycetes > Mycobacteriales > Mycobacteriaceae > Mycobacterium > Mycobacterium sp. pV006. The sequence continues at coordinate 57,997 of NZ_JBGGKT010000008.1, read as the reverse complement.
GGTCCAGGTTGTCCTGCTCGTCGAGGACGGTCTGGCTGATCGTGGTGGCCGCGTCGATGGTGTCGAGCAGTTGCGGGGCGACGTCGGCGTAGGTGCCGATCACCGTCGGCACCGTGGCCAGTTCGTGCTCCATGGTCGGCAGGCTGGGTTCGATCGTGGTGAGGAAGCCGTCGAAGTCGGCCATCATCTGTCCGATCTGGTCTCCGCGGCCATCCACCGCGGTGGCCAGCGCGCCCAGGGTCTGATTCAGCTTGGCCGGCTCGATCTGGGCCAGGACCTGCGACAGTTGCTCGAAGACGGTGTTGATTTCGATGTTCACGTGGTCGGCGGTGAGCACCTGCCCAGCCCGCAACGACTCAGCCGACGCGTTCTGCGGCACCACCAGCTCGACGGATTTGGCGCCGAAGACCGTCGATGAGCCGATGTCGACCGTGACGTCGGACGGGATGGTATCCAGGTACGTCGGGTTGATCGCCAGATGGATGGCGGCGCGGCCATCGGGCAGTGTCTCGATGGAGTCCACTGAACCCACCTGAGCACCATGGAGTTTCACCTTGGCGTCGGGGTTCATCACCAGACCGGCGCGTTGCGACAACACGGTCACCGGCACGGTCGTCGTGAAGCTGCCCCGGAACAGTCCGATCGCGACCGCGATGACGGCGACCCCGGCGAGGACCGTGGCCAGGCCGGCCCGGGAACGCGTGTCGAAGCTCGTTGTCATCAGATGCTCGCTAGCCCGAGAGCTTGAAGTTGCCGTTGGAGCCGTAGATCGACAGTGACACCAGCAGGGTCACTGAGACCACGACCACCAGGGAGGTCCGTACCGCGTTGCCTACCGCCGCGCCGACCCCGGACGGGCCGCCGGAAGCGAAGTAGCCGAAGTAGGTGTGCACCAACAAGATCGCGATCGCCATCAGGATGGCCTGCAGGAACGACCACAACAAATCGATCGGGTTGAGGAACGTGTCGAAATAATGGTCATAGAGCCCGCCGGACTGACCGAACAACACCACCGTGGTGAACTGCGAGGCCAGAAACGACAAGATCACCGCGATCGAATACAACGGCGCGATCGCCACCATCCCCGCCACGATGCGGGTGGAGACCAGATACTGCACCGGCGGAATCCCCATCGACTCCAACGCGTCGATCTCCTCGTTGATCCGCATCGCCCCCAGCTGCGCGGTCACCCCCGCCCCGAACGTCGCAGCCAACCCGATCCCGGCCACCACCGGCGCCGCGATCCGCACGTTGATAAACGCCGCCAAGAACCCCGTCAGCGCCTCGATACCGATATCGCCGAGCGAGGAATACCCCTGGATCGCCAACGTCCCACCGGCGGCCAGGGTCAAGAACCCGACGATCACCACGGTGCCGCCGATCATCGCCAACGTGCCCGCACCCATGGAGATCTCGGCGATCAACCGGATGATCTCCTTACGGAAATGCACCGCCGCATGCGGGGTCCCGGCCAGCGCCCGCCCGTAGAACAACGTGTGATCACCGATACCGGACAACCAATCCACCGGCCGGTTGACATTCTTGGTCAGCCGCGGAAACCGCGACCGCAACACCGCAGAAGTACCCATAGCGCGCCCTAGCCCGTCGTCATCCGGATACCGATGGCGGTGACCACCACATTGATCACGAACAACGCCATAAACGCATACACCACCGTCTCGTTGACCGCGTTACCCACCGCCTTGGCCCCACCCCCGGAGATCGTCAACCCCCGGTAGCAGGCCACCAACCCCGCGATCAAACCGAACAACGCCGCCTTGACACACGAGATGATCACCTCGGGCACCCCGGTCAACAGGGTGATCCCCGCCGCGAACGCCCCCGGGTTGACGTCCTGGACGAACACCGAGAAGAAATAGCCGCCCAAAATGCCGATGATCACCACCAAACTGTTGAGCAGCAGCGCCACCAGACCCGATGCCAGCATCCGCGGGGTCACCAACCGCTGGACCGGGTTGATGCCCAGCACCTCCATCGCGTCGATCTCCTCACGGATGGTGCGCGAGCCGAGGTCGGCGCACATCGCGGTGGCCCCCGCCCCGGCCACGATCAGCACCGTCACCAACGGACCCACCTGGGTTACCGCACCGAAAGCCGCACCCGCGCCCGACAAGTCGGCCGCCCCGAGTTCGCGCAGCAGGATGTTCAGCGTGAACGACACCAGCACCGTGAACGGGATGGCCACCAACAGCGTCGGCGCCATCGACACCCGCGCCACAAACCACGACTGCTCCAGAAACTCCCGCCACTGGAACGGCCGCACAAACACAAACCGCACCGCATCCAACGCCATCGAGAAAAACCCACCGACGGCCTGCATGGGAGCGGAAGAACGCAACAGCGGGATCCCCGTCGACCAGCGGTCTGCGGCCTTGTTCACCATGTGCCGCCGACCCCTTCTTCGATGACGGATGTGAGCTTCTGCGCCATTCCGGCGACACACACGGTGACAGCAGCCAGTGGCGCAGCACACAGCCCGTCCCATCCACCGGGAAGCACTCGGCCCCGGGACTCGGCGGGCTGCAACATCGTCGGTGCGCCGACGCCAACCAAGGACGAAATCATGAACCTGCCCGCAGCCGCTGCGACCGCCGCACTGACGCTCGCAGCGCTCACTTCGGCACCATCTGCCCAGGCCGAGCCGTTCTTCGCGAACTACTCACTCAACATCGAGGGTCGGTATGACTTCCACACCTGGACGTGGGCGGTCACGTACTGCATCCCTGACACAGCGGACTGCGCGCGAATCAAGGCGATCCCGATGCCGACCGCCAAGGCCTTCGAGTACAGCGGCGACGCGCACCTGGTGGACGGCCGGTATACGTTGACGGTCGACGTCCCCGACGGATTACGTTGCGGGAACGTCTATTACGGTCCCGTCATACCCACCCGCGACGTGTACACCTGGGATGCCGACTCGCTGCGGGGCACGATGACCTCGTCGTTCGCAGCGGGCTGCGACGGCGCTCCGGGTGGGGCGTTCACCTATCCGTTCGCGCTGGTTCGCCTCTGAGGGGCACGTCCTTCGACTCCGGCCATCAGCAGTTCGTGGGCTTCCGGGTTCCCGTCAAGCATGCGACTGGTGCGCGCGGTGATCTGCCAGCGCCCGTCGATCCGGCGCACTTGAAAATGGTTGGCCGCGGCGCGCCACACCACGTACCCGGCCTTCGGTAGCCCCTTTCCGGTCGCAGCGCTCCCGCGCCCCGGAGAGCCGTCGTCGACACGTAGCACGACAAGGGACTCGCACACCGCCACCGCGTCGTCCCCATGAACGGTGATCGCGGCGGGCCCGAGGAAATGGCAACAGCCGTTGTCGACCAGCCGGCGATGTCCGCCGGAGCGCACCATCGCCTCGACGTCGCCACGGCTCGACATTCGCCAGCCCTCGACGTCGTAGCTGCCGTCGGAGCTCCACAGGGCCGCCGCACCTGCGGCGTTCGCTGCGTCCACGCACGGGCCGTACGTTGCGATGAGGCGTGCGATCTCGCGCTCGTCCTCGACGACACCCAGGCGTTGCTCGAGTCGACGGAGACGCTCTTCGAGGGCTGCGAGGTCCGGGGACATTCGTTTCTTTCCCTTCGTTGTTTCAGAGTGTTTCGACCAGCTCGCGCAACGATGCGAGTTGCTCGCAATAGTGTTCGGCCGAGTCTGCGGTCAACGAGCACGTCACTGCTGTGGCGCCCACATCACGCAATGCCCGCAGCGGCTTCAGGCATTCGGCGGGGGCGCGCGGATCCAGGGGACCAACCGGCAGTACGACGTCGAAGCCGTCCGGAACCTCTGTGGCGGCGAGCATTTGGGCGATCTCGGTGGTTCGCAGCCCGAACGGCATCCAGCCGTCTGCGAGTTCGACCGCGCGACGCAGCGAACGTCTGGTGCGTCCACCCACCCAGATGGGCACCCGAGGTTGCATCGCGCAGGGTTCGACCACCATCGCCTCGTAGCGGTAGAAGTCCCCGTGGTAGGACGGTTCGGGTACCGACAGTGACGCGCGTAATGCGCGGATGGCGTCGTCGGCGCGGGCTCCGCGGTCCTTCCATGCCGCACCGAGCATGTCGAACTCCGCGCCCAGTGAACCGACACCGACGCCGAGCACGAGTCGCCCACCGCTCAACCGGTCGAGGGTGCCGTAGCGCTTGGCGATCTCCAGCGGGTGGTGATAGCCCAGAACCAGTACCGAGGTGGCCAGCCGGATGCGCGTCGTCCGGGCTGCCAGGAACCCGAACGTGGCCAGCGGATCCCAGTAGACGCTGCCGCGGACGGCCGCATCGGCGACGGGAACTGCGACGTGCTCGGAACATGTCAGGTAGTCGAACCCGAGTCTGTCGGCAGTTTCGGCGATGCGTGCGACGTCCTCGATGCCGGCATCCCGTTCCCAGGGGCTGGCCGCCGCGGGCGTTTGCACCAGCACGGGCGTCGACAGTCCGATCAGCATCGTTCCGTTATAGCCGTGCCGGGCTGCCGGAAACTCGGTAGGTCTCGTTCTCCGGTACGCGGTCGTCGATCGCACCCGCAACCGCGTCCTGATCAGTGGGACGCCCCTTCGTCCGCCCGGGCCAAAACATAGTTAGATGAGCTCATGACTTCAGGGAATGCACCAGGGACGGACCGCGCCAAGTACGGACCGTGGGCGGTCATCGCCGGTGGCTCCGAGGGGGTCGGCGCGGAGTTCGCGAAAGCGCTGGCTGCCGACGGGTTCAATCTCGTCCTGATCGCTCGTAAGCCCGGACCGCTCGGAGAGACCGCGGACACGTGTCGCGCCTTTGGCGCCGAGGTCCGCACCTTGGCGCTCGATCTTCTCGAAACCGACTCGACGCCGCGCATCGTCGAGGCAACTTCGGACGTGGAGGTCGGGTTGCTGATCTACAACGCGGGCGCCAGCACCTGCAACGAACGCTTCCTCGACGCCGAGCTGATTGACTTCGCCAAGGTGCTCGATCTGAATGTGACCCGAATGCTGGAACTGACACAGCATTTCGGGCGCCGGATGGTGGCCATGTCGCGAGGCGGCATCATCCTGGTCGGCTCCCTGTCCGGTTACATGGGCGCCGAACGGCACTCGGTGTACTCGGGCGCCAAGGCGTTCAGCCGGGTGTTCGCCGAGAGTCTGTGGCTCGAACTGCGGGACCACAACGTCGACGTTCTCGAGTTGGTGCTCGGTGTGACGCGCACGCCGGCCATGGAACGCGGCGGCCTGAACTTCGACGTGCCCGGACTCGTCGTCAACGACCCCGCCGAGGTGGCCCGCGAAGGTCTGCACCGTATCGCGGAAGGTCCCGTGGTGGTCGCGGGCGGCAACGCAGAGCAAGCTCTGCGCAACAGCGGCCCGGACCGAGCCGCCGTTGTGCTGGGTGCCCACGAGACCATCAGGCGGCTCACCAGCCGCGTCGACAGTTGAGGTCGCCGTATCGGCGCATGAGCCGCACCGGTCATCCCAGTCCGGTCGGCCGGATGCGTTGCCGTGCATCGCGCACCATCAGCGCCACCGACAACGACGTCATCGATTCGGCATCGGCCAGGTCCACCCCGAGGATTTCCTCGATCGCAGCCAACCGTTTGTAGAGGGCGGGTCGGCTGATGTGCATCTGCTGCGCCACCGCCGCTTTGTTGCCCGCCAGCTTGAGGTAGACGCGCAGCGTCTCCATGTCGGTCGAGCCGCCGGCGCGCAGGAGGGGCTGGAGTTCGGTTTCGGCGAATCGCTGGACGCGCGCGTCGTCGCGCAACAGGGTCATCAACCCACGCAACCGCACGTCGGCGGCCCGGAAGTACGGTCGGGCGTCGTCGTGCATGGCCGCTGCGACCTCCGCGACGTGGGCGGCTTCGGCCAGTCCGCGGATTGCATCGGTGAGCTCACCTTCCGCGGTACCCACCGCGCACACCGAACCGGCGACGCCGTCGGCGCGGCCGAGGTCGGTACGTATCCGCTGCCCGAGGTCGGCCAGCGCCCTGTCCGGGCCGCCACGCGCCGAGCCCAGTGACAACACAGCGGCGACCTCGTCGTTGCGCCGGGTGGCGAACAGCGCCGTGTGGCCTGCGGCGTTGACGGTATGCACCACCGTGTCGAGGACGGTTACGTTGTGTCGTTGCGTCACAACCGGATCTGTCGTCCTGCCGGTCCGGTCCACGCGGACGACCATCGGGTGGTAGCGCGGGGCCTTCCGCAGCCCGAGCGCGTGGGCGCGTGCCGCGACGTCGCGTTCACCGGGGACCCGACCTTGCAGGACGTCGTCGATGAGCCCGCTCTGCGCTTGCTGGTGCAGACCGGTGTTGGCGCGCTCGACCATGCGGTTGAGCGCCAGTGCGACAGAGGCCCTTTCGAGCACCATGATCGATCGCTGACGGTCGGGGACGGCAAGCGGCACGATCAGGCGGCCCCACTCCTCGGTGCGCGGACCCACCAGGGTGATCGCCCAACCCTCGGGTCCACCGTCGGTGGTAGTGCTACGACGCGAACGATGTTCCCAGTCTTCCAGGAGCGTCGCCGTTTCAGTGGCATGCGCCGACAGTGCGACGGCCTGGTGCGTCAGATCCTCGAGGACGACCGGGTGCTCGAGGATGCGGGCAGCTGCATCGACGATCGCGGCCACCGTCGGACGCTTCATGCTCAGTTCGGTGAAGGTTTCGTGCACCCGCCGGTCGAACGCGACTTCGTCGTACTGCTCGGCGACGATGCGTCGGTGCACGATCTCGGTGACCTCGACGAACCGGATCTCACGATGCAACACCACGAGCACGAGATCCAGGCTCTCCGCCAACGACGCCAGCGAGTCGGACAGTCTGGTCGATGCCGAGCCGATTTCGACGACGGCGCCGAGGGCACCCGCGTCGGCGAGCCCCTGCAGATAGCGGCGGGGGGATCGACCCATCCGCGCCACCGTGGTCAGGACCAGTTCCCCGCCGTGCAGCAGCGTGGACAGGTCGGCCACGCCGCCCACGTGCAACCACCGGACCGGTGTCGACCAGCGGCATGAGCTGAGCACCTCGGGCCGTCCGCGCTGCACCACCGGCAGTTCGATCACATCCCCGACCGTCACCGCCATTTCCATAGTGTAAATCTCAGATGGACATTAGATACGGACTGTCACGGTGCGGCGGCGACCGCGCGTTTCACACTGGTGCCATGACAACGACCATTCCGCACTGGCTGGCCGGCGAACCGTTCACCGGAAACAGCGGCACCACGGCCCCGGTGACCAACCCGGCCACCGGCGCAGTGACCGGCAACGTGGCACTGGCTTCCGTCGCAGACACCCGCGCCGTCGTCGACGCAGCTGCCGCGGCCTACCCGGCGTGGCGGGACACCTCCCTGACCAAGCGGACCCAGGTGCTGTTCCGGTTCCGTGAACTGCTCAACGAACGCAAAGACGAACTCGCCCAGATCATCACCGCCGAACACGGCAAAGTCGTCTCCGACGCACTCGGCGAGGTCAGTCGCGGCCAGGAGGCCGTCGAGTTCGCCTGCGGCATCCCGTTTCTGCTCAAAGGTGGGTTCACCGAGAACGCGTCGACCAACGTCGACGCCTACTCCATCCGACAGCCCCTCGGGCCCGTCGCGATCATCTCGCCGTTCAACTTCCCGGCCATGGTGCCGATGTGGTTCTTTCCCCTCGCGATCGCGTGCGGCAACACCGTCGTGCTGAAGCCGAGCGAGAAGGATCCGTCGGCGTCGATCTGGATGGCGCACCTGTGGGCCGAGGCCGGCCTGCCGCCCGGGGTGTTCAACGTGGTGCAGGGCGACAAGACCGCGGTCGACGAGTTGCTGATCAATCCGAAGATCAAGTCGGTGTCGTTCGTCGGCTCCACCCCGATCGCGCAGTACGTCTACGCCACCGGCACCGCTGCCGGCAAACGGGTGCAGGCGCTCGGCGGCGCGAAGAACCACGCCGTCGTGCTGCCCGACGCCGACCTCGACCTGGCCGCCGATGCGATGGTCAACGCCGGGTTCGGCAGTGCCGGTGAGCGGTGCATGGCGATCAGCGTCTGCCTGGCTGTCGGCCCCGTCGGTGACGACCTGGTGGCCAAGATCGCCGAACGTGCCGCCGGCCTGCAGACCGGCGACGGCACGCGGGATGCCGACATGGGCCCGCTGGTCACCCGCGCGCACCGGGACAAGGTCGCCTCCTACATCGATGCCGGCGAATCCGCAGGCGCCAAGGTCGTCGTTGACGGACGTGAGGTGTCCGTGGACGGTTCGGAAGACGGCTTCTGGCTCGGGCCCACCCTGCTCGATCACGTCACCCCCGAGATGAGCGTCTACACCGACGAGATCTTCGGGCCGGTGCTCTCGGTGGTGCGCGTGGACACCTACGACCAGGCACTGGACCTGATCAACGCCAACCCCTACGGCAACGGCACCGCGATCTTCACCAACGACGGAGGGGCGGCCCGCCGCTTCCAGAACGAGGTCGAGGTCGGCATGGTCGGCATCAACGTGCCGATCCCGGTTCCCATGGCGTACTACAGCTTCGGCGGATGGAAGTCCTCATTGTTCGGAGACAGCCACGCGCACGGTATGGACGGCGTGCAGTTCTTCACCCGCCAGAAGGCCGTCACCCAGCGCTGGCTGGACCCGTCACACGGCGGCATCAACCTCGGCTTCCCCCAGAACGCCTAGCCGTCCCGTTTTGTCTCGGCGAGCGCGCGTGTTTGCGCCCCGGCACGCCGCCGGTGACCGGCATTTTGCGCGCGCTCGCCGCGAGACAACAGCCCGAACCCCCCACGCCATCCACCGCGTCTGGCAAGATGCTGAGAAGTCTGTTCACCAGACATACTGTCCAGCGAATTGCCAGATGCGAGGAGTGCCAGCCGATGCCGGAGACGATCGCCTCCCCCGGCCCCCAGCCGCCGACGTACGACGCCGCATGGGTGCGCGCGAAGTACGCATACGAACGCAACAAGCGGCTGCGCCCAGATGCGGTCGACCAGTACATCGAGGTCACAGCTGATTTCTCGCACTACGCCGACGACCCGTACACCGAGTGGGTCGAGCGCGAACCGGTCCGCGACCACGTCGGCGTCCTGATCATCGGCGGCGGGCTGGGCAGCCTCATCGCCGCGGCACGGCTGCACGAAGCGGGCATCACCGACATCCGCGTTGTCGACACCGCGGGCGACTTCGGCGGCACGTGGTACTGGAACCGCTACCCCGGCGCGCAGTGCGACATCGAGTCCTACATCTACCTGCCGCTGCTCGAAGAGCTGAACTACATCCCGACCGAGCGTTACGCGCACGGCCCGGAGATCCGCGACCACCTCCAGGCGATCGCCCGCCACTACGGCCTCTACGACAACGCGCTGCTGTCGACGACCGTGACCGGCATGCGGTGGAACGAGCAGGTCGAGCACTGGGAGGTCTCGACCAACCGCGGCGACGCCTTCACCGCGACACTGGTCACCGTCTCCCCCGGCTCGCTGACCCGCCCGAAGCTGCCGGGTATCCCGGGCATCAACGAGTTCCGCGGCCACACCTTCCACACCAGCCGCTGGGACTACGACTACACCGGCGGCGACGAATCCGGAGGGCTGACCAAGCTGGCGGACAAACGCGTCGGCATCATCGGAACCGGCGCCACCGGGCTGCAGTGCATCCCGCACCTCGGTCGTTGGGCGCAGAAACTCTATGTCTTCCAACGCACCCCGAGCACCGTCGCTGAACGTGGAAACCGTCCGACCGACCCCGCCTGGGCGACGACGCTGACCCCCGGCTGGCAGCGTGACCGCATGGAGAACTTCACCCGCGTCACCTGCGGGGTCGAGATGGATATCGACCTCGTCGACGACGGCTGGACGCGCAACGCGCTGGCACTGACCGACCCCGCGGTGATCCGCGAAACCGCGCGCCTGGGACGGGAAATGACGCCCGACGAGATCACCGAGTTCCTCTATCGCCTCGACTTCGAGACGATGGAACGATTGCGCAAACGCATCGCCGACACCGTGCGCGATCCGAAGACTGCGGAGTCCCTCAAACCGTGGTTCAAGCTGATGTGTAAGCGCACCGGCTACCACGACGATTATCTGGAAACGTTCAACCGTGACAACGTGGAACTGGTCGACACCGACGGCCGCGGCGTCGAACGCTTCACGGAGACAGCGGCAGTCGTCGACGGCGTCGAATACGAACTGGACGCGTTGATCTTCGCGACCGGTTTCGAGGTCGGCACCGAGTTCACCCGCCGCCTCGGCTTCGAGATCGTCGGCCGTGACGGGGTGCGCCTATCCGACAAGTGGGCCAAAGGCATGCGCACGCTGCACGGTCTGCAGACCCACGGCTTCCCTAATTGTTTCTTCCTCGGCTACACGCAATCCGGCGTCTCGCCGAATTACACGCACACCGCCGAGGAGCGCGCCCGCCACTTCGCTTATCTGGTGAAGACGTTCGTCGAACGTGGCGCGTCGACCATCGAAGCCACCCTCGCGGCCGAAGAACAATGGCTCGCCACCATGAACGAGGCCGGCGAGAAGGCCAAGGCGTTCTACGCCGACTGCACCCCGAGCTACCTGAGTTCCGAGGGCGACAAGGACAATCCGCACGGCATGCTGTCGACGAACTTCGGCGGCAAACCGGTGGAGTTTTTCGACATGCTGGCCGCGTGGCGCGCCTCCGGCGCACTCGACGGGGTCACGCTGACATGACCAAGACCGATTACGTGGCACCGAAACTCACGATGCGTGACCGCCACCGTCTGATGACCCGCGACCACATCATGACCGCTGCGTTGGAGGCGTTCGCCGACCGCGGGTATGTCGCTGTCACCATCGACGACATCGTGCGCCGCGCCGGGATCGGTCGCGCGACGTTCTATCTGCATTTCGACAGCAAGGCCGCCGTGCTGCGGGAGCTGCGGAACACCCGGATGACGGTGTGGGCGCAGGAGGACGCACCGCGCGGCGGCAGGTCCGGACGTCCCTCTGTCCGCGCGTTCTTCGAAAAGGTCGTCGACTTCTACACCGCCTCGCCGCAGCTCTATATGGCGCTGCATCAGGCCCGGGCCGCCGATCCGGATTTCGCCGAAGCGCACCGAGCCACTATGGAGGCCAACGTCATCGAGTGGATCGAGGCCGACGCCATCCCCGGAGCCACCGAGTCCCAGATCCGATTGGCCATCGCGATGATGTACACGATGGTCGACTCCTTCATGCACCTCTGGCTGGTCGACGGGTGGCCGTTGGAACGCGAGGCCGCGATCGACGCGATGACCGACGCGCTCTACGCCACCATGCGATGAAAACTCACCGATAGGAAACACATGTCGCGTCATCTCCACCTGAACCTGGTCGCCAACGACATCAACCTGCACCAGGGCGCCTACGGCTACGAGAAGGCCCATGGCATCGCCGATCGCAGCACTTTCGAGCGGCTACTCGAGTACGGCCGGTTCGGCGACGAGGGACTGTTCACCGCGCTGTTCGTCGGTGACATTCCCGGCATGCAGGGCTCCCCCGCGTTCGACGGCGGGCCGGCCGAGCCGATCACCGCGCTGACCGCGATCGCGCAACACACCAGACATGTGGGGCTGATCGCCACGGCCTCGACGACGTTCTACGACCCGTACAACCTGGCGCGCTTGTTGGCCTCATTGGACCAGGCCTCCGACGGCCGCGCCGGCTACAACGCCGTCACGTCGGTGATCGACGACTTCGCACTCAATTACAGCCTGCAGCAACATCTCAGCCGCGAGGAGCGTTACCAGCGGGCCGACGAGTTCCTCGACGTCTTGCGCGGGCTGTGGGACAACCGGGCGATGCGTCCCGACGCCGACGGACGGATGCGGTTCCACGCCGACCCGATCAATCACCGCGGCAACCTCTTTCAGGTCACCGGCCCGCTCAACGTCGCGCCCAGTCGGCAGGGCCGGCCGCTGATCGCGCAGGCGGGTGGGTCCGGTGCGGGTATCAAGGTTGCGGCCAAGCACGCCGAGATGGTGTTCACGAACTCCTCGACGCGAGACAGCGCGGCGGAGTACCGCCAGACGCTGGACAAGGCGCTCGTCGAGGAGGGCCGCGAGCCCGGGTCCGTCCCGGCGATTCCCGGCCTGATCCCGTACGTGGCCCTGACGAAGGCCGAAGCCGAAGAGCGGCTACGCGAGTTGGACAGCTACGTCGACTGGGCACCGATCGCCCCATTCGCCCTGGGGCAGTTCGGGATCCAGGTTCCCCTCGACGACATCGATGCGCCCTTCCCGGTGGCGGCGCTGCCGGTTCCCGCCGACGTCGAGAAGACCATCAAGAGCACCTTCGGCAACTACGTCGGCCTGTACCACTGGATCCAGGCGCGTCCCGGCGTCACCGTCCGCGAAGTTGTCGCCCAGGCAGTCGGCCGCGGCGGTGCCACGCACCGCAAGTTCGTCGGCTCCTACGACGACCTCGTCGAGGACTTCGCGACCTGGCACGCCGACGGCAACGTCGGCGGCTTCAACCTCATGTTCTCCGCTGGGGCGCAATCCATCCGGGAGTTCATCGACGAGGTGGTGCCCCGATTGATCGACCGCGGCATCTACCGCAGCACACCGGACGACCGGCCGCTACGCGAACGGTTCTAGCCAGGCCAGCGCTCGGTGATCATCTCGGTCATCTCCTCCACCCACGCGTCGTCGAGCGCGGCGTCGCGCCGCAGCAGGATGCGGAAGATGGCGCTGCCGGCGACGACCTCGGCCAGCATGGGCAGCGCGTCGTCGCCGCGACGCCCCTGACCGAAGCGGGTTTCGAAGTCGGCGAGGTTCCCCCCGAGACGGGCGATCATCGTCGCGTGCAGTTCGGGGTCGGCGACGGTATCAGCGATCAGGCCCGGAAGGGCCACCCGCACTTCCGGTTTGTCGAACATGACACGGATGGTTTCGACCAGCGCCCTGATGTCGTCGCGGATGTCGCCGGTGTCGTCGGGCACGGGAATCGCCTGGTCGGGCAGCACCGCCTCGTGAACCAGATGAACCTTCCCGGACCACCGCCGGTAGATGGCGGCGGTGGTGGTTCCGGCGCGCGCGGCGATGGCCGACAGCGACAGCCCGGAATAGCCGGTCTGCAAGATCAATTCGCGGGTGGCGGCGATGATCGCGGCGTCGATCCGGCCGTCGCGGGGTCGCCCCGGCGCCTTGCCATCCCCACGCTGATCTGCTGTCATATCCTCAGTGTAATTTCGATGCAGATCGCATCGTAACTGATGGAGACCGTGTGAACCTCAGCCCGCTCGACGAGTACCCGATCCATCAGGTGCCCGCACCGATCGCCTCACCGGCGACCTCAGACCGCAATTTCTACGATCGGTCCTACCTCAACGTGCTCGATCGTGACGGCCGCTTCATGGCGCTGACCGGCATCGGCTACTACCCGCGCCTGGGCGTCAAGGATGCTTACTTCCTGGTCCGACGTGGTGACACGCAGACCGCGGTACACCTGAGCGACGCGATCGACGATGACCGACTGCACCAACACGTCGGCTCCTACCGTCTGGACGTGGTCGAACCGCTGCAGGAACTGCACCTGACGCTGTCCGACACGGAGGGGATTTCAGCGGACCTGCGGTGGCGCGGCCTGTTTCCCGCGGCGCTCGAACGTCCGCACGAGATGTTCACCGAACGTCGGGTGACGTTGCAGGCGTGTCGCTTTGCGCAAGTCGGTAGTTGGGAAGGGTGGATCGACGTCGACGGCGACCGGATGATCGTCGACCACAGCACCAGTGTCGGCGCCCGAGACCGGTCCTGGGGGATCCGGCCCATCGGCGACCCCGAGCCTGCCGGACGTCCCGACGGCGCGTTCAACGGTATGTGGTGGCTCTACCTGCCCCTGGCGTTCGACGACTTCCAGCTGTTCCTGATCCTCCAGGAAGACGCCGACGGCCACCGCAGCCTCTACGACTGCACCCGTCGTTGGCGCGACGGCCGTGTCGAACAACTCGACGGCGTGCGCGCCACCATCCACTACACCCCGGGAACACGCATCCCGCACAGCGCCCACGTCGAGTTCATGAACCGCGCCGGCGACCGGATTCAGCTCGATGTGCAGTCGAAACTGTTCGCCCCCATCGCCTTCGGGTCCGGGTACGGTGGCGACTCGACCTGGGCGCACGGCACCTGGAAGGGCGGGCCGTTCACTGAGCGGGTCAGCTTCGACCTCACCGACCCCGAGGTGATGGCCCGCGCACCGTTCAGCCTGATCGATCATGTCGGGGCGGCGGTCTGCGCCGAACCCGACGGCCAGATCCGGCACGGCGCCGGCTTGTTCGAACACGGTGTCATCGGGCCGCACCACCCGTCCGGGTTCTCCGACTGGACCGACGGAGCCAGCTAGGAATGGCGCCCACGACAGTGGATTTCCGCCACGTCACCGACGCCCGCTTCGGCGGCAAGGCTGCCGGGCTGGCCGAACTGCACCGACTGGGGCTGCCCGTTCCGGCCGGGTTCGTGATCGCCGACGCGTCAGCACCGGGATCCATCGATGCGGCGACCGCGGCGTTCAACCGCATGCGTGCTGACGGCGTGACGGCGGTGGCGGTGCGGTCCTCGGCCGTGGGCGAAGACGGCGACGACCAGTCCTTCGCCGGACAGTACGACACGGTGCTCGGTGTGGACACCGAGGAGGCTTTCATCGCGGCGGTGCGCCGTTGTGTGGACTCAACAGACTCCGCGCGCGCCGCGGCCTACGGAGGACCATCCCCGGCCGTCATGCACGTCGTCGTCCAGCAGATGGTCGACGCACGCGCGGCCGGCGTCGTGTTCACCGCCGACCCGACCAGCGGTCGGCGCGACCTGATGGTGATCGACGCAGTGGCGGGTCTCGGTGAGTCACTGGTCGACGGGTCGTCGTCTCCCGACCACATCGTGCTCGACACCGACGGCGCAGTAGTCGTGCACGAGGTCGCAGTCGAACCGGTCGTGACCGCCGAAGAGGTGGCTGCCATCCGGGCCGGCGCCGTGCGCGCCGAAAAGCACTGGGGCAAAACGCTGGACCTCGAGTGGGCCATCGACCGGTCGGGTCGTCTGTGGTGGTTGCAGGCACGACCCATCACCACGCTGCCCGGCGACCTCAACGAAATGGACTCGCCGGTAGCCGGGCCCGACCACGTCTACACGAGGTGCAACATCGGCGAGATGATGCCCGGGGCCTTCTGTCCGCTGACCGCGTCGGTGTCGGCTTACGCGATCGACTACGCGATGCAGATGACGCAGGTGGTCGCGCGGGCGCAACCGCGCTACGAGACACCGTGGCTACAGGTCGGCTACTTCTACGGCCACATGTTCCTGAACCTGACCGAGGGCACGGCCCTGAGTTCCGGGATTCTGGGCAACTCACGTGAGCAGTTCTCGATGTCCATCTGTGGGCGGGTGGTCGACGAGCTGGAAGCCAAACCGCCGCAACCGTTTCACCGGAAGCTCGTCAACACGGTCCGGCTCACTTCTCACGCGTTGTCGGCGGGGCCGGCGATCCGTCGGTTGGAGTCGCAGATTCGTGGCTTCGCTGTGCCGACGAGCCGTGATGCACGAGTAGTGCTGCAGCAGTTGGAGTCCGGCGTCGACTTGTACTGTCATGTGACGTTGACCCACGTGAGGTCCTCGTCGCGTGCGGCGGTGGCTGCCAACATCCTGGAGAGTGTCCTGGTGCGTCAGGCCGTCAGGGACGGCCGCAGCGAGGAGGAAGGCCAAGCCGAGGCGACGCGGTTGATGGCCGGCGCGACCGACGTCGAGAGCGCGATGATGCTCGAGCAGTTACAGGGGGTGGTGCACACCATAGGCGTCGACCCCGTTGCTGCTCAACGATTTCTGTCCACCGCTGCGGAGGATGCGGTGATCGCCTTGCGCGGTGAGGACAGTGCCGCGGGAGCGGCGTTACGCGAGTTTCTGGATCGGCATGGCCACCGGGGTTACAGGGAGCTGTGCATGCGGGACCCGTCATGGGCCGAGGATCCTGCCGGGCTGGGCGCCATGATGCAGGTCATGCTCCGCTCGGACCCGACGGATCGGAGTCCCGCACCGACGCCGGTGCAGGCACCGTCGTCACGCGCCATCCGAGTGCTCGCCCACCTCGCCCAGGGCGGTGCCCGGGGACGCGAGGAGACGAAGTCGAAGATGGCGATGATGGCGCACGTGCTCAAGCGGGGCTACCGCCATCTCGGCGAGGTGCTGGCAGCGTCGGGCCGGCTCCCGGACGCCGACCTCGTGTTCTTCTTCGACCGCAGCGAGTTGCCCCGCCTGGTCGGCGACGACGACGTCACCGACCTCGTGCAGCAGGCGGTGCAGCGCCGGGCGGCGCTGCCGTTTCAGGATGCTCTCGAGTTCGAGGATGTGTCGGTCGGCAAGCCGAGACCCATCGTCACTCCCCCGCCGGTCACGTCAGCGGGTGACCAGGTCGTCGGCCGACCTGCCAGCCGCGGCACGGTGGAAGGGACTGTGCGCGTGGCGAAGTCGATTGTCGATGCGCGGTCGGTGCAGCCCGGGGAGATCCTGGTCGCGCCGGTCACCGACGTCGGCTGGACACCGTACTTCACCGTGATCGCGGCGCTGGTCACCGACATCGGCAGCTCGGTGTCCCACGGCGCGGTGGTTGCCCGCGAGTACGGGCTACCGTGCGTGGTCAACACGCTCGTCGGCACCCAGGTGCTCAAGACCGGCGATCGCGTGCGCGTCGACGGCGACCGAGGCGTGGTGACGCGGCTCGACGAGCCCTGAAGCGCCCACCGCTGACGGCCGGGTGAGCGACAATGGTGATCCGGGGGTGAGAAGATGACCGACAACCCTGGGACGCCGACTGACCGACGCCCCAACATTCTCGTGCTGTGCATGGATCAGTGGGACGTCCACATGGACCTGCCGCCGGAAGTCGACCTGCCCTCGATTCAGCGGCTCACTGCCGCCGGGGTGAGTCTTCGCGGCCAGTACTGCACCGTCCCGCAGTGCACGCCGTCGCGGGCGGCGATGTGGACCGGGCAGCATGCCAAGAACATAGGCCTGTGGGACAACACGAATTTCGCCTGGATCGACGTGCTGGATACCGATGTCCCGACCGTCGGCACGATGCTGCGCGAGCAGGGTTACTACACCGCCTTCAAGGGCAAGTGGCACCTGTCCCACCCGGAACGCTCCGCCGATGCGTTGGAGCACTACGGGTTCTCGGATTATCAGAGTTGGGGCGACGCCTGGGGAGCACCGCTGCACGGCGAACAGCTCGACGGCGCCGTCGCGTTTCAGACCGTCGACTGGCTGCGCCATAAGCGCCCGAAGGACCGGCCCTGGTTGCTGATCTCCTCGATGGTCAACCCGCACGACATCATGTTCCTGCGCGCCGGTGAAGACGAGCAGGCACACGAAAATGCAACGATGGCACCTTTGACCCACCCCGCCCAAGACTTGGGGTTCTTCCGTGACTTCGATGTCGAGCTCCCGAGCAACTTCCACGACGACCTCGACGCCCAGCCCTATGGTGTGCGGTCTTACAAGCGCAACATCGAGTGGAACTACGGCCGGATCCCGGAGAACCGTGAAGACCTCTGGAAGGTCCGCCGCAACTACCTCATCAACTGTTTGCGGCTGGTGGACAGGCAATTTCGGAAGATTCTCGATGAGCTCGACCGGCAGGACCTGTGGGGCGACACGGTGGTCGTCCTCACGTCGGATCACGGCGAGATGAACGGTGCGCATCAGATGGCGCAGAAGGGCGCGATCCCTTTTCAAGAGGCGTCGGTGGTGAACATGACGGTCGTCACGCCGCACGGGCCCAGCGGAGTCGAATCCGATGCCGTCGGATCCCATCTCGACCTCGCGACCACGTTTCTGTCGTGGGCGGGGTTGGACGACAACGAGATTCGCCGACGGTACCCGGTGCTGAAGGGGCGCAACCTGCGACACCTGTTCGAGGCACCTCAGCAATCGCCGCCGCTCCGCGGGTCGGCCTCCGAGCCCGGTGACGGCGCCCTGATCTGTTGGGACGGGCTCAACATGCTCGACCCGGAGTGGGCGATCCAGGGCGCTCTCGGTGAACTCGCTCAGCTGGGCGACGGACCGGAAAAGACACTCGAGGACTGCCGGGCCGTCGGCAGTGTGTACGGCGCGCCGGACATGACCAAGCGCACGTTTTTTCGAGCCGTGTCCGACGGTCGACACAAACTGGTGCGCTGGTTTTCGCCCACGGAGTACCAGACCCCTCGCACGGTCGAGGAATTGCATGCCAGCTCCGACGTGGCCCTCTACGACCTGCGCCACGACCCGGGTGAGACCAGGAACATCGGGGACCCGTCGCACCCTGACTACGACGAGAAACTGGTCGCGGACATGCTGAACAAGCTCGTCAGCCTCATCGACACCGAATTGGGCGAGGACGAGCCGCCGTTCGACCTCAACCTCTTCGGTACCCGCGAGGTCCGTTACCGGCCCGGTGACGAGAGCGCAGCGCGTATCTCTGCTATCTGACAGTTCGGGAGAGGGACTGCGCCGCTGTAATAGACACACATGCGAAACGGCCCCCGGACCGAAGTCCGAGGGCCATTCCACTTAGTAGCGGGGACAGGATTCGAACCTGCGACCTCTGGGTTATGAGCCGGCCGGTTACGTTCTCGCGCTTCTACCTACGTCGCTAACGTGCAGGTCGTCTCCGATCTCGCGTCTCGCATGTCACGCTGTGTCGAAGCAGTCGGATCCGTTGCGCAGGGTTTCGTTCACAAATTCGTTCACATCGATCGCGGCTGCCCAAACCTGCGAGCCCTTGACACCACGGAGCCAAAGGGGCGTGCATAGGCATCCCCAACCGTCCCCGCACACCTCCGTATCCACCTGTTTCGAGATGCTCGACGTAGCCGGACATCCAATCCGTCTGGTACTCCGACTCAGCGGCTAAGTTGCCTACCCGTTCCCGAGACATTTCCAGCGGCCTTTACGAGCTTCCCGTTCAGGTCCGACGGCAGCGGGTCCGTGTTCGTCCTGACACGAAGAGATAACTGTCGACCCGAACAGAGTATCGAGATCGACGTGTCGATGCCGCAGACTAGACGGTATGGGTGACCGCTGGCGTTGAGCTGGGGGTTGCGGGCCGGGGCCTCACACACAAAAACTCGTGGGTTACCGAGCAGAAGTCCCTGCCCGGCCTATCCGACATTTGTGGGAGGCCCCGGTGTTTATAGAGCGTACGAGCGTAGGGCTCGATGTGCACGCACGATCGGTTGCAGCAGCGGCGATCGATAGCGTCACAGGAGAGGTGATCCAGGCCAAGCTGACCCCGGATTACGGCGATATCCGCGGTTGGCTGGATCGGCTGGCCGGTCCGGTGGCGGTCGCCTATGAGGCCGGCCCGACCGGGTTCGGGTTGTACCGGCATCTGAAGGCCACAGGTGTGCGCTGCGAGGTGGTCGCGCCAAGCAAACTGCAGCGCCCCGCTGGTGATCGGGTCAAGACCGACGCCAAAGACGCGGTGCATCTCGCGCGACTGTTGCGCCTCGATGAGATCACCTCGGTGGCGATCCCCACCGTCGAGCAGGAAGCCGCCCGGGATCTGGTCAGAGCCAGAGAAGACTGCCGCGGTGATCTGATGCGGGCGCGGCATCGCCTCTCCAAGCTGCTGCTGCGCCACGGCGTCGTCTACTACGCAGGTGCGGCCTGGACCGGTGCCCACGATCAGTGGCTGCGCACGGTCGCAGCACCACAGCTGACGGTGCCGGCAACGCAGAGGGCGTTCGACGCCGACTACGACCACGTGTTGACGATGAAGGCCCGCCGACGCCGGCTCGATACCGCGATCGAGGAAATGGCCGCAGACAGTGAGTTCACTCCGGTCGTGCGCAGAGTGTCGTGTCTTCGAGGTGTGAGCACCCTGACCGGGTTCGCCCTGGCGGTGGAGATCGGTGATTGGAGCAGGTTCACCGGCAGCACAATTGGGTCCTTTGTCGGTTTGGTCCCCAGCGAGTACTCCTCGGGCGCTTCTCGGGCGCAGGGCCCGATCACCAGAACCGGCAACACCCATGTCCGCCGTTTGCTCGTCGAATCAGCCTGGCATCACCGGCCCCGGTATCGCGTTGGCGCGGTGATGCGATCGCGGTGGGACCGAGCCCCAGCCGCCGCGCGAGCCCGTGGAGAGCAGGGCAACCGCCGCCTTCACAACCGGTGGGTGGGCTTCCTGGAGCGACGCAAGCGGCCGGTGGTGGCTAACGTTGCGATCGCCCGTGAACTCGCTGGCTGGTGCTGGTCTTTGGCGGTCATGGACGACTGATCACCCTGTGAGGCCGTTTCCTCACCGAGGCCGGTGGTGGCAGCGCGTGGATCGACCCGCGACACTTCTATGAGCAGGCCTTCAGGTCGACGCTCGATCCTAGACAAGCGGATGCGATCCAGCCGAAACCCCGTCCTGCGGTAGCCAATCCGCGTATATCAGTCTGACCGCGCGTCGCCAACGACACGCTCACCACACAGGCTCGACGAGGAAGCAAGGAGGCGCCGTCGGGGTAACCCCCCGGCGGCGCCTCACCTTGCCCTCTTGACAAATTTCCCTACATATCAGATGTACTGGGTCATGAGGTTGGTTGCAGTCGGCTGACGGGTGGTAGGCTCCCGAGTGCGCTGTGACGGCGTTGAGTGTTGTAGTACTCGAGCATAAATCCTCCTGGTTATCGACGCAGCCTAACAAACGAACTCGTTCGTCTGTTTATGATCGGGACGTGAGAAACAAGGCCGAGCTACGCGATGACATATTGACCGCCGCCCGCGACGAGTTCGCGCAGCACGGTCTGGCCGGAGCCCGCATTGACCGGATAGCCCGCTCTGCGCAGGCCAGCAAGGAACGTTTGTATGCGCACTTCGGCGACAAATCGGCGCTGTTTCGCGAGGTGGTGATGGCAGATGCACAGGACTTCGTTCGCTCGATGGGACCCCGAATGGACGATGTGGGCGAGTTTGTCGGAACGGTCTACGACATTGCCCGTACACAGCCCGAGCGGATCCGGATGATCATGTGGGGTCAGCTGGAGAATGCCGCAGTCGAGGCGCCGCCGGCCGACGGCCACATTCCCGCGCACTTGCTGGCTGCACTAACTCGTGCCCAGGCCGGAGGCCGTGTCGATCCGTCCTGGGATCCCCTGGATCTCGCAGTGATGTTGTTCGGAATCGCGCTGGCCTGGGCGCATTGGCCAGATCCGTCGATCGTCACCGATGACGAACAAACACATCGGCGCCGACGCGCCGCAGCCGTTGACGCGGCCCTGCGCGTGGCTGCGTCTAACCCACCGGGCTGACGACATCCACCGGGTGCAGAGCGGTGATGGCCGGCGCTATCCAACGATGCAGGTAGTTTCGCAACTCCCCGGGTGAGCGCTGTGGTTCGCCCGGGTCTGCCAGCAATGACTGCACCAGGCGCAGCATCAGCTCCACAAGTTCGTCGATCTCCTCGGGCGACCACCCGCGTGCCGTCCAGTCAACATCGAACTGGCCGACGATGGTGCGGCCCGCGCTCAGCGCCGCCGATGATGTGACAACCTGCAGGCTCTCGCCGCGACCGCCCATTGCGAACAGCAGGCCGAAACGCCGATGCGCGCGCAGCCGCTCGGTGGTCAGCGCTATCGCCTCGATGCTCGCCTCGGCCGGGTCGCTGATGCCGGCGAGGCCGTCGGCGAGGCCGTCGAGGAACTGTTGGGTGGCTCGCTCTGCGGTGGCTCGCACCATGGCCTGGGCATCGGGGAAATAGCGGTAGACGGTGGTACGAGCGATGCCCAGACTCTTGGCGACCTGCAGGATGCTGATATCGGTGACGCCACCGTCGATCAGTTCAGCCGCGGCGGTAATGATCCGCTCCGCGGCCTCGTTGTCATCGGCCGGCGTGTAACCGGACCATCCGTGTGTGCGCACCACATCGCTTTCGGTCGAATTCGGCAAGCTTTGTAAACCGTACGCCGCAGACGGCATCCAAGTGGCTGGACATTGAGAGCTATGAGTGTATCGTCGTTGTGGCGAACCGCACAGCCTGCTCGAAAGGAATGCCGATGACCGAGGTGGTTTCGCGACCGCACGACACGGGTCAGCCCACGACCCCGACCCCGCTCGGCCCCGAACTGACTCGCCGCGGCCTCCAGCTCGCACTGGACAAGACGACCGATATGGCGCCGAGCACACTACGGGTCCCGCTCAACTACTACAGCGATGACAAGCTCGCCGAGGTGGAGCAGTCGATGATCCTGCGGCGCACACCGCTGCCGGTACTGGCCTCGGCGCAGGTTCCCAACCCCAACGACTACGTCGTGCGGTCGGTGCTCGACGACTCGCTGCTGATCACCCGCGACAGCCAGGGCAAGACTCACGTCCTGCTCAACTACTGCCGACACCGCGGAGCTATGCCCGCCTGTGGCGCGGGGAGCGCACGCCGCTTCACCTGCCCCTACCACGCGTGGGTGTATGACAACACCGGCAAGCTGAGGGGTCTGCCGGGCAAGTCGGGTTTCGACGATATCGACCGCGATCAGTACGGGCTGGTCGAGCTGCCGAGTGAGGAGCGCCACGGATTCATCTGGGCCGTACTCACCGCGGACGTCGAGTTGAATCTCGACACCCACCTTGGTTCGCTCAATGATGAACTGGCGCAATGGAATTACCAGGACTACCAGTATCACGGAGAGCAGTCGCTGGACTCCACGGTCAGCTGGAAGGGCGCACTGGAGGCGTTCGCCGAGGGCTACCACTTCCCGTTCGTGCACGGTAAGAGCGTCATCGGGATGAATACGCTCGCCAATACCCACGTCTACGACGAGTTCGGTGATCATCACCGGATCGGCTTCCCGTTCAACTGGATCACCGAGCTCGACGGCACCGAACCGGACGACAAGTGGGACCCCAAGCAGCAGATGGGTGTCATCTACTGGATCTATCCCAACCTCATCCTGGCCAACAGCATGGTCGGTGTCGAGGTGATCGACATCCTGCCGGGTAAGTCCGCCACAGACTGCACGGTGCGCCACAGTTGGATGGCGCGCTACCCGGCCACCACACCCGAGCAGACCGAGCTCTATGACGGGATTTTCGCCCAGGTGCACGCGGCGGTGCGGGATGAGGACTTCCTGATGCTGCCGCAGTGCGGCGAGGGCGTTCGTCGCGGCCAGCATGACCATATGATCATCGGGCGCAACGAAATTGCAGTCCAGCACATGGTCCGTGTGATGGCCGGCCGACTCGGTGTATCCCTGGGGTGAACTTCGACTGGGTCGGGTTGCAGACCTTCATGGTCGCCCAGTTGATCGGCGCGGTCCAGCACGTGGCGGCCCACCATCCACGGGACCACATCTACGCGGCATCCGTCACCGATATCTATGCGGAACGCATGCTGGTGCTCTGGCCGTCGATCTGCGTGTCCAGTGTGGAATCGCTTCCCCCGCAGCATGGGACACACGATCCCCGTTGGGATCCGGCGGAATGGCGCTGGCAATTCGACGCCTCCCCCGAGGGCGACGAATGGGCCGGCCGTGTCACGGCATACGCGGGCTCGAAGGGACAGGACTGGGATGACGTCGTCGCGCAGTTCCTCGACGCCATCGCCTCGGCGTGTGCCCGGGCCACCAGCGCTCTGCTCGCCGATCCACCGGGCGCTCTCGAGGACGGCTTCGTCATCGTCCCGATCAACGGCAATCCCGAACTGATCGAACGCTCCTTGGACGCAGCGCAACTGCAGCACTGTTTCCCCGTGCTCTCCCGGCGCCGCACCGAAATCCTCCGGCTTCACCGGCTACCACCCGGAGACCGGGTCGACGAGCTGGTGGCCACCCTGCGGGACTCTCCGGTCCACGGCGAAGGTTTCGTGCTGGCGGCGGAACTGTCGACCGAGATCGGCGCCGATGCCGCCGATGCCCTGGCCGTTCACGTGCATGCGGAATCACGAAACCCGACAGCTGATTTCGGCCGGCTCCTCGGTATGCTCGCAGTGATCGAGGATATCGGGCAGCCCACGACAACCGTCACCGATCGGCTCGTCGCCGTGCTGTCCGACCCGCAGGTCGACACGGTACTGCGGGCCGCGGCCGGTGAAACGCTGGCATGGCTCGGCCGGCTCGCCGAGATCGCCAAACACCTCGACGGCCTCCCTGGAGAGCTCGCGCTGAACTGCGCGGCCCGGCCCTATATCGGTGACCGCAAGAATGGCGCCCTGGACTACGGACCATGGGAAACCGTGCTGGAGCTGCACCCCGATTTCGATGGGCAGCTGTTCGGCCGGTTGTCGCCCAACGTCATGTTCGAGATCAACGCTGCCGACCTGACCACCGCGATGGATGCACTGTCCTCACCGTGGCGCGTCATCCGACGGCATGCCGCGATCGTCATACTCTCGACACACCTGTGAACGCGAGCACCCCAGCCCAGAGGATGCACACCACATGAGCACTACAGACCATGTCCTGGTCACCGGCGGGTTCGGGCTGGTGGGAACCGCGACCGTGGAGAAACTCGTCGCGGATGGGCGCAGGGTCACCGTCACCGACCTGGACACCCCCGCGAACCGAGAGGCTGCGGCCAGCCTGACCGGAGCCGACGTCCGGTGGTGTGATCTCACCGACCCGAAAGCGCTTGCGGCACTGCTGGAGGCGGTGGTCCCGACCGCAGTCATCCACCTTGCCGCCGTCATCCCGCCCTTCTGTTACTCGCGGCCCGCACTGGCACGCAAGGTGAATGTGGGAGCCACCCAGTCGCTCACGACGGCGGCCGCCCAAATGGCGATTCCGCCCCGGCTGGTCGTGGCATCCTCCATTGCGACCTACGGCCCGCGAAATCCCCACCGGGTCAACGACATATTGACTGCGGAAACGGCACAGCAGCCTGCGGACAATTACGGCACACATAAAGTCGAAGCCGAACGCATCGTGCGCGACAGCGGCTTGGAATGGGTCATCCCGCGGCTCGGTGGGGTGCTCACCACCCGTCCGCGCCTGACGATGCACCTTGACATGATCTATTTCGAGGGACTGTTGCCCACCGATGGACGGATTCAGACTGTGGACGTACGGGACGTCGCTCACGCCTTCGTCGCCGCCACCACCGCCGACGTCGTCGGCGAGGTGTTGCTCATCGGCGGTGACACCAGCCACCGCCTGACACAGGGCGATATCGCCGGTGCGACTGCAGCGGCGGTGGGACTGGTGCGCGGCCTTCCACCGGGCCGTCCCGGCGATCCCGACAGTGCCGATGGATGGTTCGCCACGGATTGGATGGATACCGCGCGGGCGCAGGAGGCATTGGCCTTCCAACATCACTCGTGGCCGGCGATGCTGTCGCAGACTCGGAGGAACGCCGGAGTCCGGTGGTATGCGCTGAGGCTCGCAGCGCCGCTCGTGCGGGTGCTGCTGAAACGCCGCTCGGCCTACTATCGGAAACCTGGTCGCTTCGCCGATCCGTGGCAGGCGATCCGCGAACGCTGGGGTGATCCGCGCCGCGAATCATGAACCGGCGTTACAGATCATGTGATCGAGCCCGGTTGCCCCCGTCGCGTTTAGCCGCGTACATCGCAGTATCGGCAGCCGCGACCAGGTCACCCACGATCGCCGCGGTGTCCCCGTCTGAATCGAGGCGAGCCGACGCGACGCCGATGCTCGCAGATGACGTCAGCGGAAGGTTGGCGATCTCGGAACACAACTGCGCGGCAAGGGCGGCGGCATCCTGGGTACCGAAGATCGCGATCACGAACTCCTCACCACCGGCCCGCGAGAGAATTGCGTCAACCGGGCAGTGCCGGAACAACAACGAGGCCACCGCCGTGAGCACCCGATCGCCGGCGTCATGACCGTGGGTGTCGTTGAGCAGCTTGAATTGGTCGAGGTCGACCATCAGAATCGACAGGCTTCGGCAGGCGTCGCGGTCTCTGCCGAGCTGGTGTTGCACAGCCTCGTTGAACCCCCGCCGGTTGAGTAGCCCCGTCAGCGGATCCTGGTTCGAACGTGTCGCATAGGTGCTCATAGCCAGCGACATACCGCGTACCGCGGCGGGCAGGACCGAGTTCAACATGCACATGATCCAAAACACGCTGGCAGCCACGCCAGCAGTGTGCTGTTCCAGCATCCGCACCGCGACCATTGCGGCGACGCACACTGACGCCAGAATATTGGCCGCCAGCAATCTCGCGCAATGGAAGAACGCGACGTAGCAGCTCGTCATCACCGCGGCGGTCCCCACCATTGCCGAGACCGTGACGTCGGGTGCCAAGGCGGCCCATCCAGCGGTACACGCCATACCGGCAAGTACAGCGCCATGGGATTGCTGCCGCGTAGGCCACTTTGTCAGCCAGAACCACGTCAGCGCCACGCAGAACAGGGCGCTGACGACGCCCGCGGCCGCAAGACTGAACGACGGATTGGTGCCGAGCAAAAGAACAGTGGCCAGGCCCGACATCGCACAGACCGCAGCCATTACCGCACGTGTGGGCCGGACGAAACTGTTGGCCACCAAGAACGCTGACATCGAGTCGAAGCGACTCGATTCAGCGCACCTCGGTACGGAGTTCATCGTGTGAGTGGCCTCCTGGCCGTGCGTAGCAACGATCGCCTCACTACCGTACGGCGCCACGCGCCCCAACTTGCACAAGATGCGTCAGCGTAAATCATCCGGTGTTCCAGTTCGCGCACGGTTCTTGTCATCGGAGGAGTAACTGTTGCCTCACCACACGATCTCCGGACAGATACGGGTCGATCTGATCTCATGCCATCCAGCGAATGTTTGCCCACGCCAGATTAGTCAATTAATCTGGTACGTACCACAACGTATGCGTCGAGCCCAGCGGACGGAACCCCCGATTGCCCCTCTCTCCGGACTCGATGCGTATCAACATCTTCGGATCCCTGCCGCCGACCTACACGGGAAGTGGCGACGTTGCCGCGACTGACGAGAAACTCGCGGGCTGCCGTCACCGAATTCTCGACGCGGCGGTGAAGATTGCCACCGAGGGCGGCTATCACGCAGTCGTCATTGACCAGGTTGCCCGCCGAGCCGAGGTTCCGCGCACAACGGTTGAACTCCTGTTCCCGTCCCCGGTCCACATTCTGGTTTCCGCGCTCAGCGCAGAACTTCATATATTCGACGATCGGCTCCAGTCGGCGCTGGGCACGGTGGGTGATCCGTTCGGCAGGCTGCGTGTGGCGCTGTCCAAGCTCATCGGCGCAATGGAGTCATCCGGCCACATTACGGAGGCAATGACACATGCTTATGCTGCATCGCATGCCGTCGCCACCGAGGGGGCTCAGACTGTGCGAGACCAGACCAGTGTCAGTTGGGCCGACGTGATGGGTGCCGGGAGGCCCACCGACGAACACCGTCAGGTAGCCGAGGTGATGGCCGACATCTGGACCGCGGAAGTGGTTGCCCTGGTGCAGGACCGCATCTCGCTCGATGATCTGCGCCGGCAGTGTTCCGAGGCAATCGATCTCATGGCCAGCCGTCGGCACTGACGGCCGGCCGCTCTCGGTTCGACGCTTCCCGGGTTCGAGACTTCTCGGCGTGGCCTTCGATACGGCACTGCGTCACGATCGCGCGTATCGGCCAGTGCGAACGCCGACACATCGGGCGGTACTACGAGGCCGGGTCATCACGGGCGGAGAACGACTTTGACGCAGTCGTCGGTCCGAGCGGCAACAGGGGTCTGCTGCACGAACAGGTGACAGTTTCGGTCACGCGGCCTGACTGGCCGGTGTGGTCATGATTGCTTCGAATTCAATCGGGGTCAACCGCCCGAGACCGGACTGTCGGCGGCGCCGATGGTAGGTGCGTTCGATCCAGGTGAAGATGGCGACGCGCAGCTGCTCGCGGGTGTCCCAACGGCGGCGGTCGAGCACGTTTTTCTGCAGCAGGCTGAAGAAGCTCTCCATGGCGGCGTTATCGCCGGCCGCGCCGACGCGGCCCATAGAGCCGACCATCTCATGCTGGTTTAGTGCATGCACGAATCTCCTTGACCTGAACTGAGATCCACGATCCGAGTGCAGAATGCATCCGGCGACATCCCCGCGTCGGGCTACCGCGCTGTGCAGTGCCCTGGTGGCCAGCCGGGACTTCATCCGGGAGTCGATGCTGTAGCCGACGATCCGGTTGGAGAACACATCCTTGATCGCACACAGATACAGCTTCCCTTCGCCAGTGCTGTGCTCAGTGATATCGCTGAGCCACAGCTGATTTGGCGCCCCGGCGGTGAAATCGCGGCCGACCAGATCGTCGTGCACCGCCGGCCCGACTTTGCCGTTCTTCCCGCGTTTGCGCTTGCCGAACACGCTCCACAGTCGATTCTGCGAGCAGATTCGCCATCCTGTGCGCTCGGCCATCGGCTGCCCGGCGTCGCGGGCTTCTTCGACCAGATAGCGGTACCCGAACTCGGGATCCTCGTGGTGAGCGTCGAACAGGGCGTTGGCGCGGTAGGCCTCGACGAGTTCGGCGTCGGTGACAGGCTGGGCCAGCCAGCGGTAATACGGTTGGCGGGCGAGCTTGAGTACCCGGCACGTCACCGCCACGGGGATCCCGTCGGCGGCGAGCTCTTTCACGAGCGGGTAGAGCCATTTCCCGGCAGATTGGCCTGCGACAGATACGCCGCCGCCCGGCGCAACACCTCGTTCTCTTGCTCAAGCAGTTTGATCCGCCGCCGCGCTTCGCGCAGCTCACCGGACTCGCCGGTGCTCTTGCCGGGCCTGGCGCCTTCGTCGATGTCGGCCTGACGCATCCACTTGTGCAGCGTCATCGGGTGCACACCGAAATCGTTGGCGATCTGCTCGATCGTCACACCGTCGTCGCGGTTGCGGGCGACCCGCACGACATCGTCGCGGAACTCGCGGGGGTAGGGCCTGGGCACAAGGACATCCTTCCAGCCTGCCCACGCCGGGCAAGCCAACTCAGATGTCACCTGTTCGTGCAGCAGACCCTTCATCACGCAACGACGACTCTGCGGCAGCCCTTGCTGCACTATCCACTTCGCCGGCATCGAAGTCGCTCAGCAGCGATCTCCAAGCGCCATCGGTAAAGGCGCCGATCACCTCCAGCCCGTTGGACGACGTTTCGCCCTCAGGTGCTGCGCTCTCGCTTGTCACGTGGCCCCCTCCCGCTGAGCACGCTGCAACCGATCGGCTTCCCCGCCCAGCGAAGAACAGCATCTCAAGGTCAACAAAGACCCGCGGCGGAAGTATCGAACTCGGACAGGAATCGCTCTTACAACCAGCGCCGCATCACACGCGGGCCGCTTCACACTGATCGCTATGCGCGAGCGACGCTTCAACTCCCTCGCGAATCATAGCCTGTCTAATGTTCCCAAAAGTGTTCCCAAATGGCATGAAAACGGCCCCCGGAGTGTCCTCCGAGGGCCGTTTTACCTGGTAGCGGGGACAGGATTCGAACCTGCGACCTCTGGGTTATGAGCCCAGCGAGCTACCGAGCTGCTCCACCCCGCGACGGGCAGACGCAAGGTTACCCAACGGTTGCGAACGGTCCAAATCGGCAGTTCAAGCGCGCTCGTTCGCCGCGAGCGCGCGCGAATTCAGGTCAGGTCGCGGCGTGTCGGGCAGCAGACGCGCGAGCTCGCCGAAACAAGGCAACCGGACCCGAACGGGAAATGACGGCTAGGTGCGGAGGGGCTGGCCGGTGGCCAGCACGCGGGCGGGGTCGTAGCGCTCGGCCAGCGCGGCCAGCCGGTGCAGTGTGTCGGCGTCGTAGACCCGCGCCGGGCGGGCCGGATCGTCCGACGGCGCGAAGTTGGGCATCTGTCCCCAACTGGCCCAGGGCGCGACGGCTGAGGTCACTGCGCGGGCGTGCTCGACGACCACATCGGCATCAGGCATCGGCACCCCGACGACCGCCAGCGAGAACGCCGCGTCGCGGTGACAGAACGCTCCGGGATGCCTCGATTGCCGTGCCAGCGCGCCACCGAGTGCCCTCAGTTCGACGATCACCTGCGGCGAGCCCGATCCCGGTCCGGCGACAGCCAGCAGCGCATCAACCGCTTCGGCCGGCAAGTCGGTCAGCAGAGCCTGATCCTCGTGGATCGGCATCGGATCGACCGGGTCGGCGTGCACCGCGCCGATCGCGGCATACGGCAGCACACCGACGGCGTCCAGAATCGGCGTTGCGACCTCACGCACCGGCGCCAAGAGCCGCTCGGCTTCGCCGAAGTCCCCGACCGCGGCGTAGCGCACGGCCACCGTCATGCGACCCGCCAACGGTTCGGGCACGCCCGGCAGCGGCGGCAACTGCTGGACGGCGATCGACGTGCTCACCGTCTCGGGCAGATCGGTGTGCCACCGCGCCCACGCGTGCAGCACCGCTGCGACGTCCGCACCATCGAAATACACAGCCCCGCCGTAGAACTCAGGAATCGGCAGCAGCTCCATCTCGACCGCGGTGACGATGCCCAGCATCGCCTTGCCGCCGCACAGGCCCCAGAACAGGTCGGCGTTCTCCGTGGGGGTGGCACGCACCAACTGCCCTTGACCGGTAACCACGTCGAAGGCACGCACGTAATCCGACGACAATCCGAAAGTCCGGACCAGCGGCCCGATCCCGCCGCCCGTCAGGTAGCCCACCGCCCCGACACCGGGCGCCGAACCGCACAGCGGCGCAAGCCCGTACGGCGCAGCGGCATCGACCACGTCCTGCCACCGGGCACCCGCGCCGATCCGCGCAGTCGAGTTCACCGCATCGACCTCGACGTGCTTCATCGCTGCGGTCACCACCAGGATCGTGTCGGCATCGACACCGACCGCGCCGTGCCCGGTCGCCTGGACGGCCACGGTGAACCCGTGCGCTGCCGCGAAGCGGACGGTGCCGGCGACGTCCTCGGCGGTGGTCGCCAGGACCACAGCGCCCGGCGTCACAGCGGCCGCCACGTTCCACGGCACACCGCGTTCGTAGCCCGGTTCGCCGGGCAGCGCCACGTGCGTGGCGACCTGGTCGCAGAGAGCGCGTAGGGCATCGTCGCGCGTCAGGTCGGCCGGAATCGTCATCGGGGTCCTTTCTCCCACGTCTTGCGTTGGAGAAAAGCATCACCGACCATCACCGGCGACGGGTTGAAAACGCGCCTCGAGAAACGTCCGAGTGCTCAAGATCACCGACGATGACATGCGCCAATGGCATCAAGTCGCGGGACCAGCAATCAGTTCCCGCGTGCGTTCCGGCTACTCGGCGGACTGGTAGCTGTTCATCGCATCGTCGAGACGCTGCAACGCCTCGCCGAACTCGGCGAAGTCACCGCTGGTCTGCGCTTCCCGCAATGCGTCGAGCGCAGTGTTGACCTCTTGCAGCGCAGCGGCTTTGGCGCCCGACAGCTGGGTCGGACCCGACGGGACCGCGGCCGCAGGCGGCTCGGGCCGCTGCTGCTGCGGCGCCTGACCGGGGCGGGCCGGCGGTGCGGCAGCCGGTGCCTGCTGATTGGCCGCCGGCGGTTGCTGCTGGGCCGCCTGACCGTTGGCCGGAGGTCCGGTGGGCGCGGGACCGGTGGCCGTGGCGTCCGCGCCGGGGCCGAACAGGTCGGTCAGTGCGTCCCGCACCGTCGGGCCGTACCCGATCTGGTCGTTGTACATCATCGCCACGCGGATCAGACGCGGATACGTCGAGGCCGCGTCGGTGTTGCCGGGCGAGGCGTAGATCGGTGCGACGTACAGC
Source organism: Mycobacterium sp. pV006 (assembly GCF_041287115.1). Taxonomy (NCBI): domain Bacteria; kingdom Bacillati; phylum Actinomycetota; class Actinomycetes; order Mycobacteriales; family Mycobacteriaceae; genus Mycobacterium; species Mycobacterium sp. pV006. The sequence continues at coordinate 26,411 of NZ_JBGGKT010000008.1, read as the reverse complement.
AACCCGCCGTCACCCAGCGGCAACGTCAGGAGGTTGCCCCACCGGATCCGGTTCTGTCCGTCCCGGCCGATCTGGCCCAACTCGGTGGAAATCGCGGTGTCGGTGCTGATCGCGTTGAACGCCAGTTTCGGGCCGTTGACCTGACCCGGGACGGTCAGCACCGTGAGCTTTCCGTACGTCTCGGGATCGGAGCTCGCACTGATGTAGGCGGCCAGGAAGTCGCGCCGGAACCGGTTCATCGCGCTGGTCAGCTGGAACGACGCCTCACGATTGTCGGCCGCCAGGTCCTTGGCGACGATGTAGTACGGCGGCTGGAAGCTGCTGGCCGTCGGGTTCGGATCCAGCGGCACGTCCCAGAAGTCCGACGTCGAGAAGAACGTGATCGGGTCGTCGACGTGGTACTTGGCCAGCAGCGCGCGCTGCACCTTGAACAGGTCCTCGGGATAGCGCAGATGCTCCTGCAGCTCCTCGCTGATGTCGGACTTCGGCTTGACGGTGTCCGGGAACACCTTCATCCAGGCCTGCAGCACCGGGTCCTCTTCGTCCTGGGCGTAGAGGGTCACGGTGCCGTCATAGGCGTCGACGGTGGCCTTGATCGAGTTGCGGATGTAGGACACCTGCTTGTCGAGCTGCAGCCGGTTCAGCGCCACTTCCTGGCTGTCGACGGTGGCCGAGGACAACGTGGTCAGCTCGGAGTACGGGTAGTTGTCCAACGTGGTGTAGCCGTCGACGATCCACACGATGCGCTCGTCGACGATCGCCGGGTAGACCGCGCTGTCGGTGGTCAGCCACGGCGCGACCGCCTCCACCCGGTCGGCTGGGTCACGGTTGAACAGGATCTTGCTGTTCTCCCCGATGACGTTGGAGAACAAGAAGTTCCGCTCGGCGTACTTGGCCGCGAACACACTGCGGGTCAGCCAGTTGCCGATCGGCACACCGCCCTTGCCGGTGTAGGTGTAGTTGCGGGTCTCGACGTTGTTCTCGTAGTCGTACTCGCGCGGCGGCCCGTTCTCGCCGACGATCGCGTAGTCGGCCGGGGTGTTGGCGATGACCGGGCCGTAGTAGATGCGCGGCTGGGCCAGCGGCGCCGGCCCGGGCGAGATCACCTCGCCGTTCGCCCCCACCACGCTGGCCAGGAACTCCGGGTAGCCGCCGTTCTGGTTGGGGTCGTTGGCCACGCCGCGCACGGTGTTGGCCGGCGAGGCGATGAAGCCGTTGCCGTGGGTGTAGACCGAGTGCCGGTTGATCCAGTCACGCTGGTTGTCGATCAGCCGGTCCGGGTTGAGTTCGCGTGCGGCGACCACGTAGTCGCGCAGGTTGCCGTTCTCGTCGCGATACCGGTCCATGTTGAGCTGGTCCGGGAAGTAGTAGAAGTTCTTGCCCTGCTGGAACTGCGTGAACGCCGGGCTGACGATGTTCGGGTCGAGCACCCGGATGTTGGAGGTGGTGGCCCGGTCGGCCGCCACCTGCGCGGCGGTGGCCGCGGCGTTGCCCGGATAGTCGCGGTAGGTGACCACGTCGTCTTCGAGGCCGTACGCGTGCCTGGTCGCGGCGATACTTCGGCTGATGTATTCGCTTTCCTTCTGCGCCGCGTTGGGCCGGACGCTGATCTGCTCGACGACCAGCGGCCAGCCGGCACCGATGACCAGCGACGACAGCAGCAGCAGCACCACGCCGATGGCCGGGATACGCAGGTCGCGCAGCACCAGCGCGGAGAACACCGCCGCCGCGCAGATGACCGCGATCGCGACCATGATCAACTTGGCGGGCAGCACCGCATTGATGTCGGTGTAGCCGGCGCCGGTGAACGGCTTGCCGGCTCGGGTGTTGCTGAGCAACTCGTAGCGGTCCAGCCAGTAGGCCACGGCCTTGAGCAGGATGAACAGTCCCACCAGCGAGATCAGTTGGATACGCGCGGCCCGGCTGAGAGCGCCCGTGCGGCCCGACAGCCGGATGCCGCCGAACAGGTAGTGGCCCACGAGGTTCGCCACGAACGCGAGGAAGGTGGCGACGAACAGGTAGGTCAGCACCAGCCGCCAGAACGGCAGGTCGAACGCATAGAAACCGAGGTCGATGCCGAACTGCGGGTCCTGGATACCGAAGCTGCCGCCGTGCAGGAACAGCTGCACGCGGTCCCAGTAGCTCTGGGCGACCAGGCCAGCCAGCAGGCCGATGAACACCGGCACCCCGATGCCGATCAGTCGCAGGCGCGTCATCACCGCGGTGCGGTAGCGCGCCACCGGATCGTTGGGCCCGGCCGTGGGCACGAACACCGGCCGGGTGCGGTAGGCCAGCGCCAGGGCCGCGAACACGACGGCCCCGATGAACAACGCCACCACCACGAAGATGATCAGACGGGTGACGAGCTGGGTGGTGAACACCGAGCGGTACCCCAGCTCACCGAACCAGAGCCAGTTGACATAGGTGTCGACCAGCCGCGGGCCGAGCAACAACAGCAGCACGGCAACGACCGCTACGGCGATCAACACCCGGCTTCGTCCCGTCAGATTCGGCATTCTCGCCGCGGGCCGCATACCCACTCGGTTACTCCAGTCTCGCTTGAACCTTCACTGCCAGCACGATCGAACAGACCGCCACGCACGCATCCACCGCAGGCTGTTTGCGCATCACTCTACGCATCGGCGTGGACATCGCGGGTCAGCAGCGGGGCGGATCTCCCCCGGCAGTCAGCACCCGCAACGAGTCGACGGCCTGCTCCAGGGTGTCGACGGTGAGCAGATCCAGACCCTCCACACCGGCGGTCTTGGCTTCGGCGCAGTTCTCGGCGGGCACGAGGAACACCGTCGCGCCGGCCTCCTCGGCGGCGACGATCTTGTGGCTGATCCCGCCGATCGAACCGACCTTGCCGTCTCCGGTGATCGTGCCGCTGCCGGCGACGAACTTGCCGCCGTTGAGTTCTCCCGTCGTGAGCTTGTCGACCACGGCCAGGCTGAACATCATCCCGGCCGACGGGCCGCCGATGTTGGCCAGGTTGAAGTCGATGGAGAACGGCGCCCACGGCGCGTCGAGCACCCCGACGCCCAGGAAACCCTGCGGCCGTTCCGGGTGCTCGCCGAGGGTGATCTCGACGCTGCCGGCCGGGGCGTTCTTGCGGCGGTAGTCCACCACGATGGTGTCCCCCGGCTTGGTGTCGGCGAGCAGCGCCTGGAATTCCTCGAGGTTGGCCACCGGCTTGTTGTCGACGCCGTCGATCGCGTCGCCGGCCTGCAGCTTGTCGTGCGACGGACCCTCCTCGTCGACGTTGTCGACCGTGACGGCCATCGGGTACTTCAGGTAGTGCAGCGCCGCGTACTCGGCGCTGTCCTCGGACTTGCGGAAGTCACGGGTGTTGGCCTCGTTGATCTCCTCGCGCGTCTTGTCCGGCGGGTAGACCATCTCGCGCGGGATCAGTTGGTCGCGACCCGACGCCCAGAACAGCAGCGCCTGGCCCAGCGTCAAGCCGTCGCGCTGGGACACCGTCGTCATGTTCAGGTGACCACCGGTGGGATGCAGGTCCGCACCCTCGATGTCGACGACGGGTTTGCCGTCGACCTCACCGAGGGTGTCGAACGTCGGCCCCGGTCCCAACGCCACGTAGGGAACCGTCACGACGGTCACCAGCACACCAAAGATCATGATCGGCACCAGCGCGACGAGCAGGGTCGATATCCGCCTGTTCACGCCGCCCACAGTAAAGGGCACGGGGCGGTTCACTCTCAGCGTGACCCGCAGCAGCGCGCGGCCGCCTCTCGGTGAGTACCGTTGAGGACATGGCTGACCTGCCCTTCGGGTTCTCCGCCGGGGACGACCCCGACCGTGACAAGCGCAAGAACGATCCCGGCTCGGGGGCCGGGGGCGACCCCTTCGGCGCGTTCGGCGGCGGCGCCGAGTTCGACATGTCGCAGCTGGGTCAGATCTTCAGCAAGTTGGGCGAGATGTTCAGCGGCGCCGGATCCGCGATGGCCGGCGGTCAGAGCGCCGGGCCGGTGAACTACGACCTCGCGCGCCAACTCGCGGCCAACTCCATCGGATTCGTCGCACCCATCCCGGAGCAGACGTCGTCGGCGATCGCCGATGCGGTCCGGTTGGCCGAGACGTGGCTCGACGGCGCGACCGCGCTGCCGGCGGGCAGCACCCGCACTGCGGCCTGGACACCGAGCGACTGGATCGACAACACGCTCGAGACGTGGAAACGGCTGTGCGACCCTGTCGCCGAACAGATCTCCTCGGTGTGGTCGGCTGCGTTGCCGGCCGAAGCCCAGGCGATGGCCGGCCCGCTGCTGGCGATGATGTCGCAGATGGGCGGGATGGCGTTCGGTTCACAACTCGGTCAGGCGCTGGGGAAGTTGTCGCGGGAAGTGTTGACCTCCACCGACATCGGGCTGCCGTTGGGTCCGCCCGGGGTCGCGGCGCTGATGCCCGAGGCCGTCGAGTCGCTGGCCGAGGGTCTGGAACAGCCGCGCAGCGAGATCGTCACCTTCCTGGCCGCGCGGGAGGCGGCCCATCATCGACTGTTCAGCCACGTGCCGTGGCTGTCGGCCCAGCTGCTCAACGCCGTGGAGGCGTTCGCCAAGGGCACCAAGATCGACATGAGCGGCATCGAGGAGTTCACCCAGAGCTTCGACCCGTCCGCGCTGACCGACCCGTCGCAGATGGAGCAGCTGCTCAACCAGGGCATCTTCGAACCGAAGGCCACCCCGGAGCAGACGGCGGCGTTGGAGCGTCTGGAGACGATGCTCGCGCTGATCGAGGGATGGGTGCAGACGGTGGTGTCCGATGCGCTCGGCGACCGCATCCCGGGCACGTCGGCGCTGAGCGAGACGCTGCGCCGGCGCCGCGCCACCGGCGGTCCGGCCGAGCAGACCTTCGCAACATTGGTCGGTCTGGAACTGCGGCCCCGCAAGATGCGCGAGGCCGCGCAGTTGTGGACCCGCCTGACCGAGGCGGTCGGCGCCGACGCGCGTGACGCGGTGTGGCAGCACCCCGACCTGCTGCCCAGCGCCGCGGACCTCGACGAGCCGGCGGCGTTCATCGACCGGATGATCGGCGGGGACACCAGCGACATCGACAGCGCGATCGAACAGGCCCTCAACGAGGCTGCCGGCGGCGACTCCGACGAGGACGGACCCGACAACCCCCGGTAGCCGCGGGGGCTGTGGATAACTTCGTCGGCGGTCGTCGGCGCGTGCCAGTGTCGTCTCATGACGCGGTTTGCACTCGATCCGGCGCGGCCGGTGTTGACCCGGCCGGACGGCTGCGTCCAGGTCGGCTGGGATCCGCGTCGCGCGGTCGTGTTGCGGCCGCCCGAGGATCTGCCGCCGCCGGTGCTCGCCGAACTGCTGCGCGCGCTGCAGCACGCCGCGACAGTCTCAGACCTGCAGGCCAGGGCAGCCGAACACGGCGTCGCCGCCGACACCGTCTCCGGTCTGGTCGACCATCTGCTGTCGGCCGGGGTGGCGGCGCCGGCGGCCTCGACCCGGACGCACTCCACCGCGATCCGGGTGCACGGGGACGGTCCGCTGTCCGAGCTGCTCGTCACGTCGCTGCGCTGCAACAACATTCGCGTCAGCCGCAGCAACCGGCCGCACGCGTCGTCCACCTTGATCGATCTGGCGGTGCTGACCGACTATCTGGTCGCCGATCCGCGCGTGGTGCGCGATCTGCAGGACGCCGGGATCCCGCACCTGCCGGTGCGCGTGCGCGACGGCGTCGGGTTGATCGGCCCGCTGGTGATTCCGCGGGTGACCAGTTGCCTGAGGTGTGCCGACATGCACCGCAGCGACCGCGACGCGGCGTGGCCGGCGGTGGCGGCGCAACTGTGCCGGACCGTCGGCACCGCCGACCGCGCCACCGTGCTGGCCACGGTGGGGCTTGCGCTGGTGGAGATCGACCGGGTGATGCGGGCACTGGACTACGACGGCAGCGGACCGGTCCCGGTCCCGTCCACGCTGGACACCACGTTGGAGTTCGACGTGGCCACCGGGACGGTGACCGCGCGGGAGTGGGTCCGGCACCCCCAGTGCTCGTGTTGACATCGCGTGTTGCCAACTCAATGGTCGAACTCGTCGCCCGTCATGGATGATGGACGGGTGAGCGACATCAAGCGAGGGCGCGCTGCGCGCAACGCAAAGCTGGCTTCACTGCCGGTCGGTATGGCCGGACGTGCTGCGCTGGGCCTGGGCAAACGCCTGACCGGCAAGTCCAAGGACGAGGTCAACGCCGAGTTGATGGACAAGGCCGCCCAGCAGCTGTTCACCGTGCTCGGTGAGCTCAAGGGCGGCGCGATGAAGGTCGGGCAGGCCCTGTCGGTCATGGAAGCCGCCATCCCCGAGCAGTACGGCAAGCCCTACCGCGAGGCGCTGACCAAGTTGCAGCGCGAGGCGCCGCCACTGCCCACACCCAAGGTGCACCGGGTGCTCGACCAGCAGCTGGGAACGAAGTGGCGGGAACGGTTCCAGTCATTCGAGGACACCGCGGTCGCCTCGGCCAGCATCGGTCAGGTGCACAAGGCGGTGTGGGGCGACGGCCGCACCGTCGCGGTCAAGATCCAGTACCCCGGCGCCGACGAGGCGTTGCGCGCGGACCTGAAGACCATGCAGCGCATGGTCGGGATCCTCAAGCAACTCTCCCCCGGCGCCGACGTCCAGGGCGTGGTGGACGAGCTGATCGAGCGCACCGAGATGGAGCTGGACTACCGGTTGGAGGCCGACAACCAGCGTGCCTTCGCCAAGGCCTATGAGGGGCACCCGAAGTTCGTGGTGCCGCGCGTGGTGGCCAGCGCTCCCAAGGTCGTCATCCAGGAGTGGATCGAGGGCATCCCGCTCTCGCAGATCATCCGCGAGGGCACCCAGGAACAGCGGGACCTGATGGCCACCCGGATGTTCGAGTTCTGCAACGACGCGCCGACGCGCCTGGAGATGGTGCACGGCGACGCGCACCCCGGCAACTTCATGCTGCTGCCCGACGACAAGATGGGCATCATCGATTTCGGCGCGGTCGCACCGATGCCCGGCGGCTGGCCGATCGAGCTGGGTCAGATGTTGCGGTACGCCGTCGACAAGAACTACGACAAGTTGCTGCCGACCATGGAGAAAGCCGGCTTCATCCAGAAGGGCGAGCAGGTCTCCACCCGCGAGATCGACGACATGCTCAAGCAGTACGTCGACCCGCTCGAGGTGCCGGTGTTCCACTACAACCGGAAGTGGTTGCAGCGCTTGACCACCCTGGAATTGGACAAGGCCGCCGGCCAGATCAAGGCTGCGCGCCAGATGGACATCCCGCCCAAGCTCGCGATCCCGATGCGCGTGATCGCGTCGATCGTCGCGATCTCGTGTCAGCTCGATGCCCACGTGCCCACCCGAAGCATCGCCGAGGAGTCGGTGCCTGGGTTCGCCGACCCCGACGCCGTTTAGCGTCGGGGCCGGTCGAGAACTAGGCGGCCACAGTGGCTTCGGTGTTCTTGCGGGGACGTCCGCGCGGCCGTTTGCGGGCGATGACCGTGCCGCGTTCGAGGATCTCGCCGCCCCACACGCCCCAGGGTTCCTGACGCTGCAGTGCGGCGTCGAGGCATTCGCGGCGCAGTGGGCAGTCAGCGCACAGCGCCTTGGCCCGTTCGAGGTCGCGTGGATCGTCGGCGAACCACAGGTCGGGATCCTCGACGTGACACGGCAATTCGGCCTTTCTCGCTTCGCATGTCGTCTCGCATGTCACAGCAGACATGTCCGGTCCTCTGCTTTCTCCGTCGTCGATGGTTTGCGTGAGTGGGTGGTGACGGATGGGCCGAGAAACAAAACGGCCACGGATCCGTCTGATTGCGGGTCCGTGGCCTCGAGGCGTTGATCGGGTCTACCTAATGAGAACCCCTCACGGACGCGGCAATCGCGCGGGCGGCGCGACGCTTGCGCGGCGCGGCGGCAGCGGCGGTGGCAATGGCGGGGTGGGCCCCGGCGACGATTCCAGCGACAACGGGGGCACCACGCATGGCCGAAGCGGCTACGCCGATGACGGCGTGATTGCTTTCCATGATCGCGGCACCCTCCTTTCGCACGTGTTCTTCGAGGCTAAACGGTAGCAGTTGGACCGCACAACCCATTTTCGACCAGCCGTTTTGGCATGATCTTGACGATCATTGGCGGTTCTTGACCAACTCGAGGACGTCGGCGCCGTACTGCTCGAGCTTGCGTGCGCCGATGCCGGGGATCGCCACCAGCGCCGCGTCGTCGGTGGGCAGGAGTTCGGCGATGGCGATCAACGTGTTGTCGGTGAACACCAAATACGCCGGGACACTCATCTCATTGGACGTACGCAACCGCCACTCTTTGAGGTCGGCGAGCAGTTGTTCGTCGATGTCGGACGGGCAGGTTTCGCAGCGCCGCAACACGATCGAGGTCGACGAGGACAACGGCGTGTTGCAGATCCGGCACCGCGGCGCCGGCCCGCGCGCCCTGCGGGGCCGGCTGGGTGTCTCGTCGCGCTGGGATTGCGGTGCGATGCCGTTGAGGAACCGCGACGGCCGGCGGCCCTGACGACCGCCGGGATTGCGGGCCAACGCCCAGCTGAGCGTGAGATGTACACGGGCACGGGTGATTCCGACGTAGAGCAGACGGCGCTCCTCTTCGACGGGTTCGCTGTCGGGTCCGTGGCTCAGCGCGTGCGAGATGGGCAGTGTGCCGTCGGCCAGCCCGACCAGGAACACCGCGTCCCACTCCAGGCCCTTCGCCGCGTGCAGCGACGCCAGTGTCACACCCTGCACCACCGGTGGGTGACGGGAGTCGGCGCGCTGCCGCAGCTCGGCAAGCAGGGTGCGCAGGTCGAGATGCGGGCGCGCGGCGACCTCGTCGTCGACCAGTTCGGCCAGGGCGACCAGCGCCTCCCAGCGGTCCCGGGCCCGTGTGCCCTGCGGAGGTTCGGCGGTCAGTCCGAGCGGTTCGAGCGTGTCGCGCACCAGTTGTGGCAGGTCCGCACCCGCCGGTTGTTCGTCGTCGGCCACCCGTTCGGCGGTGCGCTGCAACGCCAACAGGGCCTGACGCACTTCCTGCCGCGTGAAGAACCCTTCCCCGCCCCGGACCTGGAACGGGATACCCGCCTCGGTCAGCGCCTCCTCGTACACCTCCGACTGCGCGTTGATCCGGTAGAGCACCGCGATCTCGGCGGCCGCGGTGCCGGATTCGATGAGCTTCTTGACTTCGGCTGCGACGGCGGCGGCCTCGGCCACCTCGTCGGGGTACTCCTTGAACTGCGGGTTCGGGCCCGGCGGACGCTGCCCCACCAGGTGCAGCCGGCTGCCCGCCATCCGGCCGCGCGCGGCCGCGATCACCCGGTTGGCCAATGACACCACCTGCGGCGTGGAGCGGTAGTCACGTTCGAGGCGCACGACCGCGGCGTCCGGGAAGCGTCTCGAGAAGTCGAGCAGGTAGCGCGGCGAGGCCCCGGTGAACGAATAGATGGTCTGGTTCGCGTCGCCGACCACGGTCAGATCGTCACGGTCGCCCAGCCAGGCGTCGAGCACGCGCTGCTGCAGCGGGGTGACGTCCTGGTACTCGTCGACGACGAAGCAGCGGTACCGGTCGCGGAACTCCTGCGCGACGGCCGGATCGTTCTCGATGGCCGCGGCGGTGTGCAGCAGCAGGTCGTCGAAATCCAGGAGCATGAGGTCACCGCCGCGGGACTTCAGCGACTCGTAGCCCGCGTAGGCCTTGGCGATCTTCTCGGCGTCGAACGGGATGTCGCGGCTGACCTCGGCCACTGCGGCCGGATAGGTCTCCGGGCTGATCAGGGAGGCCTTGGCCCACTCGATCTCCCCGGCCAGGTCACGGACGTTCTCGGTGCCGGTGGGCAGTCCGCTGCGGTTGGCGGCCTGCGCGACGATCGCGAACTTCGAGTCCAGCAGCTGCCAGTCGGTGCTGCCGACCACCCGCGGCCAGAAGTAGGACAGCTGCCGTCGGGCCGCGGCGTGGAACGTCTGTGCCTGCACCGCGGCCGTCGAGGGGCCGCTGTCGTCGGTGGTCAGGCTGCGCAGCCGGGCGCGCATCTCCCCCGCCGCGCGCGACGTGAACGTCACCGCCAGCACTTGGCCCGGTGCCACGTGGCCCGCGGTCACCAGGTGCGCGATGCGCCGGGTGATGGTGCGCGTCTTACCGGTGCCGGCGCCGGCCAGGACGCACACCGGTCCCCGAGGCGCGAGCACCGCCTCGCGTTGTTCGTCGTCGAGGTCACCGAGCAGCTTGTCGTGCACTGTCGGGGCCATGGCGACCATCATGGCAGCGCGCCCTGACAAGCGCGGACCTCGGGACGGGCATGTTCGGCGGGTCGACTACGTTGAGGTGCTTATGAGCACTGACGAAGCCACTGTGACGATGTACACCACGACGTGGTGCGGCTACTGCTCGCGCCTGAAGATGGCGTTGAAGTCCGAAGGCATCTCGTGGACCGAGGTCGACATCGAGGCCGACCCCGAGGCGGCCGAATTCGTCGGCTCGGTCAACGGCGGCAACCACGTGGTGCCCACCCTGAAGTTCCCCGACGGTTCCACGCTGACCAACCCGACGATCAAGCAGGTCAAGGCCAAGCTGGCCGGTTAACCGTCGTCGCCGCGGCGGATCCGGGTGACCCCGGCGACCACCGACAGCACGCCAAGGATCGCGAACAGGGTCGCCATCACCAGGTAGACGAAGCCCCCGTGGTTGACGAATCCGACCACCCGGAACACGGCGAGCACAGCCATCAGAGCGCCACCGACCAGCAGCCATCGGGCCTGTCGGACGGTGGCGGGGATCAGGGTTTCCACGTGCGGATCCGTTCTGTTTCGCTGACTTGTGTCAGTTCAGCCTAGTCCTGCGCGGCCCAGGACTCGATGATCTCGCGGGCGATGGAAATCGAGCCGGGCAGCAACAGCCGGGAGTCGTCGGCCGACGAGCCCCAGTCACCGCGGTCGAGCGCCTCCCGGATCTCGGCCCGGGTGAACCAACCCGCCTCGGCGATCTCGCCGTCGCTGAACGTGAACTCCTGCTCCGGGTCCCCGATGGCGTGGAAGCCGACCATCAGGGAGCGCGGAAACGGCCACGGTTGGCTGCCGAGGTATTCGACGTCGGTGACCGTCAGGCCGATCTCCTCGGCGATCTCACGGACCACGCACGACTCGAACGACTCCCCCGCCTCGACGAAACCCGCGAGGATCGAGAACAGCCGCGGCGGCCACAGCGTCTGACGGGCCAGCACCGCGCGGTCGTGACCGTCGTGCACCAGGCAGATGACCGCCGGGTCGATACGCGGGAACTCCTCCCGCCCGGTCAGCGGGTCGACGCGCGACCAGCCGGCCTTGACCGGTTTGGTCGGCGCCCCGTCGACCGGCGAAAACCGGGCACTGTCATGCCAATTGAGCAACGCGGTGGCCGTGGCGACCAGCTGGGCGCTGACGTCGTCGAACACGTCGCCGGTGCGGCGCAGGTCCAGAACCTCGACCGGGCCGTCCAGGTCTGCGGGTGGTTCGAGCTCGGCCCGCACCGCCCACACGTGGCGGCCGTCCTGGAGCCGCCCGAGGAACACCGCGTGCTCGGGCGGGGCGTCGGCGATGTCGGTCGCGCGGTTGAGCACCGCCCGGCCGGCGGAGATCAGCACCTGGTTGCGGCGATCCACGCGCAGCAGCAGTGCGTCGGCCCACCCCGCGATCGCCGCGTCGATGTCGGTGCGCAACGTGTCCGCACGGTCGGCGCCGACCCGCGACAGCAGCGGGACGTGGCGCAGCCGGAAGGGACTCACCGGTGCGATCTCCTCTTCGCGCAAGCGCTCATCGGTCGGCGTCCGCGGAGCGGATGTACAGCAACCGGTCCCCGAGTTCGAGCGCGTCGACCTCGGGGTCGTCGACCCGGATCAACCTCTGGTCGCGCACCACGCCCAGCACGATGTCGCTCTGGTGACGCGGCGAGCCCCCTGCCTCCTTCGGGGTGACCTCGCGCTCGGAGATCGCGAAACCACGGTCGGGAGTCAGGAGGTCTTCCATCATCTCCACGACGCTGGGGGTCTGCACGGCGATGCCCAGCAGCCGTCCCGCGGTTTCGGAGGTCACCACGGTCGAATCCGCACCGGACTGTTTGAGCAGGTGTTCGTTGTCTGTTTCGCGGACGGCGGCGATGATCTTGGCCTTCGGCGCGAGCTCGCGCGCGGTGAGCGTGACCAGCACCGCGGTGTCGTCGCGGTTGGCCGCGACGATGATGGTGCGGGCGTGCTGCGCGCCCGCCAGCCGCAGCACCTCGGAATCGGTTGCGGTGCCGCGCACCGTCACCAACCCGGCGCTCTTGGCGCGTTCCAGCGCGGCGGCGTCCTCGTCGACGACGACGATGTCGGCCGGCGCGATCTCGTCGCCGACCATCGCCGCCGCGGCGGTTCGGCCCTTGGTGCCGTAACCGACGATGATGATGTGGTTGCGCAACCTGCTCCTCCAACGCTGGATCTGGTAGGCCTGACGCGACTGCGTGGTGAGGGTCTCGACGGTGGTACCGATCAGCACGATCAGGAAGGCGACCCGTAGCGGGGTGATCACCAGGACGTTGATCAGCCGCGCCTCGGGAGTGATCGGGGTGATGTCGCCGTAGCCCGTGGTGGACAGTGACACCGTGGCGTAATACAGGCAGTCCAGCAGCGACAGTTCGTTGTCCTGGGCGTCGCGGTAGCCGTCGCGGTCCAGGTAGACGATCAGCACCGCCAGGAACAGTGCGCCCAGCGCGTAGATGACCCGGACCGTGATCCGCCGCGCGGGACTGACCAGCGTGGTCGGGATCTGCACCCGGTCGGTGAGGGCGTGCACCGGCAGATCCGCCAGGGTCTGATCGAACCGGCGGAGACGACGGCGCAGACTGCCGCTAGGCAACGGGGTCCGTCACGGGGTAAGGCTGCCGCACCAGCACAATGTAATCATGACCTCTTCTTCGACGGCTTCGCAGCAGGCCGCGACACGCGCGTATCGCACGGCGGCATCGCTGCTGGGCATCGGGGCCCTGCACTTCGTGGCGCCGAAGCCGTTCGACAGCATCGTCCCGGCCGAGCTGCCGGGCAGCCCCCGCACCTACACCTACGCCTCCGGAGTCGCCGAGATCGGCATCGGCGCGCTGCTGCTGGCGCCCCGGACCCGACGTCTGGGCGCACTGGCGGCGGTGGCGCTCTACGTGTCGGTGTTCCCGGCCAACGTCAACATGGTCCGGCTGTGGTTCGCCGACCCGACGAAGTCGCTGCCGATGCGACTGATCGCGATCGCACGGCTGCCGATGCAGATCCCGATGATCACCCAGGCGCTGAAGATCTACCGCCAGTCCTGATTCGCGGTCAGGCCGCCTGCTCGGCGATCAGTGCGGCCAATTCGTCGGCGCCGGGTAGCACGTCGGGCCGCACGGTCTGTCCGGTACGCACATAGTGGAAAGCCGCCCGCACCGAATCCGGCGCACAGCCGTGCAGCTGTGACCACGCCAGCCGGTAGATCGCCAACTGAATCGCATTGTGCTGCAGTTCTTCCGGGGTCGATGGCGGCTCCCCGGTCTTCCAGTCGAGCACGGTGACCGCCCCGTCGTCGTCGGCGAACACCGCGTCGATACGACCGCGCACCACACGGTCGCCGAGCATCATGTCGAACGGAACCTCCACGTCGATCGGGGTGCGGGCCGCCCATTCGGACACCGCGAACGCTGCCTGCAACTCCTCGAGTTCGCCACGGTCCTGCCGGTCGGCATCGACCGCGCCCGGCAGATCATCGAGATCGAACAACTTGTCGGCCTGGAAGTAGCGCTGCACCCAGTCGTGAAAAGCCGTGCCCAGCAGCGCCTGTGAGTCGGGCCGGCGCGGCAGCCGACGCTGCAGGCGCTGCAGCGCGGCGTCGCGGTCGCGGCCCAACTCGACCATCGCGCTGACCGACAGCGCGGGCGGCAGGGAAAGCGGCGGGCGTTGGTGGGCGCGCTGACGTTCGGCGAGCAGTGCGTCGACGTCCGCCGACCAGCCGTACCGGTCGGGCGCCTGGTCGGGGGTCTGCGCCGCCATCGCCTGCGCGACGAGCTGGGCGCCACGTTCGGTACCGGCGCGACGCGACGCGATCGGATCGACCGGCCACATCGCCTCGACGGCACGTTCACGCAGCGGGTTGGCCTCGCCGTCGGCCGGCGCATCGGCCCACACGTCGACGGTGCCGCACGGTGTACCCGCCGCCAGGGACGCGTCGATGACGTCTTTGAGCTCACACAGGAACGTCGACGGCCCGCGCGGCTTGGACTCGGTGGCCCCCCAGTGGTGCCCGGAGACCAACAGCGTGTGCTCGGCACGGGTGATCGCCACGTACAGCAGCCGCCGCTCCTCGTCCGCGCGACGTTGTTCGAGGCTGTTCTTGTGCTCGGCGATCTTGTCCGACAAGCCCTTCCGGTCACACACATCGGAGGTGTCCAACACCGGCACGCCGTGCTCGGACACCGCGGCGCAGTCCCCGCGCAGCAGCGGCGGCAGGTCGGCTGCGTCGGTCAGCCAGGTCCGCGGCATGGCGGTGGACGGGAAGACCCGTCCGCTCAGGTGCGGCACCGCGACGACCTGCCACTCGAGGCCCTTGGCTGCGTGCACCGTCAGGATCTGCACCCGGTCGGTGGCCACGCTCACCTCCGCCGGCGCCAGACCGTTCTCCACCTCTTCGGCGATGTCGAGATAGGCGAGCAGTCCGGTGACCGTCGCCGAGGCCCGCGACGCGTAGTCCGCCACGATGTCGCCGAACGCGTCGAGATGTTCGGTGCCGGACCAGCCGGCGGTCACCGGTGCGGCGGCGCGCGCTTCGGCATCCACTCCGAGCAGCCGCCGCACCTCGGCCACCAGGTCCGGCAGCGGACTGTCCAGGTGGGCGCGCACCGCGACAAGCTCGCGGGCGAGCTCGGCGATGCGCCGGTACCCGAATGCCGAATATGCCTCGGCGGGACCGGGATCGGCGAGGGCGTCGGCCAGACAGGCCTCGTCGACGTCGGGACCCGACTGTGCGACGACCTGCTCGGCCACGCTGCCCGTCGTCGGAGCGGGGTCACCGGCGTGCAGCGCCACCGCACGTCGCCACAACGCGGCGAGGTCACGAGCCCCCAGCCGCCACCGGGGACCCGTGAGCACCCGCAGCGCGGCCGGCCCGGCGGTCGGGTCGGCGGCCAGCCGCAGCATCGCCACCACGTCGGCGACCTCGGGCACGGCCAGCAGACCGGCCACCCCCACCACCTCGACCGCGACGCCGCGGCGGCTCAGTGCATCGGCCATCGGTGCGGCATCGGCGTTGCGGCGCACCAGGACTGCGGCGGTGGGAGCGCACCCCGCGTCGGCGATCCCCGCGTGATAGCGGCGGGCGACCTCGTCGGCAACCCATTCGCGCTCCGTCTCCACGTCGGTGAACAGCGCGCAGTGCACGTCGCCGGCTTCGGCCTGCGGACGCGGACGCAGCGCGCGCACCGCCACCGAACGGCGGCGCGCGTCGGTGGACACCTGGTTGGCCAGATGCAGCACCTCGGGGGGATTCCGCCAGCTGGTGCGCAGTTCCAGCGTCGGGGCGGCGCTGCCGTCGGAACGCGGGAAGTCGGTGGTGAACCGAGGCAGGTTGGTGGCCGACGCGCCCCGCCAGCCGTAGATGGACTGGATCGGGTCGCCGACGGCGGTCAGTGCCAACCCGTCGTCGACGCCGCCGCCGAACAACGACGACAGCGCGACGCGCTGCGCGTGGCCGGTGTCCTGGTATTCGTCGAGCAGCACCACCCGGAAGCGTTGCCGCAGCTGCTCACCCACCTCCGGGCACTGGGCGGCCAGTCGCGCCGCCGAGGACATCTGCATCCCGAAATCGACGACCCGCTCGTCACGCATCCGCTGGTGCAACGCGTCGATCAGCGGCACCAGCAGCGTGCGTTCGGTCTGGGTGGCCAGCATCCGCAGCAGCCACTGGCTGGGACCGCGGTCGCGCTGATACCGGCCCGCCGGCAAGGTGTGCACCAGTCGCTCCAGTTCGACGTGGGTGTCGCGCAGCTGGTCGGTGTCGACCAGGTGCTCGGAGAGCTGGCCTGCGAGTTTGAGCACCATCTCGGTGATCGCCGCCGGCGTCTTCTCGGTGGGCAGCTCGTGCGGGTGTTCGCAGACGACACGGAAGGCCAACTGCCACAGTTCCGTTTCGCTGATGAGACGCGAGTCGGGTTCGACGGGCAGCAGCAGGCCGAACTCGCGGAGCAGGGTTCCCGCGAATGCGTGGTAGGTGCTGATGGTCACCGGGTCGTCGGCGAGGTCGGAGCCGGGGATCATCAGTCCCGCACCGGCCAGGCGTGCCAGCCGAGACCTGACCCGCCGCAGCAGCTGCCCGGCGGCTTTGCGGGTGAAGGTCAGACCCAGGACCTCGCTGGGCCGGGCGAAGCCGTTGGCCACCAGCCACACCACACGGGCCGCCATCGTCTCGGTCTTACCCGCCCCGGCGCCCGCAATCACGACCAGCGGTCCGGGTGGTGCGGCGATCACGGCGGCCTGTTCGTCGGTGGGCGCGAAGAGGCCGAGGGCGTCGGCCAGTTCGGCCGGTGTGTAACGCGGTGTCATCGATGTTCGCTCCTGTTCTGGGCGGGGCACATCGCGCGTACCGGGCAGTGTGCGCAGCCGTCGTTGACCTTGGCGAGAAACTCGGGGCCCTGGGTGGTCGCCGCGGTCTGCGCCACCTCGGCGCGCCACTGTTCGACTGCTTCGGGGGTCAGCGCCGCCTGCTCGCGTTCGGTGGCGCCGGCCTTGCCGACCTTGCCCAGGTACACCAGGCGCCCCCCGCCCGGCTGGTCGCCGTCGGTGAGCAGGCCGGCGGCGACGGCCAACTGGTACATCGCCAGCTGGGCGTGGTTCTGCGCGTCGTCCTTGGTGACGGGGCTCTTGCCGGTCTTGACGTCGACGACGACCAGTCGGCCGGCGTTGTCGCGTTCCAACCGGTCCAGACGGCCCCGCACCTTCACCGCGGGCAGGTCGCCGTCGGAGTCTCGGATCTGCCCCTCGACGTCGATCTCGGTGCCGATCTCGGTCAGCTCGCCGCGGGTGTCGGTGCGCCACCGCAGAAATGTCTGCAGCATCTCCGCGTGACGGGCCAGTTCGTTGTCCGCGTGCCATTTCGCCTCGAACGGCAATGCGCCCCAGACCTTCTCGAGTTCGGCGAGCAACGCGGACTCGCTTCGACCGGACTCGCTGACCAGGGCGTGTACCAGGGAACCCAGCGTGGAGCGCACGTCGCGTCCACGGTTGCCGCCGTGACGTTCCAGCAGCCACCGCAGCGGGCAGTCCGACAGGGTCTGCAGGGTCGACGGCGACAGCGTCACCACGTGATCCTCCCCGCCCCACAGGGGCTCGGTGGTGGACACCGGGGTCATGCCGTACCAGGACGCGGGGTCCGCGCCCGGGACGCCGGCGTCGGCCAACCGGGCCAACTGGGCTGCGGCGCATGCTCTTTCGGTGTCGGTGACCTGGTCTGTCGCCGCGCACACCACCGCGCGCAGCCGGCCGACCAACGCCGAAGCCACCAGCATGCGGGGGGCGCGGACCGGTTCGTCCGGTTCGGGCCGCGGTTCGGTTGCCAGCGCGACGAGTTCGGTACAGAAGGTCGACGGCAGCAGTGCCTCGTCGCTGTCGTCGCTGTCGACGGCGGTGACCAGTATCCGGTGGCGGGCCCGGCCCATCGCGGCGATCAGCAGTCGCCGCTCCTCGGCCAACAGGGGCGCACGACTGGACAATTCCCGCTGCCCGACCTCGGCGACCCCGTCGATCACGTCGACGAGCCGCTGGGTGCCCAGCACGCCGCCACGCGGAGCGATGTTGGGCCACAGGCCTTCCTGCAGCCCGGCGATCACAACGAAGTCCCAGTCACGGTGCAGGGCGGAGTGGGCGCTGAGGACCGCCACGGCCTGGGCGGGTCCCTCGTCGTCGCCGCCCCCCGGCGGCAACGACAAGCCTGCGACGTGGTCGATCAGCCCGCGCAACGTGGCCCCGGCGGTGCGCGTCACGTACTGCTCGGCGACGTCGAACAGGGCCGTGACGGCATCGAGATCCCGGTCGGCCTGCGCACCGGCCGGTCCGCCCCGCTCACTGGCCGCCAACCAGCGGCGCTGCAGCCCTGACCGGTGCCAGGCCTGCCACAGGGTGTGCCGGGGGTCGTGACCTTCCTCGGCGCTGCGGCGTGCGGCGGTCAGCACGGACCGCAGCCGCCGCAGCGGCCGGGCCTGCTCGTCGGACAAACCGCGCACATCGCGCGTCAGCGCTCGGACCAGCAGGTCCTCCCCACCGCCCGGCTGGGCACACGCGCGCCGCAGCGAGCGCCGCAGCTGCCGCAGCGACACCGGGTCCACGCGGCCGATCGGACCGGTGACCAGCGCCAGCGCCTGCTCGGCGTCGAGCCGGTCCGCTGTCGCCTCGAGCACGGTCAGCAGTGCTCGCACACCGGGTTGGTCGGGCAGCGCGGCGGTGTTGCCGGCGACGTCGACGGGGACACCGGCCGTCGACAGCGCCCGGCTCAGCGGGGCGCCCATCCGCGGCACCGAACGCACGATCACGGCCATCCGATCCCACGGCACCCCGTCGACGAGATGGGCACGCCGCAACGCGTCGGCGATGAGCGCGGACTCGGCATGCGGGGACGCGGCGATCTGCACCGACAAGGAGCCCTCGGCGTCGGTCCCGGTGAACGCGCGGCGTGCGGCACTGCCGGGCAGCCGCGCCGCCACAGCGCTGATGGCCTCGGCCAGCGGTGCGGCGCAGCGCCGCGACTCGGTCAGCCGGAGCGTGGGCCCCTCGCCGACGAGCAGAGCCGGGTCGGCGCCCCGGTAGCCGAACACCGTCTGCTGCGGGTCACCGGCGATCACCGTGAGCTCCGCCCCGCCGGCGAGCACATCGACCAGCCGCGCGGCCTGCGGGTCGAGGTGCTGGGCGTCGTCGACCAGCAGCACCTTCACCCGGGCGCGTTCGGCAGCCAGGAGCTCGGCGTCACCGGCCAGTGCCTCCAGCGCGGCGCCGACGAGCTCGGCGGCGCCCAGCGCGGGGGTGGTGGCCTGCGGGGCGGCCATGCCCACCGCCGAACGCAGCAGCATGACCTGCTCATAGACCTGCGCGAAACGCCCTGCAGCCGACCATTCGTCGCGGCCGGCGAGCCGTCCGAGGCGTTGCAGCTCGACGGGATCCACCCCGCGCTCGCTGCAGCGCGCCATCAGATCGCGCAGCTCGGTCGCAAAACCGGCGGTGGTCAGGGCCGGCCGGAGCCGGGCGGGCCACCGTACCGGGGACGCATCCCCGTCCTCGGCGTCACCGGCGAGCAGCTCACGGATGATGCCGTCCTGTTCGGCGCTGGTGATCAGCCGCGGCGGTGGGCAGCCGGTGCGCTGCGCGGCCAGCCGCAGCACCGCGAACGCATACGAGTGCACCGTGCGCACCAGCGGCTCGCGCACGGCGCGGCGCTCCCCCGCGGTCAACAGCCGCGAGGTGATGGCCGCCCGCGCCTGCGCGCCCAGCCGCGCCGAACCCGTCAGCAACAGCAACGATTCCGGGTCATACCCGGACTCGATGTGCGCGACGGCGGTGTCGACCAGCAGGGTGGTCTTTCCGGTGCCTGGCCCGCCGAGTACCCGCACCGAGCCGCGCACGTCCCCACTCGTGAGGGACTGCGGCGTGAGTTCGGTGTGGGGTGCGGACATGAGGGCATGACACCACGGGGGTCTGACATCCGGCCTCGGGTGGACCGGCCTCGCACCGCACTGGCAGCATCGACAGGCGTGACCGACATGCTGCACACCTACCGCTACGGTCCGCCCGGACCCGTGCGGGTCCTCGCGATCCACGGTCTGACCGGCCACGGCAGGCGCTGGCAGACGCTGTTCGAGCGTCATCTGCCCGACATCACCACTGCCGCACCGGATCTGATCGGCCACGGCCGGTCCACCTGGGATGCGCCCTGGACCATGGACGCCAACGTCGCCGCACTGACCACGCTGCTCACCGACGAGCAGCCCGCGGTGATCGTGGGGCACTCCTTCGGCGGGGCGCTGGCACTCAACCTCGCCGCGGCGCGCCCGGACCTGGTGGCCGGTCTGGTGCTGCTCGATCCCGCGGTGGGCCTGGACGGGCGACGGATGCGCGAGATCGCCGATGAGATGTACCGCAGCCCCGACTACACCGACCGCGCCGAGGCCCGCCAAGAGAAGGTCGACGGCTCCTGGGGTGAGGTCGACGAGGCCGAGCTGGAGCGCGAGCTCGACGAACATCTGGTCGCGCAGCCCAACGGCCGCGTGGGTTGGCGGATCAGCATCCCCGCGATGTTGAGCTACTGGAGTGAACTGACCCGGCCCGTCCCGATCCCGCGCGACGGCATGCCCACCACGCTGGTGCGGGCCGCCCGCGTCCAGCCGCCCTACGCCAGTGACGAGTTGATCGCGGCCCTCGACGCCGGCCTCGGCCCCAATCTGACCGTGCTGGAATGGGATTGCGACCACATGGTGCCGCTGGCCCGACCGGAGCAGACCGCCGAACTGATCCGTCGGCACCTGCGCTGACATGGCGGCCATCACCGACGCGCAGGTGGAGTCGGTGCGCGCGCTGGTCGCGGCGATCCCGCCGGGTCGCGTCGTCACCTACGGTGACATCGCCACGGCAGCAGGGCTTTCCAGCCCGCGCATCGTCGGCTGGATCATGCGCACGGATTCGTCGGACCTGCCGTGGCACCGCGTGCTCCGGGCCACCGGCGAACCGGCCCCGCACCTGCGCACCGAGCAACTCGAACGGCTGCGCGCCGAAGGCGTGTTGGCCGACGACGGCCGGGTACCGCTGGCGCAGTACCGTCACGTGTTCTGACGCCGCGAAAGTGCTCTCACCGTCGCAGCACCGCCGTCGGCACTACGCTGGGCGCACTCTCGTCGACGACTAGACAGCCAGCCGCACCAGCGCGGCGGTGCGCGCGAGCCCCGGGAACGCCGCCGGCGTCGAACGGGGATGCAGGGCATGCACCGCAAGCCGGAACATCAACGCGCGCAGCAACATCTGCGGCCACTCCGGCAGCATCTCCCAGCGCTCGATCAGACCGTCGTCGGCCTCGCCCCACGACAACGCGTCGACGACGATGACGCCCGCCGCCCACGCCGGTGGACGCCAGTACGGCGTGATGTCGGTGATGCCCGGCGCGGCGGTCCCGGCGAACAGCACCGTGCCGTACAGGTCTCCGTGCACGAGCTGACTCGGACTCTTGGTCGGCTTACGCAGACCGGCGAGCTGGTTGATCAGCTCGATCGACTTCTGACCGTCACTGGTCGACGGCGCCACCCGCGCACCCGGCGGCAGCGAGTGCAGCGGCCGGTCCTCCCACGCCGCGCGGTCGGCGGCGGTGAACACGTCGACGTCCGACCACGGCGCGACGGGCGGCTGCGTCAGGAACCGGGGCCGTTCGAGTTTCGCGGTGGCCTCGTGCAACCGGACCGCGGCCGAGACCACCTCGTCGTGACGGGGTTCCGGGGTGCCGGCGACGTAGGTGTCCGCCCGCCAGCCCGCGACGACGTAACGACCGTCGGTCGAGCGCACCGGACGCGCGAGGCGCACCCCGTCGACGAACAGGGTTTCGCGCACTTTCGCCGACCACGCGGCTCGGGCATGGTCGGGCACGATCGACAGGACGACCTCACCGCAACGCCAGCCGCCCTCCCAGCTGGGGCCCAACGGCACCGGCTGCACCCCGGACAGCCCGAAAGCCATGAGGACATGCTCTGGTGGTCGCTCTGCGGTCACGGCATCAGCGTAAGCGCAACGGGCGGCGACCCTGCGTCAGTACATCACCATGTCGGGTTCGAATTGCTTGGCCCACGCCACAATGCCGCCCTGCAGGTGCAGCGCGTCGCTGAAACCGGCGTTCTTGACCACCGCGAGCGCCTCCGCCGAGCGGATACCGGTCTTGCAGTACAGCACCGGAACCCGGTCGTGCGGCAGCTTGGCCAACCCGTCGCCGGCCTCGATCGCGGACTTCGGGATCAGCTCGGCGCCGTCGATGTGGTTGATGTCCCACTCGACGGACTCCCGGACGTCGATCAACGCGTACTTCTTGCCGGACCCCAGCATCTCGCGCAGTTCGCGCGGCGTGACCGTGGAGTCCGCAGCGGCCTGCGCGGCGTCCTCGGACACCACGCCGCAGAACGCCTCGTAGTCGATCAGCTCGGTGATCTTCGGCGTCGACGGGTCCTTGCGGATCTTGATGGTCCGGTAGGTCATGTCCAGCGCGTCGTAGACCATCAGCCGGCCCAGCAGCGGCTCCCCGATGCCGGTGATCAGCTTGATGGCCTCGGTGCCCATCACCGAGGCGATCGACGAGCACAGGATGCCCAGCACACCGCCCTCGGCGCAGGAGGGCACCATGCCCGGCGGCGGCGGCTCGGGATACAGGTCGCGGTAGTTCAGGCCCAGGCCGTCGGGCGCGTCCTCCCAGAAGATCGAGACCTGGCCCTCGAACCGGTAGATCGATCCCCACACATAGGGCTTGCCGGCAAGGACCGCCGCGTCGTTGACGAGGTAGCGGGTGGCGAAGTTGTCGGTGCCGTCGAGGATCAGGTCGTACTGCTTGAACAGATCGACCGCGTTGTCGGGCTCCAGGCGGAACTCGTGCAGGCGGACGTCCACCAGCGGGTTGATCTCCAGGATCGAGTCGCGCGCGCTGTGCGCCTTGGGGCGGCCGATGTCGGCCTGGCCGTGGATGATCTGGCGCTGCAGGTTGGACTCGTCGACGACGTCGAACTCGACGATGCCGATGGTGCCCACACCGGCGGCGGCCAGGTAGAGCAGCGTCGGCGAACCCAGCCCGCCGGCCCCGATGACGAGGACCTTCGCGTTCTTCAGCCGCTTCTGTCCGTCCATACCGAGGTCGGGGATGATGAGGTGGCGGCTGTAGCGTGCGACCTCTTCACGGGTGAGTTCGGCCGCTGGCTCGACCAGCGGCGGCAACGGGGATGACACCGAGTTCTCCTTGGTTGGCGGTTGAAACCATCTCAGCAGGTAATGGGGTCAACAGCAATGAGGGGTCACAGCTTCCCGCGCCACCGCCGGGTGACGTTCCTGACACCTGTCAGGCGATCGGATACGGCCAGGGGTTGAACCGGCAGGCCTTGCCGTCGGCGACGACGGTGCCGGGGTCGAAGCGGGCAGCGTCGTCGTTACTGGTCGAGAACGTCTGCTGCATCATGATCGGCGCCAGTTCCCCGTTCTCGGCGCACTGCTCGTGGCGCTGGTAGCCGATGGCGTGCCCGACCTCGTGGTTGATCAGGTACTGCCGGTAGGAGCCGACGTCGCCCTGGAACGGGATCGCGCCGCGCACCCAGCGCGCCTCGTTGATGAACACGCGGGGCAGTCCCTCGAAGAGCGGGTTGTAGCAGGACGCCTCGAGCTGGATCTGGTAGCCGCAGCCGTCGCGCACGGTCATCGGCGAGGTCAGCGAGACCCGGAAGTCGGGCGCGACCCCGGCGGAGGCGTCGACCCGGACGAACGCGAACTGCGGGTTGTGCGTCCAGCTCTTAGGGTTGGCCAGCGTCTCGCTGACCATGCGCGCGAAGCCCTCGTCGCCGCCGTAGGTGGTGGTGTCGATGCCGTCTTCGACCTCGACGGTGTAGGTGAAGACCTTCGTGGTGCCCTGGCCGACCTGCGGAGCGGCGCCGGGGACGACGTGCCAGGTGCGGGCACCTGCCGGGGTGAACGGTCCCCCGTCGGGCAGGATCCCGGTGGGCAGGTTGGCGTCGAACTCGGTGAGTCCCCGCGGTGGCGCGCCGACGATCTCGGTGCTGGGGACCCCGAGCGTGGGTGGACCCTGCACGGGTCCTTCTTCGTCGACGACCGGCGGCGGGACGCTGGTGCCGGTGATCGTCTGGTAGATCACGACGACGGTCAACACCACCAGCAACGGCAGCGCATAGGCGCGCCATCCGTAGGTCGAGGCGAAGCGGCCGAGCCAGGTCTGTTTGCGCCAGCGCTTGTGTTCGTCGCGGTTGGACCGGATGCGGCCGGGCTGTTCGGCCAAGGGGTCGCGCAGTGCGCGCAGCGGCTCGCGCCACTCGTCGCGCAACACGGGCACGCGACCGTCCCCGCGACGCTCAGGACCCAGTTGTCCGGTCACCGAAACAGGATGACACAGCGGCGCCGCAGCACGGCTCCGGCGCGCCACCGACCCGGCGCACAGCACATCGGTGCGGGCCGCGCCCCGACCGCGAAAAGCACGTCCTCACAGGAGCGAACCACGATCAGTAGTAGTGTCAGTGCGAACAATTGACGACGCCGGTCGCGCCGGCAGTGACATCTGAGGTTCTGATGAGCGAACTCGCCAAGACGGCGCAGCGGCGGGGCGGACAACCCGCCAACGGCACCGGTAGCTCCGGTGCCGGCACCGCGCGGCGCGGTAACCGCTTGCCCCGTGACGAGCGCCGCGGCCAGCTACTGGCCGCCGCCAGCGAGGTCTTCGTCGACCGCGGCTACCACGCTGCCGGCATGGACGAGATCGCCGAACGCGCCGGTGTCAGCAAACCTGTTCTCTACCAGCACTTCTCATCGAAGGTGGAGTTGTACCTGGCGGTGCTGCAACGCCACGTCGACAACCTGGTCTCCGGCGTGCGTCAGGCCCTGCGGACCACCACCGACAACCGGCAGCGCGTCCGCGCGGCGGTGCAGGCGTTCTTCGACTTCATCGAGCACGACGGTCAGGGCTACCGGCTGATCTTCGAGAACGACTACGTCACCGAGCCGCAGGTCGCCGCGCAGGTCAAGGTCGCCACGGAATCCTGCACGGATGCGGTCTTCGACCTGATCAGCCACGACTCGGGTCTCGAGCCGCACCGCGCGCGGATGATCGCGGTGGGCCTGGTCAGCATCAGCGTCGACTCGGCGCGGTACTGGCTCAACAACGACCGCCCCATCGACAAGGACGACGCCGTGGAAGGCACCGTCGCTTTCATCTGGGGCGGGTTGTCACACGTGCCGCTGACCCGGTCCTAGGGTTCCCAGGACCGGGTGCACCGGTCTCAGCCGGCGGTCTTGGCCGGGTCGAGCCCGACGCCGAACCCGACGCGGCGCGCTTCGGCGGGGCCGATCTCGACGTAGGCGATCTTGGCGTTGGGCACCATGAAGCGCCGACCCTTCTCGTCGGTCAGTGCCAGCACCCCGCTGCCGGCGTCCAGAGCATCGGTGACCAACTTCTCCACCTCGGCCGGCGTCTGCGCGCTGTTGAGAACCAGTTCGCGTGGGCTGTCGGTGACACCGATCTTGACCTCCACGGTGAAAACCCTTCCGTTGTCGTCCGCACTTCTTCCTCAGCAGGTTAGTTGACGTCAGCGCGCTCCCGGCGCGCCGCCACCTCAGCCGTCGGCGAACGGCCGCGATTCGGCGGCGACCGAACTGAGGCCCGACCGTGACCGCCCAGGGAGCGCGTCAGCCTCATCTGTCACTTTTGCCTCATTAGCATCGGGTCAGAACCGGAAGCCACGACTGGGACAACAGGATGAGCAGGCAATACACCGCATATTCTCCGTACTCGCTGACGCCGACCGAGCGTCTCCGCAGCGCGCGTGGCGGGTCCCGCCTCGACGACCCCGAGGGCTACTCCGACCTGGACACCGACGTCTACCCGCGTTATGACGAGCCCCGGTACGACGACCCGCGTTACGACACCGCCGAGGACTACGACGAGTACATCGACGAGGCACGTGTCGACCGTCGCTGGATGTGGATCGCCGGCGTCGCCGGGGCGATCCTGTTCGTCGCAGTGATCGTGGCCAGCACCATCCTCAGCGGCGGGGACAGCGGTTCGGTGTCGGCGACCGTCGTCTCCGAGGCCCCCAGCCCGAGCGCTGCCGCACCGGCCCCGTCGCGCGCGCCCGCACCGCCGGTGGCCGCCCCGCCGACGCAGTCGTTGCCCGCCGAGACCGTGACGACGGTGACCCCGACCCCGGAGGCACCCGCACCCTCGACCGCAGCCCCGGTGCTGCCCCCTTCGCAGGCCGCGCCGCCACCTGCGTCAGCCGCCCCCGGCACGGTCACCTACCGCGTCACCGGCAACCGCGCACTGCTCGACCTGGTCACCGTCATCTACACCGACCAGCAGGGCGCACTGCAGACCGAGGTCAACGTCGCGCTGCCCTGGTCGAAGACCGTGGTGCTCGATCCCGGCGTGACGCTGAGTTCGGTGACGGCCACCAGCGTGGGCGGTCAGCTCAACTGCAGCATCACCGACGCCAACGGCAGCGTGCTCGCCGCGCAGAACTCGAACTCGATCATCACCAACTGCACCCGCTAAATCCCCCGCCGAAATTGCATTCCACGCGCGTCAAAAGGCCCTTGATGTCAAGTGGCTATGACAACGATTAGGCGGCTTGGCTAAGAAGTTGGGTCATGCGTTGGGCGGGTGTGTCCAG
>NZ_JBGGKT010000007.1:0-275761 GCF_041287115.1 Mycobacterium sp. pV006 | reverse complement strand
CACCACCGACCCCACACCGGCATCGGCGGAATGACACCAATCGAGCGCCTACGCGTTCACAACCTACCCGTGAAGAACAGCTAGGGCTTAGTTAGCGTGTAGCTGTGTGAGGCCGCGTTTGCCGATGTAGTCGCCGCGGTGCGTCCAGTCGGCGGCCTCGTACACACCTCCAATGTAATACATTGTAATACGCGAAGGTGGTTGTGCACGCTATCCGTCATGATGAGGAGTCTGACCCCCGAGCAGCGGCGGGGATACGTGGTGCACTGGTTGGAGACGGTGGGCACACCCTGGACGAAGGTTTACCCGACGCCAGCGGCCCGCAGCGCCCCGGCTGGCGACGACAAGGACGGCCGGAACGTCTCAGCCGTCGCGTCATACGGGCTCATGACGGCAATCGATCACCTCGGCGCCGTGACAGACGCAATCGCCGCCGAGAGGCCGCTTCGTAATTCACGGCGCGTTCCTGACGCTGGTGCCGGCCTTCGACAGGTACCAAACGTTGGCCACCCGGCACATCCCGTGACTGTCTACGGGTGTCGTGTGCGCCTGGCCGAGATCGACGGTTTGCGATGACCGAGCAGGAGCACTGGAAGGTCGACGAACCGCCTGGTGCGTGGGCGAACGTGGCCGCTTGCAGTCGAGGTGGCCAGCGTCCTACCCGGATTCAGATGAATTCAGGTCTGCGGGTTGATGGCACAATCCCACGCCGCACGCATCGGCCTGCGCCAACGCCCGACCAACGATGTCGATATCGCGGAATGGGAAGTGTTCGAAAGTGCGTGCGCACGGTGCGCGATGCGAGTAAGGCAGCCTGAACCGCGGGGCGCGGACAGGGTCTACTTCAGTGGCTCGGGCGTGAAGGTAACGTCGACACCGCCGATGGTCATCGTCACCTGCCCCTCGATGATCATCACCTGAGCCGAGACCCGTCGATCAACAGTCTGGGCGAGCTGCTGCACCGGTGCGTGCGGGATCTGCACGACCGACAGGTTCGGCAGCCCCGCCACTTTGGGTCCCACTGTGCGCCACCAGGTGGCCACGCCGGCGGCGAACGGGAAGAGCAGCACCTGTTCGGTCTGGCTGGCCGCCTTGCCCAAGACGCGTTCATCGGGTTGGCCGACATTGATCCACTCCAGGATCCGGCCCGTGTAGTCCGCGAGCCGCAGATCCGGTACGCCGGGCGTGGACAGTCCCGGCCCGAACGCCAACTCGCCGTTGACGTCACCGAGCCGGTGCGCGCGCAACCCAAATGCCAACAGCCGCACCACCATCCGCTCATCGGTCTCACTGGGATGACGAGCCACGGTCAGTGTGTGATCGGCGTAGTACCCGTGATCGACATCGGAAACGCCAAGTTCGACCTTGAACACTGTCGCAGAAAGGGCCACGTCCTAGTGTCCACCGTGGAGGTATCTCCCGCGCGGGCGGGCTGCTTGTGCGTACCAGTGGCAGCTCTACCGAAAGCGATGTCAGAAGGTGAACTGCGAGACGGTGGTGGCGTCGGCTTGCAGCGCGGCATCTCCGACGAAGACGTTGTCGTAGCCGTCGAGTTTGGTCAGCGAGTCGTAGCCGGGGACGTTCAGATTCGTGCCCGCCTCGATCTTCTGGCCTTGCGCGAGCAGCAGTGCGATCTGCAGCTGCGCTTCCGCGGCCATCGCCGGATCCCAGAAGAAGATCCTGTCGATCGAGCCGTCGGTGAAGTACGTCGATGCCACGGAGGGGACCGCTGTTCCCATCACGCATGTCCGGTCCTGCAAGCCCGCATCTCGTACGGCCCGCGCGATGCCCGGTACATCGGCACTCGACGCGCCCTGGAAACCCTTGATATTCGGGTACTTCGCCAGCAGCGCGTTGGCCTTCGCGTACGCGGTCGGCTCATCGTTGGCGGTTTCGACCGGGCCTTCGAGGCGGGTCATGCCGGGGAATTCGGCCAGCTGCATGCCGTGTGCGGCGTCCACCCATTGCATGTGCGTCGTCATGGTCCCGCTCCCGACGAACTGCACGTAGTCACCTTGCCCGCCCATGCACTGGGCGAGGCTTTGCATGGTCTGCCTGCCGAAGGCGACGTTGTCGAAGGCCTCGATGTCGATGTCGGCGTTCTGAATTCCGGTGGCCTCGTGGGAGACGACGGTGATGCCTTGGGCGCGAGCCTGACCGAGAACGTCCTCCAGCGCAGCGACCGAGTTGGGCACCACGGTGATGGCCGTCGGCCGGCGCGGTATCAGTTCCGCGATGAGCTGAGCCTGCTTCTGCGCATCGGTATCGTCTGCTCCCTCCTGGCTCGTGTGGACGCCGGTGCGCTTCGCGAAGTTCTCGACACCTACGGCCATGTGGTCGAACCAGGGGATGCCCTCGACCTTGACGACGTTGACCATCGTCATTTCGTGGGGATCCGGGGAGGCGTCGGCGACGCCGCCGGTGGAGGCGGCAAACAGTGTGACGCTCACACCCACCGCACCCAGAAAGGCAGTTCTACTGCGTCGCATTCACATACTCCATTCGTATGTCGGCGGGCTCGGTATCAGAATGGACTACTGCGATGGCGGGCAGGCAGTTTTGCGGTCAATCGCCGGTTCTCAGACACGCGTCTGTCGCGTCGCGATCGCGGGCCCCGCAAGTGGTGTCTGCACGACACCGGGTGCCGCGTCGATGACCGCGGGAATCGCGTTGACCGCCGCCATCGCCGTCGCGGCGACGCCGGGGTTGGTTTTCTCGCCGGGCGTCGGATCGAGCCGAAGGTCGAGCGTCATGTTGGGGGAGCCCTCGATGCGAAACACCATCCCGCCCTGGCCGGGTTGGGCCGGTCGCGGCCACGCGTCCGGCCACGGCGTCGAACTCACTGTCGCGAAGTACTGAACAGCGACCACCGGTCGGTCCCCCCACATCGCGGCCAGCTGCCAACGGTGCGCGCAGATCGTGCCCGCCGGGATGACGCCCAGCGCGGTGTCGAGATCCTGGGGCGCCAGGATCGTCTCCCAGTCCAGAGCTACTTCGTCGACCGGAACCGACAGCGTGTCGGCGATGTAGCGCACCACCGGTTCCCAGTCGTTGTTGACCTTGCCCACCGCGATACGGATCGGGACGTGACCGTCCGGCTTGCCGAAACCCATCGATTCGTGCAGCACCTCCCATATGGGATAGGCCAAGTCGAGGTCGAGGGCGTACTCGTCCATCCGGTATGCGTCGACCACACCCGCACCGGCCAACAGCGCGGTCGGCAGGTTCAAACTCACGAAGCCGGGTTCGCACCCGGTCGCATAGAACGAGGCCCCACCGGTGCGGGCGGCCTGTTCGATCGGTTCGCGCCAATTCGCCGGGGCGGCTTTGGGATACACCATCGGAATCGCGGAGATCGTGACCACGTTGATGCCGGCTTCCAGGTAGCCGACGATGTCGGCGATGGCGTCCTCTTCGCGTCGGACGGCCGTCGCACAGTAAGCCACGCACTCCGGATCGACCTCCAGGATCGCGGCCATGTCGCCGGTGGCCGCGACACCGACATCGGGACGCCCGCACAACCGGCCGGCGTCGGTCCCGACCTTCTCCGGTGAGGACACCTTGACTCCGACGAGTTCCAGCGCGGGGTCGTCGATGATCGCGCGCAACGCGACGGTTCCGGTCATGCCGGTGCCGACGTGGACTACTCGACGCTGGGGCATTCCGGGGCCGGAAATCGAAGTCACACGTCACCTCTCCAGGTCGTCCTGTCGTTACTGTAGGGACTTCCTGGTGCCGGATGACCCGATTACCTTTCGTAGCGGGTCGTCGCCGATAATCCCCGGGTGAACCGCGAGACGCCCGAGCACGCCGACACCACTCGCGTCGGCGGCCTCGAGTGGCGCGACCTGACGCAGGCGGCGGTGTTCGCCGGACTGCTGGCCGCGCTGGGTCTGCCCGGCACGTTGACCCTCGGACCGACCGGTGTCCCGATCACCCTGCAGACCCTCGGCGTGATGCTCGCCGGGTCCATCCTCGGGCCGCGCAAGGGTGCGCTGGCCATCGCCCTGTTCGCAATTCTGGCCATCGCCGGTCTGCCGATCCTGGCCGGCGGCCGCACCGGGCTGGTGTCGCTGTCCTCGCCGACCGCCGGGTTCTTCCTCGGCTGGTTACCGGCCGTCGTGGTGATCGGTGCGCTGACCGCGCTGATGATGCCGCGCTACCGGGTGCTGTGGGGCATCGTCATCAACATCGTCGGCGGCATGGGTGTGATCTATCTGTTCGGGACGATCGGTCTGATGGTGCGCACCGACCTGACCTGGTGGGCGGCGCTGGCCACCAACGGCATCTACGTTCCGGGCGACATCGTCAAAGCCGTGGTGTGCGCCTACGTCGCCGCACAGGTCCACCGCGCCCGGCCGGGCCTCATTCGACCGTGGCGGCCGGCCCGCAGCGATGAGTGACGATCCACCGGACGCGATCGTCGTCGACGGTGTCTCGCACGCGTTCGGCGACCGTCCTGTCCTTCGGGACGTCTCGCTGACGCTCACCGAACGCCGGATCGCCATCGTCGGCGCCAACGGCAGCGGAAAGTCCACGCTGGCAAGGCTGTTCAACGGGCTTGTCCTTCCGGATCGGGGATCGGTGCGTGTCCACGGCCTGGACACCAGGCGCGCGACCAAGAGGGTGCGCCGACTGGTGGGGTTCGTGTTCACCGACCCGGACCGTCAGATCCTCATGCCGACCGTCGCCGAGGACGTCGAGTTGTCACTGTCGCGACTACCGCTGGACCGGCGGACCCGGGCCGAGCGAGTGGCTGCAGCGCTGGACCGGTTCGGTCTGGCCGGTCACGCGGATCAGCCAGCCCACCTGCTCTCCGGAGGCCAGAAGCAGTTGCTGGCGTTGGCGACCGTGCTGGTCACCGAGCCCTCCGTGATCGTGGCCGACGAGCCGACCACCTTGCTGGACCTGCGCAACTCGCGGATGCTGCGGACCGCGTTCGCGTCGCTGGACACCCAGCTCGTGTTGGTCACCCACGACCTGGACCTGGCCGGTGACGCCGAGCGGGTCATCGTGCTCGACGACGGCCGGGTGGTGGCCGACGACGTGCCGGGCGTCGCACTGCCCGCCTACCGGCGGCTGATGTCATGACGGTGTTGGGGGAGTACCGGCCGGGGCGGTCGTGGCTGCACCGGTTGCCGGCCGGGACCAAACTGCTCGGCTTGGGCGTGTTGATCGTCGCGATCACGGTCGTCGTGGACACCCCGGTGCGGCTCGGTGTCGCCGCCGCGGTCGTGACGCTCGCAGTCGTCTCGGCACGGTTATCCCCACGGGTGGTGATCGGCCAACTGCGCCAAGTGTTCTGGGTGGTGGGATTCATCTTCGTGCTGCAGGTGCTGCTCACCGACTGGCAACGCGCGCTCGTGGTGTGTGGGGTGCTGTTGCTCGCGGTGTGCCTGGCAGTGCTCGTCACGCTGACGACCCGAACAACCGACATGCTCGAGGCGGCGACTCGGGCGATGGCACCCCTGGCGCGGTTCGGCTTCCCGGTCCGGCAGGTCGCCATCGCGCTGGCCCTGACCATCCGGTCGATCCCGCTGCTGGTGGAGATCATCCGACAGGTCGACGAGGCCCGCCGGGCGCGGGGACTGCGGATCTCACCGCGGGTCGTCGTCGTCCCGGTCCTCGTGGCGGCACTTCGCGCGGCCGACAACTTCAGTGAGGCCCTGATCGCCCGCGGGATCGACTGAACCGCCCTACACCTGTGCGGTTTCGGGATCGTTACGACGACGTTTCCATCAGTGAGGCGTCCGATTCTCCAAATACTCTGGGGCACAGTCGAGTACGTCGCGCTGCGCTGCCGACCGCGGCGGCGCCGGTTTAGCATCGGGACATGCCTTCGATCCTCATCCCGCGCGCGGTGATCACCGCTGATCCTGTAACTCGAGACGTTTCCTGCGTCTCCGAGCGAGCGGTGGTGATCGAAGCGGGAATCATCACTGAGGTCGGGCCTGCCCGCTCCGTGTGCGACAGGTACCCCGAGGTGACTCCGGAACGTTTCTCGAACTCATTGCTGACACCAGGCTTTGTCAACGGTCACCATCACGTCGGCGTGACACCCGTGCAGCTCGGATCCCCGGATTCCCCGCTGGAAACCTGGATCGCCGCCCGCTCGGCCAACCCGGAGATCGACCTCGGCGTCGACACCGCGTATTCGGCGATCCAGATGATCCGCAGTGGCGTCACCACCGTCGCACACCTTCAAGGTTGGTACGACACCGACGCCGCCGACCCGCTGGCGGCCAGTCGGGCGGTCCTCGATACCTATTCGCAGATCGGCATGCGCGTCTCCTACGCGAAGCTGGTCCGCGACCAGAACTTCTTCATCCACGACGACGACCTCGAACTCCTGGCGGTATTGCCCGACAACACCCACGCATGGTTCACCGACCTGGTCGAGTTCTTTCGGTCACCGCTGGAGGACAAGATCACCGACTTCTACACTCTGACCGACAAGTACGCCGGCGAGCCGCTGACCGCAATTCAGCTCGGCCCGTGCAACTTCCACTGGCTCAGCGATGAGGGCCTGGGACGCATCGGTGAGGTGTCGGCGCAGACCGGCGCCCCTGTGCACCTGCATTTCCTCGAGACCATCTACCAGTCGCTGTACCTCGACGCGAGAGCCGGTGCACGGCGGCTGGAGTACCTCTCCGACTCCGGTCTGCTCAGCGACCGGCTCACGCTCGGGCACGGAACGTGGTTGCAGGACGCCGATATCGCCGTGCTGGCCGACAGCGGGGCCAGTGTCTGCAACAACTGCAGTTCGAACTTCCGGTTGTCCAGTGGCCGTCTCTCGTTGCTCGACGTGCTCGACGCCGGCATCAATGTCGGCATCGGGATCGACGAGGCCGGCATCAACGATGACCGCGACATGATCCAGGAGATGCGACTGATCTACACCGTGAACCGCGAACCGGGTGTGTCGCGGCGCCGGATCTCCGCTGAGCAGGTCTTCGCAATGGCCACGGTCGGTGGGGCCAGGACCACCGGGTTCGGCAGTGGCCTCGGCACCATCACTGCCGGTGCGCCGGCCGACCTGGTCCTGTTCGACCAGAACAAGCTGCGCCACCCGTTCCAACTCGACGGCGTCGGCGAGATCGAGTTGCTGGTCGCGCGGGCACGCCCCGACACCATCAGCGATGTGATGATCGGCGGCCGGTGGGTGATGCGCGACGGCGCGCTGACCACGATCGACGAGGCCGCGGTGCTCGAAGAAGTCGGCCAGCAGTGCGCCTCCGTCGACCGCGAACAGCATCGAGCGAAGCGGGAGCTCGCGGCGACACTGGAAAGTGCCGTCCGGGACTGGTTCATCCAGCGGTACGGAGTCTGACCGCCCTAACCAAGTTTGAGAACAACCATCACAGTTTTCTCACTGTTCACTGCGATATCAGCGGTAACAATAACGGTCACCATTCGGCGGCTGAAGGGGATGAACCGTGCAGATGGTCAGGGGATGGGGCATCGCGCTGATCGCGATCGCCCTGTCGGCGATGTCGACGGTCGCCGCGCCGAGTGCGCGCGCCGACACGGTGAACTGGGATGCGATCGCGCACTGCGAGTCCAGCGGGAACTGGTCGATCAATACCGGCAACGGCTTCTACGGCGGACTGCAGTTCTTGCCGGCGACGTGGCGCGAGCACGGCGGTGTCGGTTCGCCGGAGAAGGCGCCGCGTGAGCATCAGATCCTCGTCGCCGAGCGCGTCCTGCGCACGCAAGGACTCGGCGCCTGGCCGGTGTGCGGTGCCTACGCCTTCTCACCGCGATGGTCCGCCCCTGCCGGCACCGGCAACGCGTGCCGGTTCATTTCCGGCAACGTGCTGGGTGTGGTCAACCTCAACACGATGTGCGCGGCGCTGGCCAGGGAAGCGCGTACTGTCGCCGTCGCGCTGATGCGCTGAGGCGCACCAGAAGCTGGCTAGCTTTCGCAGCCGATCCCGTCGCTGTCCCGATCCAGGTGCGAACCGTAATACTCCGAGGTGGCTGGGATGTTGGTGTAGCCGGCGTCCCGGGCTTCGGTGCAGTTCTTGAACGGCGCCGCGCCTGCCATCGGCGCCGAAATCACCGATAACGCCCCGGCAAGTGCTGCCGCGGCGACAAAGTTGCGAACCATGGATCCCCCTGTTGCTTCTCGATCCGCAGCAACGGTAGGACGAAATTAACCTTCGCGCAAATAGCTCATCCGGACCACTCCGCCAGCACGCGCATCTTGGCGGCCTTCGCCGCGGCGTCGCGCCGCAACTTCTTCAGTGTCGGGGCGAACGCGTTGCGGTCGTTGCCCTGGAAGTTCAGCGGCAGATTCAGTGCCTGCAACAGCTTGGCTTCCAGATGCCATGGCTCAGGGTGCAGCACCCACGACACCGCAGCGTTGTCGGCCATCCAATGCGTCAGGACGGCTTCGCCGCCGGCGAAGCTCTGACGCTTACCTGATCCGACGCGGCGCAACGCGAACCCGAGCTGCGGGCCAAGCAGGACGCCGAGTGACTTGCGCAGAGTCGAGCCGTCGGCACTCGCGCGGCCGGCGCCGAAGTGATACCGGATGCGCTTGTGCAGATCGCCCGGCTTCTGTGGCTTTCCGTCCTCCCGCGGCGGGCTCGGGCTGATACCGACGTAGAGCAGCGTCCACCCGTCGCGCTGCTCACAGCCGGACACGTCGATGTCTGCCGGAATCTCCCGGAACCACCAACCGTGCGCGCCGGCCTCGGCAGGTACCGGAGAAG
Organism: Mycobacterium sp. pV006; assembly: GCF_041287115.1. Taxonomy (NCBI): domain Bacteria; kingdom Bacillati; phylum Actinomycetota; class Actinomycetes; order Mycobacteriales; family Mycobacteriaceae; genus Mycobacterium; species Mycobacterium sp. pV006. The sequence continues at coordinate 267,044 of NZ_JBGGKT010000007.1, read as the reverse complement.
GGTCGGCGAAGATCTCCGCACGCGTATACCTCTGGGCGGCAAGGAACTTCGCCACCGCATCGGCGCTGCGCTTCGTTGCCATCGACTCAGCCACGGAACCAGCCTAGTTACCGGCGACGAGGGCCGACACGATCCGCCCACCCACGCAGTTCGGCGGGAGTAGCTGAAACTGACGGTGCTGGAACGCTGCGCACCGAGCGATGACGTCGCTATCGCCTACTGTCAGTGTCGATCAGGATCCGGCCGAAGTCCTTCGAATCTTCGAGGCGAGGGTCTACAGTTTGCTGTACCGGCGAACGGGGGACGGCATGGACGGTCGAGTTGTCGGATGGGTCAGCGCAGGCGTCCTGGCTACCGGGATGTCGGTCGGCGTGCTCACAGGTGCCGCTCCGGCATTCGCGGAGGACTCCGGGACCGACAGTGCGACATCTTCGCAGGCGCCCGCATCGCGTCAGGACGCCACATCTGAGGCTCAAAGACCCAGCGCGCGTGAAGATCGCGGAACGCGAAGATCGACCAGAGACGTCGCCCAACGGGACGAACCCGTCGGCGAAACCGACGATCTCGTCGAGACCCGAATTCGCTCGGTATTCACAGCGAACGAACCCGCCGAGGACGACACGGACGACGAAACAGGCGATGTGAAGGAGGCCGAGGAGGCCTCGGCACCCATCTCGGCAGAAGTGTCGGCTACCCCGGCGGCTGACCCCGCCGACGTGTCGGAATCCCGCGCGCGCAACCGGGAGCGGGCAGAAGCCGCGAGGACGGCACGCGACGAACTCACCGTCACCGCGCCCGACCCGGCCGACACGGCCGACACGGAGGTGAGCGTTCCGACGACAGCGCAATTCGCCATGACGGCGGACGTGTCGGCGCCGAGGCCGCGACCGACACTGCTCAACGTCGTCGGCTCGTTCGACCTGACCACGCGTCTCGTCGACTTTCCGCCGTCGGTTCCGCCGGGCAGCACCGTGACCGCCGGGCGATCCCGCCTGGAGATCGACTGCGGAGACGGGTACACCGCCGACGCGGACTGGTACTACCCGACCGAGCGGGAACCCGAGAAGTTCATCTACTTCCAGCACGGTTTCCCCGCCCGCGCCGGGTTCTACAACGTCACGCTGCGCGAGCTCGCCGAGCGCAACAACGCGATCGTCGTGGCTCCGTCGATCACCAGCAACATCTTCGCGTGCGACGCCTGCGCGGCCAGCGGGGAACCGATGCAGCTGGCGGTGGCGCAACTGTTCGCAGGCGACCGTGCTGCGCTGCTGGCCAGCGCGCGAGCGGCGGGTTACGACGGCACCCTGCCGGAGAAGTTCGTGTTCACCGGGCAGTCGGCCGGGGCCTCACTGGCGGTGGCTGCGGCCCGCTACTACTGGCAGTCCGCCTCGGCGGGTGAAAGATCCGACATGGTGGGTGTGCTTCTCTACGAGGTGTCCGCACTCGGCGGGGCGCGGACCGGAGGGGCGCTGAGGAATGCCCTCGAGGTCCTGTCTGACGAAATCCCGGTGCTGAACATCGCGGCCGAACCGAACATGCTGAATTCACAGGGCAGCGCCAACGCGGTGTTCAGCGAGAAGCGTCCAGGGCAGTTCAACGGCGTCCAACTGGTCGGCGGCGCGCACTCCGATGCCTTCCGCAGCTCGACCTTGTTCGGCATTCCGCAGCTGATCGTGTCGCTGTTCTTCGGCGCGTCGAAGGCACACAACGTCGAAGCTGTGCACGTGCTCACCGAAGGTTGGCTCACCGATATGTATGCAGGTCGCGTCTATGACTCGCAGACCCGCACCGGAATCTATGGGGATCCGGGTGCGCCGGGCGCAGTGGTGCTCGACATCCCGACCGACGAGGGGCCGGCGCGCGGCTACGTCCTGCCCGCGCAGACACCGACGCCGTCGGTGTTCGACCGGCTGATCAACGGGTTCTTCGCCCTGATCAACGTCAACCTGTTCGCGCGGTGCGCGGACTTTCCCGACGAATCGACCGAGCGATCACACCGATTCACGTGCACGGTGTAGCGCAACAGCTGTCCCCACGCCACGCCTCGAGGCCTTCCCGGACCGCGATGCCCGCAATCACCAGCGCGGCCATTGGGTCGGCCCACGACCACCCGAGCAGGCTGTTCAGCACCAAGCCGACCAGCAACACAGCCGACAGGTAGGTGCACAGCAGCGTCTGCTTCGAATCGGCCACTGCCGAAAGCGATCCCAACTCCCGTCCGGCACGACGCTGCGCCCAGGACAGCACCGGCATGATCAGCAGGCTCAGCGCGGCCAGGCCGATACCGATCGGGGAGTGCCCCGCGTCGTCGCCCATGCCGAACAGCGACCGCAGCGCATCCACGGCCACATAGGCCGCCAACGCGAAGAAGGCGAAGGCGATGATGCGCAGTGCGGTCTTCTCGCGTCGCTCCGGGTCGGCGGCGGAGAACTGCCACGCCACCGCCGCCGCCGAGGACACCTCGATGACCGAATCCAGTCCGAACCCGATTAGCGCCGACGACGACACCCGGGCACCCTCGGACAGGGCGACGACGGCTTCGATGACGTTGTAGGTGATGGTGGCGGCGACGAACCACCGGATCCGCGCCGTCAGGACCGCGCGGCGAGTCGGTGACGGCGCCGACATCAGCAGCAACCGTCCGGGGTGCAGCAGGCCGGATCGACCTCCAGGACGAGCCCGACGAGGTCGTCCAGCGCCCGCCCGATGCGGGTGTCGGCAAGTTCGTAGCGCATCCGTCGACCCTCGGGCACCGCCACGACCAGCCCGCAACCACGAAGACAGGCAAGGTGATTCGACAAGAGTTGGCGGGAGATGCCGATGCGCTCGGCCAGGTCGGCCGGGTACGCGGGTCCACTTCGGAGCGTCAGGAGAATCGTGGTGCGCGTGGAGTCCGACAGCGCGTGCCCGAAACGGGCCAGCGCATCCTGTTCGACGAGGGTGCTCACTCGCCCGATAGTACATCTTTTGATGTACTAATGCCGCCCTACCACTGCGCGGATACGTTGTCGGCGATCCGTCGCGCGATGCGCACCGCCGTGTCACCTGGGGCGGCCGCGCACGTGTTGACATCGACGATGACGTTGTTGCGCACCGCCAACGCACGACCGCAACCCCAGCCGCCGGCGCGAGCGTCCTGTTGCATCGCCACGACGCTGAGCATGCCGTCGGCGTTCGAGATCGGACCGGGCGTCCACTCCGTGCCGCTCTGCAGATGGGTGTAGTGCCGGCAGGCGGGCCACTGCTGCGCTGAGGCGTCGAAGAACGCTTGAGCCTGCTCCACGAGCGGGAAGAGCACCACCGCCTGCTTGAGGTAGTGCGTGAAATCGTCGCCGTTGTTGAAGCTCTCGTCCAGGGAGGCGCGGTACCCGCTGTCGGCGTACACGAGCGCTTCGGCGGCCGCATCGACGGCCAGGCATTCGCGCGGCGCCATGGAGGCGCTGGTGTCGGCCAGTGTGGTCGCCGACCCGGTCGGCGCCATACCCGTCGTTCCCATCTCGCTGTCGATTTCGGTTGCACTGAGCAACAATTCGGGCAGTTCCCGCTCCACCAGGGGGCGGGGGATCACGGTTCGGGTCGGCGTGATCGACTCCGCGTTGCCGATCGAACTGCCGCAACCTGCCACCAGCACGCAGATCATCGCAGCCCCCAGAACGGCCTCCGGCTGGCGCATGTCGTCCTCCCAATACACACACGGTTTGCAGCCATGGTGGGGCACCGGCGGCGAACGCGGCGGCAACGTCGCCGCGTTTCTCCATAACGATGGGTGAGGCGTTTGGTAACGAAAAGTGACGGGCGCTGCCAACCTGGCGGAACTGGGCGTGTCGAGGTCGCAGACCGCGTAATTTACGCGTCAGCACACACTTGTCATCGCCGCCAGGCCGCGTCTGTTCGCGCCCGCGCCCGCCGAGGGGGAGCCATGGATCACGCCAAGTACATCGGTCGGATCGGAGCCCTCGCGGTGACCCTCGGGGTCGGGGTCGCGCTCGGCAGTGTGCCGTCGGTCGCGTTTGCCGACACCGGTTCCTCCGATACCGGTTCGGCGACGTCGGATTCGTCGCAGCAACGCGATACCTCGGCCGCCCGCGAGCGCACGAGCAGCAGCGACACCACCGACCGTCGTAGCGAACGGCGAGAGAGCCGCACCGAGGAGCGCACCACGTCGACCCGCGAGCAGCAACGCTCGGCGGGTGACACCGACGAGGCCGGCGAGGACGCCGTCATCACGCGGGCGCAGAGCCGCACCGCCGCCGTCGCGGACGCGGACGCGGACGAGCCGGCCCAGGAGCGACCCGCCGCGGAAGTGCGGGACGACCCGCCGAGTGCCCCGGTCGAACCCGCCGCACACTCAGCCGTTGCGCCCGAGCAGGAGGTCACCGACCCGGTCACGGTCGCACCGCCGCCCACCCGGACGACGACGATCGCGCCGCAGCGACGCGCTCCGAAGTCCGCGCCGACGCGGGAGCGCGCCACGCTCGCGAGCAGCTTCGTCTCCGCGCTGCTGAGTCCCACGGCAGGCCCGGGCCGAGGCACGCCGTTGCAGGCCCCGGTGATGGTGGCAGCCATGGGCGCGGTGCGCGACGAGTTGGAGCGCAACGCGGCGCTGCGGGCGGCAAACGACGTTGCGGGTCAGGTCAATGCGCAGGCGATCGCCGAGAACGTCCTGGTGATCGGCGTCGACGGCGTCAACCTCAGGCGGGTGCTGACCAACCCGGACATGACGCACTTCCTGAGCCTGATCGGGGACAGCACCACTGCGCCGGCGAGCATCGTCGGCCACACCACCGTGTCCAACCCCTCGTGGACATCAATCCTGACCGGCGTGTGGGGAGAGCGCACCGGCGTCATCAACAACGTCTTCACCCCGTGGACCTACGACAAGTTCCCCACCGTCTTCGAGTTGATCGAGACGCAGGACGCGAGCATCCAGACGATCTCGATCGCCAACTGGAACGTCATCTCCGCGATCGCCGACACCGGCACGCTCGGCGCCGACCTGGTCATCAACGTCAACCAGGAACCCGACGACCCGGACTGGCTGGCCACCGACGACGCGGTCGGGCAGGCCACGGTGGCGCAGATCGCCGGCGCCAATCTCGCGGTCCCGAACTTCCTCTTCAGCTACTTCGTCGGTGTCGACGAGAACGGCCACACCTACGGCGGCGCGAGCGAAGAGTACGAGATCGCGCTGGAGAACTTCGACAAGAATCTCGGCCTGATCCTCGCGCAGATCGCCGCCTCCCCGGAACCCTGGACCATTCTGATGGTCACCGATCACGGCCACCAGCCGCAGAAAGGTCTCGGCCACGGCTTCCAATCACCGGACGAGACATCGACTTTCGTCGTCGCCTACAACCATCCGGCGTTCACCAGCGGGGCGATGAACCTGCAGTACGAAATCGTCGACGTCACCCCGACGGTGCTGTCGCTGTTCGGTCTGGACAGCCCGGACGGCTTCGACGGATCGTCGATGCTCGGCAAGGGCGGCACAGTGGTCCCGGTCGGTCCCGACCCCGACGCCGCGCTCAACGAGGCGCTGATCGACGCGATCGACAAGTACGGCTATCCCGACATCGGCACGCAGATCGCGTTGGGCGCCCGCACGATCGCCGGGTTCATCCCGTACTACGTGCAGAACCTCTCGGTCTCCCTGACCTCAGGCCTGCAGGCGATCGCCGACATGGAGATCTTCCTGGTCAGTCTGATCGCCGAGGTGGCGATCGCGCCGGTGCGTCTGCTCACCGACGTGCTCTACGTGGCGACCAACATCGTCGCGCAGATCGTCGCGCGGTTGACCGGGGTGACGGGAGCGAGCATCTTCCCGCTGTGGCCGCCCGCCCCGCCGCCGACAGTGTTCACTCCCGACGCCCCGGGCGACACCGGCACCGCGCTGCTGTGCGGCACGGTCGAGATGCTGACGTGCGGTCCGGCCACCGTGGCGGTGTGACGGTTACCGCTGCATCGATGCGATGAAGTAGGTCTCGTCGCCGGTGGGGTAACCGCCGCCGTCGGTGGCGATATGCACGTGGTCGAAGTGGTTGAGGGTCTCCGAGCCGTAGTCGGCGGTCCAGCTCGGGGCGCCGATGCCGGGGTAGAAGCCCTGACGCCAGATTACGTGCAGCACGCCCCACCGCTTCGCGTTGGCCAGCGCGAACCCGGCGATCTGGTTGCCCAACTCGATGCCCTCGTCGCTGTTGTGGTTCGGGATCATCACGTCGATCGCCAGGCCGTTGGGGTGCCACTTCAAGGGGTCCTGCCGGTACCCACCGATCGTCTTGATCTCAGGAAACATCATGCTGATGGCACGTGCGGCCCAGATGGTCTTGACCTGCAATCCACCCTCGGGTGTCACGCCGGCGGGCAACGCGAAGTCGAACACCCGTGCGTCGACGGGCGCGCTCGCGGCCAGCAGTTCGGCCTCAGTCGGGACAGGAACGGCGGGCGCGCCCGGAGGGGCAGCCACCGGGGCCGGGGACGGTGCGGTCACCGGTTCGGGAACCCGCGCCGGCACCGCGGTCTGCGCGTAGACCATGCCTGCCGAGGCGACCAGAGACACCGCCACGGCCAGCCACCGGCCGCGGCCGTTGGCTAACAATTTGGTGCCCACCAGAGCACCATAAACGTCGACCTTGAAGCAGTGGCGGCTTTCGCCCCACCGGTAACTCGGCGCGTCTCTCAGAAGGGCCGGACGAGGTCGGTCCCGACGACCGCGCCGCGTCCGGTCCGGTCGTTGGTGAAGCGCAGCCCGGTCGGCGTCGGCGTGATCGTCCAACCCATCGCGCGATAAGCGGGTCCGGTCAGCGTGGTGGGCTCGGCGGCACCGAGATTGCCGTCGACGTAGGAACCGGTGCCGTCGGCGTTGATCCGCACCCCGTGATAGGGCCCGCTGCCGTCGGCGTGCTGCGGCCAACCGGCACCGTCGCTCTGACATCCGACGAACGCGTTCTCGACGATGCACTGGATGTCGCCAGACGTCGTCTGCACCACCACATAGCCGACCTCGTTGGGCGGCAGTTCCACGATCTGTCCCGGTGGCAGCGACGCCGGCGGGTCCTCGATTTGGCGCTGCAGTGCCGCCGATCGGTAGGAGACGACCTGGAATCCGAAGCGGTCCAGCGGGGCGAGGTCTTCGGCCTCGCCCGACGGTGTCCAGATGGCCATCGGGCGACCGTCGACCACGGTCGTGGCGACGTGCGGCGACGGCGTCCACGACAACACCGAATCCATCGCCGACGCGGACTCGAAGTGGTCGAAGTGCACGACGCCGTCCCCGTCGACGGGCACACACGACTGTCCCGCCACGGTGTGGCGGGTCGCTGTCCCGGTGTCCGCGGTGTCCCGGCACACCGCGGCCGTCCAGTCCGCCGGTGTCCCCGTCACCCCGGTGTCGGCCGCGCGGGCCGGGGCCTCCGGCGCCGGTGGCGACGAGCAGCCCGCGACCGTCAATCCCGCCACCGCGACCGAAGCGCAGTACATCAGCAAACGGGGCGAGGCAGGGTTCATGGCGGTGAATGTATCGACACACCAGCGCGGAACCGCGTTCCGCGATCAATGCTGTCCCAACTGTGACGGCACCGTGACGGGGGCGATGCCCCGGCTGACCCTCCGTGGGCCATCCCACGTTCGGTAGTCTGCGCCAGAAGGGTCACAGCTCTTCGAAACTGACGCCAGACCAGCAGACCAAAGCCGGGAGACAGCAGAACATGAGCGCTGAGCAGCCGACCATCATCTACACGCTGACCGACGAGGCGCCGCTGCTGGCGACATTTGCCTTCCTTCCCGTGGTCCGCACCTTCGCCTCTGCCGCCGGTATCGACGTCAAGTCCACCGACATCTCGGTGGCCGCGCGCATCCTCGCCGAGTTCAGTGACCGGCTCACCGACGAGCAGCAGGTGCCCGACAACCTGGCCGAACTCGGCGAGCTGACCCAGCTGCCCGAGACGAACATCATCAAGCTGCCCAACATCAGTGCCTCGGTACCGCAGCTGCTGGCGGCCATCAAGGAGCTGCGCGCCAAGGGCTACGACCTTCCCGACTACCCCGGCGACCCCAAGACAGACGAAGAGAAGGAAATCAAGGAGCGCTACGCCAAGGTCCTCGGCAGTGCGGTCAACCCTGTTCTACGACAGGGCAACTCGGACCGTCGCGCACCGAAGGCGGTCAAAGAGTACGCGCGCAAGCATCCGCACAGCATGGGCGAGTGGTCACAGGCCTCCCGCACGCATGTGGCCACGATGAAGCACGGCGACTTCTATCACGGCGAGAAGTCGATGACGCTGGACAAGGACCGGCGGGTCAAGATGGTGCTCACCACCGAGAGCGGTGAGACCCTGGTCCTCAAGCCCGAGGTCAAGCTCGAGAACGGCGACGTCATCGACAGCATGTTCATGAGCCGCAAGGCGCTGTGTGACTTCTACGAAGAGCAGATGCAGGACGCCTACGAGACGGGCGTGATGTTCTCGCTCCACGTCAAGGCCACCATGATGAAGGTCAGCCACCCGATCGTGTTCGGCCACGCCGTGAAGGTGTTCTACAAGGACGCGTTCGCCAAGCACCAGAAGCTGTTCGACGAGCTCGGCGTCAACGTCAACAACGGCATGAGCGACCTCTACGACAAGATCGAGAAGCTGCCCGCCTCGCAGCGCGACGAGATCATCGAGGACATCCACCGCTGCCACGAGACCCGCCCGGAGCTCGCGATGGTCGACTCCGCGCGCGGCATCACCAACTTCCACTCGCCGTCCGACGTGATCGTCGACGCGTCGATGCCGGCGATGATCCGCCTCGGCGGCAAGATGTACGGCGCCGACGGACGCACCAAGGACACCAAGGCCGTCAACCCGGAGTCCACGTTCTCGCGGATCTACCAGGAGATCATCAACTTCTGCAAGACCCACGGACAGTTCGACCCCACGACCATGGGCACGGTCCCCAACGTGGGCCTGATGGCGATGAAGGCCGAGGAGTACGGCAGTCACGACAAGACCTTCGAGATCCTCGAGGCCGGGGTGGCCGACATCGTCGACATCGACAGCGGCGAGGTGCTGCTGAGCCAGAACGTCGAAGAGGGCGACATCTGGCGCATGCCGATCGTCAAGGACGCCGCGATCCGGGACTGGGTCAAGCTCGCGGTCACCCGCGCCCGCGCGTCGGGTATGACCGCGGTGTTCTGGCTCGACGACGAGCGCCCGCACGAGAACGAGCTGCGCAAGAAGGTGAAGCAATACCTCAGGGAAGAGGACACCGACGGGCTGGAGATCACGATCCTGCCGCAGGTGTGGGCGATGCGGTACACCCTCGAGCGGGTCATCCGCGGCCAGGACACCATCGCGGTGACCGGCAACATCCTGCGCGACTACCTGACCGACCTGTTCCCGATCCTGGAGCTGGGCACCAGCGCCAAGATGCTCTCGATCGTGCCGCTGATGGCAGGCGGCGGGATGTACGAGACCGGCGCCGGGGGCTCGGCGCCCAAGCACGTCCACCAGCTGCTCGAGGAGAACCACCTGCGGTGGGATTCGCTCGGCGAGTTCCTGGCGCTGGGCGCCAGCTTCGAGGACATGGGACGCAAGTCCGGCAACAAGAAGGCGGAGCTGCTGGGCAAGACGCTGGATTCGGCGATCGGCAAGCTGCTCGACAACAACAAGAGCCCGTCCCGCAAGGCCGGTGAGCTCGACAACCGCGGCAGCCAGTTCTACCTGAGCCTGTACTGGGCCCAGGAGCTCGCCGGTCAGACCGAGGACAGCGAACTGTCCGAGTACTTCACGCCGTTGGCCAAGTCGCTGGCCGACAACGAGGAGACCATCGTCGCCGAGCTCAACGCGGTGCAGGGCAAGGCCGTCGACATCGGCGGCTACTACTACCCGGATCGGGAGAAGACCACCGCGGTGATGCGGCCCAGCAAGACCTTCAACGAGACGCTGGAGAAGGCGGGCAGCTGAAGCCAGCTATCAGGTCGGGTTCGCGGTGCACGAGGACCACGGATCCGAGGCCGGCGAGACCACATGAGGTGACGTACGTAACATCTGTCTCAGGGGCACCGATTAAGTAGCCATCACTGGCTGTGGACTAGGGGTCGCTATGCACGTACTGGGCTTGTCACTCACCGCGACGAGTGCGGTGTGGGTCCTTCTGGACACCGTCAGCGGAACCATCCTGGCCGACGAGGTGGTGCCCGTGGGCCCGGGCGAAGAGGTCTCCCGGGCCGCCGCGCAGAGCGTGCAGGCCTTCGCCGCGCAAACGACGCACCCGATCGACCGGGTCCACCTGACGTGGTCGGCCGAGGGCCATCCGCACGGTGTCCGGCTGCGCACCAAGTTGCGGCTCTACGGTTTCGAGGACATCGACACCCTGACCCAGGACGAGGCCCGCGAAGGCCGCAACCGGACCGCGCGCCACATCGCCCCCCACCTCGCGATGGCCTACGGCGCCGCGCGGGCCGGACACGCCGACGAATCGGACTCGCCGCTGAAGAAGCTGACCGCGCTCGTGCCCGTTTCGGAACCGGGCGGGTTCGCCGGTCGGTGGTCGCGCGTCGTCGACGACGTCCGCACCGCACTGCACGGGGCTGCGGCTCGACGTTCCGTGCAGGTCGCCGGGGGAGTGGCCGCCGTCGCCGTCGCCGGGCTGGTCGCCTACGCCCTGGTCGGGACCACGTCTCCGACTGCGCCGTCACCCGCTCCCGCCGAGACGGTCGCCGAGCAGCCGCAATCGCCTCCCGAAGCTGCGCCGGTCCCCGCGCCGCCACCCGTCGTCGCGGGGCCGGACACCGCGGACGCGGCACCGGTCGAGGCGGCCACCGTGCCCGAAACGGTGACTGTCGCCGAATCGGCGGTGGCCGAACCGGTTTCGGCACCGGAGTCCGTCACGGTCGCCGAGTCCGTTCCCGTCGCCGAGTCGGTTCCGGTCACCGAGTCGGTTCCGGTCACCGAGTCCGTTCCCGTGACCGAAGCGGTTCAGGCCACCGGAACGGTCCCTGCCGCCGAGACGACGCCGGTGCAGACGTGGTCGGCGCCCCGGTCGCTGCCGCAGACCGCGCCGGCCGAGATCGGCGAGGCGCATCTGAGCGGGCCCGCACCGGTTCTCGGTCCCATCGCGGTGCCCGAACCCGCCGGTGCTGCCGGACCGGCGGTCCCGGCTGCACCTGAGGCTCCGTCCGGCCCCCTGAGCCCGGTCCTCGGCGCCCTGCCCTGACGGATCCTCAGCGTCCCAGCGGCCTCGAGATCAGGCGGCTGCCCGCGGCCTTGACCGAATCGGGCAGCACCCGCGACACCGTTCCGATCACCTTCGAACTCGTCGAGGCCGCCACCACCTGCTTGTCGCCGCGCATGAGCGCTTCGTAGCCCTGGCGGGCCACGTCGGCCGGATCGTCCTTGTTCATTCGGCCCACCGGCGTGTTGAGCATCTTGGCCCGCGCGAAGAAGTCGGTGTCGGTGGGGCCGGGGAGCAGTGTCGTCACCGTGATCGGGCCGTGCCTCAACTCGTCCTGCAACGCCTTGGCGAAGGACTGCACGAACGACTTCGAGGCGTTGTACACCGTTTGATACGAGCCCGGCATCATCGAGGCCACCGACGACGTGAACAGGATCTTGCCGTTGCGGCGGTCGGCCATGTCCCGCAGGACGAGCTTGGCCAGGTGCATCGTCGAACGCACGTTGAGGTCGACGATGTCGAGATCGTCCTGCAGCTCCGACCGCAGGAACATGTCGCCGCGACCCACTCCCGCGTTCAACGCCGCGACGGCGGGATGTCGGCCGTGCTCCGTCGCACGACCGAACAGCGTCTCCACACCGACCGCGGTGCGCAGATCCACCTGAACCACCTGGACGTCGCGGCCGTACTCGGACAGCAGTCCGGGCAGGCGGTGGATATCATCGTCCTCGGCCGCGACGACCAGATGGAAACCGTTCTGCGCGAACAGACGCGCCAGCTCCAGCCCGATCCCGCTGGAGGCTCCGGTCACCAGCGCCCACTGTGCTTCTGCCATGGCCGCGGCATACCCGGGGGCGTCGCGTGAAAACGTCTCCTGCCGACTCGGCACACCGACATACCAGCAATTTTCGAGAAAAACTTGATCCCATCCAGAAAAGGGGCCAAGATCGAGAAGATGGCCGGAGATTCCAACTACGCGGACGCGTTGCGCTCGGCTGCCCTGCGCGTCACCCGCCCCAGGATGGCGGTCCTGCAGGCGGTCGAACAGCATCCGCACGCTGACACTGAGCTCATCATCCGGGCTGCACGCGACGTGCAGCCCGACATCTCCCGTCAAACGGTGTACGACGCCCTCAACGCGTTGGCCGCAACGGGTTTGGTTCGACGGATACAACCGGCAGGTTCGGTGGCCCGGTATGAGACCCGGGTCGCCGACAACCACCATCACATGGTGTGTCGGTCCTGTGGGGTCATCGCCGACGTGGATTGCGCGGTCGGCGATGCCCCCTGCCTGACGGCCTCGGACGACCACGGCTTCGCTGTCGATGAAGCCGAGGTCATCTACTGGGGCTTCTGCCCCGAGTGCACGGCATCTCGTTTGTCCCGATCACAGCCGTGATCAACAGCCCCATCATGTATGGATCAGGAAGGGAACACAGTGTCATCTGATACGTCCGATGCTCGCCCCCCGCACGCTGACACCAAGACTGCCAGCAACAGCGAGAGCGAGAACCCGGCGATCGACTCGCCGAAGCCGAAGTCGCACGCTCCGTTGACCAACCGCGACTGGTGGCCCGAACAGGTCGACGTCTCGGTGCTGCACAAGCAGAACGAGAAGGGCAATCCGCTCGGCGCGGACTTCAACTACGCCGAGGAGTTCGCCAAGCTCGATCTGGAGGCGTTCAAGCGCGACGTCATCGAGCTCATCCAGACCTCGCAGGACTGGTGGCCCGCCGACTACGGCAACTACGCCGGCCTGTTCATCCGGATGAGCTGGCACGCCGCCGGCACCTACCGCATCTTCGACGGCCGCGGTGGCGCCGGGCAGGGCGCGCAGCGCTTCGCCCCGCTGAACAGCTGGCCCGACAACGCGAACCTGGACAAGGCTCGTCGTCTGCTGTGGCCGATCAAGCAGAAGTACGGCAACAAGATCTCCTGGGCCGACCTGATCGCCTACGCGGGCAACGCCGCACTCGAGCAGTCCGGCTTCCAGACGGCCGGCTTCGCGTTCGGCCGTGAGGACATCTGGGAGCCCGAGGAGATGCTGTGGGGCCAGGAGGACACCTGGCTGGGCACCGACAAGCGCTACAACGGCACCAACGAAAGTGAGCGCAAGCTCGCCGAGCCGTTCGGCGCGACCACGATGGGCCTGATCTACGTCAATCCCGAAGGCCCCGAAGGCAAGCCGGATCCGCTCGCCGCCGCCCACGACATCCGCGAAACCTTCGGCCGCATGGCGATGAACGACGAGGAGACCGCCGCTCTGATCGTCGGAGGCCACACCCTGGGCAAGACCCACGGTGCCGCCGACGTCAACGTCGGGCCCGAGCCCGAAGGCGCCCCGATCGAGGATCAGGGCCTGGGCTGGAAGTGCCCGTTCGGCACCGGCAACGGCAACGACACCGTCACCAGCGGTCTCGACGTGACCTGGACCGGCACGAACTCGCAGTGGAGCAACGCCTTCCTGGAGAACCTGTACGGCAACGAATGGGAGCTGACGAAGAGCCCGGCCGGGGCGTGGCAGTTCGAGGCCAAGAACGCCGAGGCCACCATCCCGGATCCGTTCGGCGGCCCGCCGCGCAAGCCCACCATGCTGGTGACCGACGTGGCGCTGCGTGAGGATCCGATCTACGGCCAGATCACCCGCCGGTGGCTCGACCATCCCGAGGAGATGGACGAGGCCTTCCGCAAGGCCTGGTACAAGTTGATGCACCGCGACATGGGGCCCATCAGCCGCTACCTGGGTCCGTGGATCGCCGAGCCGCAGCTGTGGCAGGACCCGTTGCCGCCGGTCGACCATGAGCTCATCGACGAGGCCGACATCGCGTCGTTGAAGGCCAAGCTGCTCGACTCGGGTCTGACCGTGCAGCAGCTGATCAAGACCGCGTGGGCGTCGGCCGGCAGCTACCGCGGCACCGACAAGCGCGGTGGCGCCAACGGTGCACGCGTCCGGCTCGAGCCGCAGAAGAGCTGGGAAGCCAACGAGCCCGTCGAGCTCGAGAAGGCCTTGGCCGTGCTCGAGCGCGTCCAGCAGGACTTCAACGCCTCGGCCACCGGCGGCAAGAAGGTGTCGCTGGCCGACGTCATCGTGCTGGGTGGCTCGGCGGCTGTCGAAAAGGCTGCTCGCGACGCGGGTTACGAGATCGACGTGCACTTCGCTCCGGGGCGCACCGACGCCTCGCAGGAGGACACCGACGTCGAGTCGTTCGCGGTGCTCGAACCGCGGGTGGACGGCTTCCGCAACTTCTTCCGTCCCGGCGACAAGAATCCGCTGGAGCAGCAGCTGGTGGAGCGGGCGTACCTGCTCGACCTGACGGCTCCGGAGATGACGGCGCTGCTGGGTGGTCTGCGGGTGCTCAACGTCAACCACGGGGGCAGCAAGCACGGTGTGTTCACCGACAACCCGGGCGCGTTGAGCAACGACTTCTTCGTCAACCTCGTCGACATGCGGACCGAGTGGAAGCCGTCGGAGAATCAGGAGAACGTCTACGAGGGTCGTGACCGCGCCACCGGCGAACTGCGGTGGACGGCGACGGCCAACGACCTGGTGTTCGGTTCGAACTCGGTGCTGCGCAACATCGCCGAGATCTACGCGCAGGACGACAGCAAGGGCAAGTTCGTCGAGGACTTCGTCGCTGCCTGGGTGAAGGTGATGAACAACGACCGGTTCGATCTGCGGTAATCGCCTGCGCTACAGGTGATTCTCGGGTCCTAGAAGCGCCCACACCGTTTTCCCGTCTGCCTTCGGGGTGCTGCCCCACGTCCGGCTCAACGCCGCGACGATGGCCAGGCCGGAAACGGTGTGGGCGCCGGCCGTCGGGTCCTCCCGGCGCACCGCCGCAAGATGATTGCGGTCGCTCACCGCGACGGTGACGGTGTCGCCTTTGGTCTCGACGATCAGCGACGGATCACTGCTCGTGTGCTCGAGCACGTTCTCGACGAGAATCGTCGCCACCGTCGATGCGGTCAGGATCATCTCTCGGCGGTCCCACGTCGTCAGCCACTCGGCGATCAGGCACCGGGCCGCCCGCAGGCTCGCGAAGTCCGGTGGCAGATCCGCGCGCGCCCGCCGCCGGAGTCCGTCCCGGGCGACCGCGATCTCCGGTCCCGGCGGCAGAGCCTCGTAGACCGGGACGTACCGGCCGATCGTGCTGCGGGCGATCGACGCCCGTCTGTCGGCGTCCCGGCAGATCAGCACGATCGGCACATCGGGCCAGGTACTGACGTGCCAGCGGGCGCTGGCGAAGACGGTCCATGCCGACGTGCTGGGCGCGGAGAGATCACTGACGTCGACCATCACGACGTCCGGCTCCTCCAGCGCGGCCTTGATCACACTGTCGCGGACGTGGCGGTAGGTGGAACTGTCCAGCGTTCCGCTGATCTGCAACAGGATCCGGTCAGGCTCCTGTCGCGTCCGTACGCTGACGGCTCCGCCGTCAGGCATCGCCGGGAGAGGTTGGAGTTTCGGACACAGCTAGCCTTTCCCTCAGTACGGCAGCAGCTTTGTCGGATTCTTCGGCCAGAGCGATGTAGCGGTCCCGCACTGCGGCGGAGACCGCCTTTTCGGCCAGCAGATGGGCCAGCCGCGACTTCTCGTGCAGACTCCGGACCGCCAGCCACAACGCCCGCTGCACCTCACCGTCGCACGCCGAGAGCAGTGCGTCCGCGCTCCACGCGTGGCCCACCTGGCAGCGGTAGCGACCGTCGCCGACCTCGTGCAGCGACCCGTTGCAGTCGGGGCAGGTGAAACCCGCAGCGGGCCCGAGGTTTTCGGCAGCGATACCGGCGGTGAGCTGGTCGGCCATCGCGATCCGGTTCTCGAGCTCCATGTACAGGTCCGGCGGATGGCTTTCCGGTTGCAGGTCGCGTGTACATAACGCTGCGACGAGAGCGCCCATCTCCTGGGCGGTGGCGGTGTGATCGACCACCCCTGCCTGCAGCGCGTGGCTGGGCATTGCCGGAAACGCTGCGTCCGAAGGCGTTTGACACACCGTGACACCGCCCCTGGAGCGGATCGCCGCCAGTCCGAGCACGCCGTCGTCGAGCACCCCCGATAACAGCACGCCGATCGCGTGGGACCCGAATGCGACGGCAACCGAACGGAACATCGCGTTGAGAGCCGGCCGGTGCCCGTTTTCTGTCGGGCCCTGCGACAGCACGATCCGATGGTCCTGGGTCAGGAGATGACGGCCCGGTACCGCGACGTAGATGCGACCCGGTTCCAGAACGGTGCCGTCCTCGGCTGCGACAGCCCGAAGTGGGCCGCGTCGATCGAGGATCTGGGCCAGGACACTGGTACCCGTGGAGGGTAGGTGCAGCGCCATCAACACCGCGAAGGGGAGATCCGCGGGCAGTCCGGCGGCGACCTTCGACAGGGCCTCCACGCCACCAACCTACCCGCATATCCGCGGTCCTACCCGGGCGCGACCGCCCCGGTTGATCCGGAAAACGAACGACACAGTCCCCAAAACGAAGTGTGTGGTCTGACCGGTTTGGCGCACAGGACTTCTGGACTCCCAACAACCCGACAGCACATGACGATCGGTATGGAAAGGGTGCAATGAAACTGGCTCTCGTGGGTGACGTGTCCGACAGCCGCTTCGACCTTTCCAGGTTGGCGGCTTCCCTGGTGGACCGGGGACACGACGTCGAGGTCGTCAGCGCGTCGTCGTCCGACCCGTCGAGCACCAGCGGTGTCGACGTGATCACGGTACCCACGGATTCAGCTGTCCCGTCAGCACAACACCCCGAGGTGGGCCCGGCGATCGCGGAGATCGGTCGGTTCCTGGCAGACCGGTGGAACGATGCGGCACCCGACGTCGTGCACTGCCACGGGTGGTCCTACGGGCTGGCCGGGCAGCTCGCAGCGCGTCGGACACACACACCCACCGTGCAGAGCTTCCACGGACTGTCCGACGGCGCGGCTGCGTCCGGGCCCGCCGGGGCCGTCGACAGCCGCAGGAATGTCGAGAGTCTCCTGGCCAAGAGTGCCACCATGGTGACCACCGCCTGCACCGACGACCTGCTCGAGGTGATCCGCTGGGGGTGCCCGCGGCCGCGCGCCTCGGTGCTCTCCCCGGGTGTCGACATCGACGAGACCGGCCTGCTCGACACCCCGTCCGCCCCGACCGGTGGCCGTCAACGGGTCGTCTCACTGACAGAGGACTTCTCGAGTCACAGCGGTGCCGAGCGCGTCATCACGACTCTGCCGTCACTGCCGGCGGCCGAGCTGGTCATGATCAGCATGAGCGAAGCCGCTCCCGACGACCTGCGGCGACTCCACGGACTCGCGGAACGTCTCGGCATCTGCAGCCGTATCCGCGTCATCAATTCGGCTGCCGAGCCGGACCTGTCGGCCTACCTGCGGTCAGCCGACGTCGTGGTCTGTCCGACGGCGCATCATCCGCACGCCACCTTGGCGTTGCAGGCGATGGCGGCCGGCGCGGCGGTGGTGGCCACGGACACCGGCGGGGCCCGAGACGCGATCGTCACCGATGTGACCGGCGTGCTGGTCCCTGCCGGTGGTACCGAGGCGTTGGGCCGGGCGATGCGTTCACTTCTGGGACAGGTCGTTCTCCGCCAGGGAATGGGCCTGGCCGGCCGCGCGCGGGTGCGCTCGCGCTACTGCTGGGAGCGCATCGCCACCGACGCCGAAGTCGTCTACCAGTCGGCCGTCCAGTGGTCCGGCCGACGGGTGTCGTCCTGACACACGACACCGGCGGAGCCGTCGAAAACCTGTCTCTGCCTGCACATATCCGACTTTGAGGATTTGACCCGAGAAGTGTTTGTCGAATTCTCTTAAGGGTATTTCGCGCCGCATGCCCTCATCCGGTGAGCGTCGGTCGATCCTGATCTGGCATGTCCACGGCTCGTGGACGGAGTCGTTCGTGGCGGGTCGGCACGAGTACGTCCTGCCGGTTGATGACGCTCGTGACGAGGACGGCCGCGGCTTGGCCGGACGGCACTGGCCGAACGCGCGTGAAGTCCCGCTCGAAGCACTGCACTCCGAGCACATCGACGTGGTCGTCGTGCAGCGTCCGCACGAGATCGACTTGGTCAGAAGACATCTGGGCCGTTTCGGATCGGACCTGCCGATGGTCTACGTCGAGCACAACGCGCCCCGCCCGTATGCGGTCGACAGCGTCCACCCACTGGCCGGCCGTAGCGACATCCCCCTGGTGCACGTCACCGCGTTCAACGCGCTGATGTGGGACAACGGGTCGGCCCCCACCAGGGTCATCGATCACGGGGTGCCCGACCGCGGCACGCGCCACCGGCCCGAACTCCCAGCGGCCGCCTGCATGGTCAACGAACCGGTGCGGCGGTGGCGCACCGTGGGCGCCGACCTGTTGACACCGCTGAGTCGCTACACCCCGATAGACGTGTGGGGCATGGGCACCGAACGCCTCGATGCCGACAAGGGATTCGGTGACCGGGTCCACGGACATGGGGATGTGCCCGGTGCGGCGGTACTCGACGAGGTCACGCGCCGAAGCGTCTACCTGCACACGGCCCGCTGGACGTCGCTGGGCCTGTCGCTGCTGGAGGCGATGTGCGCCGGGATGCCTGTCGTGGCGGTGGCGTCGACGATGGCTCCGCTGGTGGTGCCGCCGGAAGCCGGTGTCGTCAGCGCGGACATCGCCGAGTTGGGCGCAGCCCTCGAACGATTCGTCGAAGACCCCGCAGCCGCACAGATCGCGGGAAAGGCAGCGCGAGAGTTCGTGCTGACCCGTCACGGGCTGCAGCGATTCCTCGGCGATTGGGACGACCTACTCGAGGAGGTGTGCCGATGAGTTCGACGTACCGGCGGCTCAAGGTCGCGATGGTCTCCGAGCATGCGAGCCCGCTGGCCCACCTGGGTGGGGTGGACGCCGGCGGCCAGAACGTCGCCGTGGCGGAGTTGTCGGCGGCGCTGGCCGCGGCCGGCCACGAGGTGGTCGTCTACACCCGCCGAGACGACGTCGACCTGCTCGAGCGCGTCGACACCGAACACGGCTACGCGGTGGTACACGTCCCGGCCGGTCCACCTGAGCCATTGCCCAAAGACGAACTGCTGCAATACATGGACTCATTCAGTGTGTTCCTCGCCGAGCAGTGGCGGCACTGGCGGCCCGACGTGGCGCACGCGCACTTCTGGATGTCGGGTCTGGCGACCCTGGCCGCCGCGCGGCGGCACGCCATCCCGACGGTGCAGACGTTCCATGCGCTCGGAGTGGTCAAACGTCGGCATCAAGGTCGCGACGACACCAGCCCGGACGAGCGGGTCCGGTTGGAGACCCGGGTGGCCCGCGGCGCCGACTGGGTCGCGGCCACCTGTACCGACGAAGTTTCCGAGCTCGCCCGCATGGGCCGGTGTGGGTCGGTCTCGGTGGTGCCCTGCGGCGTGGACCCCGAGGAGTTCAGCGACCGCGGGCCCGTGGCGACGCGCGGCACCCCGCAACGCATCGTCTCGGTGGGACGTCTGGTGCCCCGCAAGGGATTCGACACCGTCATCGCGGCGATGCCGTATCTGACGTTCAAGGCCGCCACCAGCGACACCCGGGATTCACCGGCCCTGACGGTATGCGCACATCTGGCCGTGCGCGGCGCGCAGGTGTGCGGTTACGACCCACAGCTGCCGGCCATCGACGCGCGCGTACTGCACGACGCCGGTGTCACCGCCGTGGACGACCCGTATCGGGCCGCGAAGTCCGCCGATGCCATCGTGGTGCTCACCGAGTGGCCGCAGTTCGCCGACCTGGACTGGTCGCTGATCGCCGAGCAGGCCCCCGGAGCGATCGTCGCCGACACCCGGAACCTGTTGGACGCGCACTCGGTGGCCGCGGCAGGTCTGCGCTATCTGGGCAACGGTCGCGTCGGCGGCTACTGAGGAAGCCGCGATCCACCCGACCCGTTGCGCCGGCGAGTAGGTTCGGGGTGCTCTGGCACTCTTGGCGGATGGATGATGGCGTGAAAGAGAACCCCGACAAAGAGGCGCAAGCCTTCGAGTCGCTCCTGCGGTACGTCCGCGATGCCCGCGGTTTCGACTTCACCGGGTACAAGCGCGCCTCTCTGATGCGGCGGGTGCGCTACCGCATGGACCAGTGCGGGCACACGACCTTCGAGGAATATCTCGATACGTTGCAGGCCTCCGCCGACGAGTTCTCGACGCTGTTCAACACGATCCTGATCAACGTCACCAGCTTCTTCCGGGACCCCGAGGCCTGGGATCACATCCGGGACGAAGTGGTGCCCACGCTGGTGGCCGAGCGCAGCCCGACCGACCCGATCCGCGTGTGGAGCGCCGGCTGCGCCTCCGGCCAGGAGCCCTACACCTTGGCCATGATCCTCGCCGACGCACTCGGCCCGGAGGAGTTCCGTCAGCGGGTCAAGATCTACGCCACCGACGTCGACGAGGACGCCCTCAGCGAGGCGCGCATGGCCTCCTACGACGCCAAGGCCGTCGAATTGGTGCCGCCGCCGCTCCTGGAGCGGTACTTCAGTCTGGTCAACGGCAGGTACGTCTTCCGCAAGGATCTGCGCCGGGCCGTCATCTTCGGCCGCAACGACCTGGTCAAGGACGCACCGATCTCCCGGGTGGACCTGTTGGTGTGCCGCAACACGCTGATGTACCTGAACGCCGAGACCCAACGCAACGTGGTCAGCCGGCTCCATTTTGCGCTGGCGCCGCGCGGGGTCCTGTTCCTGGGTCACGCCGAGATGCTGCTGAGCCACACCGATCGCTTCACCCCGATCGACTTGAAGTACCGCATCTTCCGCAAAGTCGGTAGCGCCCTCGAAACCCCCGAACGGGTCCTGCCGACCGTCTCGGCCGAACGGCACGGCGAAGTCTCCGGCATGAACTCCATTCGGGACCTCGCGTTCCGCGCCAGCCCGGTGGCACAGATCGTCGTCACCGGCGAGGACACGGTGGCACTGATCAACGAGCAGGCCGAAGCCACGTTCGGCCTCTCCGCCCGCGACATCGGGCGGCTGCTACGCGATCTCGACGTGTCCTACCGGCCGCTGGAACGCCGGAGTTATCTCGAACAGGCCCGGGTCGAGCGGCGGTCGGCGCGCATCCAGGACGTGCAGTGGCAACGACCCGGCTTCGACCCGGGTGTGGTTCGAGGTGCACGTCCACCCGCTGGTGGATGACGACAACAACCTGCTCGGCACCTCGGTCGTGTTCTTCGACGTGACCTCCACGCGTGCGCTGATCGACAAGGTCGTCGACACCAACCGGCAACTCGAAACAGCGTACGAGGAACTGCAGTCGACCAACGAAGAACTCGAGACGACGAACGAGGAACTGCAGTCGACGGTCGAAGAACTCGAAACCACCAACGAGGAACTGCAGTCGACCAACGAAGAACTCGAGACCATGAACGAGGAGTTGCAGTCCACCAACGACGAACTGCACACCATCAACGACGCCCTGCGCGAGCGCAGCCTCGAACTCGACGAAGCCACCGCGTTCATGCACTCGATGACCAACTCGATAGGGTTGGGAATGATGGTGGTGGACCGTCAGATGCGCGTCGTGGTGTGGAACCGTGGATGCGAAGAACTCTGGGGGTTGCGCTCCGAGGAGGTCATCGGCTCTCCGCTACCGAGCCTGGACATCGGGTTACCCGCAGAGGCGGTCAAGCCGCTGATCGGCCGCGTGTTCGTCGACGCGGAGATGACCGACGAGGCGACCATCGAGGCGATCAACCGGCGGGGCCGATCGACGCGGATCCGGTTGCTGTGCACGGCATTTCGGGAACCCGACGGGTCGGTCAACGGTGCGATGCTGTTGATGGAGGTCATCAGCTGACCGGTCCGGGGTCACGCGGACTGTCGTGGGGCATAGCGCAGGATCGCCGCCACCCCGTCGCGAGGCGCGACGCGTTCGTCGACGGCGACCAGGGATGCGTCCACGCCGACCGCGGCCAACGGCAACGCCTCGTCCGCCCGCACGGTGCGGCTCTGTCCCTCGCCGAGTTCGGACATCACCTCGGCAGTGGGGGCGACGACCAGCGGCGTGTCCCCGACCAGAACGGTGGCGTCCCCCAGATCGCCGATCAGCAGCGTCTCGACCGCCCCCTCGCGCAAGGCGGCACACACCCCGTCCAGACCCTCGGTCGCCAGACCGGACTCACGCTGTGATTCGGCCTGGAACCGTCGGGCGGCCTCGTCCATCACATCGACCCGGCGCAGACGCAGATGAGTGTCGATGTCGTGCCCGAGGGCCTCGTCGTCGACGCTGCCGCGCGCACCGGCGTTGATCTCCACGACCGACTCGGTGACCCGGTCGGGAAGTTGAGCGAGCAGGTCGGCGCGCGAACGGACCTCGCCGACAACGAAGACCAGTTGGGGCCGCTCGTCGTCGAAAGTCCTGGTGACCGCCTCGGCGGCTTCCTGGATGTTCTTCATCCGCGCGCCTTCGGCGGCTCGCTGCGGGTCGCCGTAGCCCGCGTCCTCCGCTCCCGCGGCCTTGTGCACCGGGTAAGCGTCACCCTCGACGGTGGTGTGGACCGCCGTGCCGTTGCGGTGCACCGCGACATCCACACCGGCATGGTCGACGACCACCGTCAGGAACGGCGGGTCGTCGACCCCGTGGATCACCAGCGGCACCAGGTAGGGAAGCCCCGACACCCGCACCGTGGGACTCTCCGGCGCGCGGATCAGACGTTCGACGAGCTGCACGCCGTCCCGGGTGGCCACGACGGCTTTGCCGCCCCGACCGACGGTCTGCGGGCTGTCCGACAGGCTCTGCTCCACCACGTCGATGAGCGATTCGTCCGCACCCTGCGCGCTCAACTCGTCGACCACTGCGCGCAGGCGCAATTCGGCCTGCTTCTGTGCGTCGGCGGTGTTGTGCGAGTCGTCGACATACACCGAGACGAAGGGTCCCTCGGCGTCGACGAGAGGACGGAAGCGGGTAGGTTGCATGACCACTCCTTTTCGGGGTGAGGCGCTGCGGTCTGGTCACGGTGTGCCCGCAGGCATCCGGGTGAAACGTGGCTCACCCCTTCAGTAGTGCAGCGGCCATGCGCAGATCCTCGACCAGCGAGGCATACGCCTCCTGACGCGCGTCGCCGGGCCCGCGCAGCACCGCCGACGGGTGGATGGTGGCCACCACCTGCGGATCGACGTCGCCGGGGCGGTCCTCGAGCGGCAGCCGCAACACCTCGCCGCGGTGTGCCGTCAGCTTGAACGAGCTACCCAACAGCGACTTGGCCGCGGTCGCGCCGAGCAGGACGACCACCTCCGGGTCCACCGCCGTCAACTCCGCGAACAGCCAGGGGCGACACGCGACGACCTCGGTGCGGCTCGGCGTCTTGTGGATGCGCCGCGTTCCGCGTTCGGCCGGAACGAATTTGAAATGCTTGACCGCGTTGGTCACATAGATCGGCGCGCGCTGCACATCGGCATCACCGAGCGCTTTGTCCAGCAGTCGACCCGCAGGACCCACGAAAGGCGCGCCCGCGCGGTCCTCACTGTCACCGGGCTGTTCGCCGACGAACATCATCCGCGCGCTCGAGGAACCGGAACCGAACACCGCCTGCGTGGCGTTCTCGTACAGCGCGCAGCCCCGGCACGCCTGCGCCGCGGCCGCCAGGTCGGCGATCTCCAGCGTCGGGGGCAGGAAATCGGCGGCGGAGGTCGTGGAGGTCGGCACACACGCCGATTACCCTGCTGCGCGGCGATGACCACAGCCGAAGAACGAAAAAACGGTGCCACGAAGTTCGTTTTACGAAGAGTTTCGCTTCTGGCGAGCGCCAGACAACTGACCGGACATACTGGAGGGACAAGGGTTTCCATCCCCTGGGCGCGAGCAGTACAACACCGATGCCGCTTCGCTGCGAATCAGGTACCCGCTTCACCGTCGTCCGCCCCTCGGCGGGCGGGTCAGGAGGCCGCCATGGATCTCGCCAAAGGTCAGACCGGCACCAACGATCCCGATCTGGCATGGTTGCGGACCGCGTTCGTGCGGTTGCACGCCCTCCCGGCGGGTTCCGCCGAACGGACACGCCTGCGCAACCGCATCATCGAGGAGTGCCTACCGCTGGCCGAACGCATCGCGCGACGCTACGACAGACGTGGCGAAGCCCGCGACGACCTGGTCCAGGTGGCCCGTGTCGGCCTCGTCAACGCCGTCAACCGATTCGACCCCTGCGCCGGCACCGAGTTCCTGTCCTTTGCCATCCCCACCATGCTCGGCGAGGTGAAGCGATACTTCCGCGACTTCAGCTGGTCGGTCAACGTGCCGCGCCGGCTCAAGGACCTCTATCCGTCGCTCGGTCCGCTGACCAACGAACTGACCCATCAACTCGGCCGCGCGCCCACCGCCGGTGAACTGGCCAGGGCGCTGGACGTCGACCGCGCCGACGTGGTCGAAACACTCACCGCAGCAGCAGGTTTCAAGGCGAAATCCATCGACGAAAGGTCCCCCCGCGAGGACGACGCCGCACCCGCGCTGGTCGACCGGCTCGGAAGCTGCGATCCCGACATGGATTTCGTGGAGGACCGCGACGCGCTGCGAGTGCAACTGCAGTCGCTGCCCGAACGCGAGTACCGCATCGTGATCATGCGCTTCTTCGAATCGCTGACCCAGTCGGAGATCGCACAGCGCATGGGGATCTCCCAGATGCACGTGTCCAGGCTGCTCGCGCAGTCACTGCAGCGACTGCGCGACGGCATGCTCGACCGGCCCCGCGCGCAGGTCGCCTGAACGACTACTTGCGTTTGCGGCGACCCGCCGGGGTCCGGACCGGCGGCACGTTGGATGCCACCACCTCGTCGGTGCGGTCCCACACCCGGTGCAGCCCCAGCGCAGCGACCAGTTCGGCGCTGAACGACGACGAGGCGTCCCCGGCGGTCAGCACCCCGGGGCCGTCGACCGGGACGTCGACGCGCTCGAGGACCTTGCGCCCGTCACCCCAGGCGCCGATCGGCTTGCAGTGGCGGTACATCTCGTGCAGCAGCACCGCGAGCTTCACGTCGACCTGGTCTCCGAGCGCACCGTCGGCGATCACGACCGCGTCGAACTCGATGGAGCGAGCCGTGGTGAAGGTGCGATCCACCGTGACGGTGCGCCGCCCGGACTTCAACTGCCCACCGACCGGCGCCAGCACCATGGCCTTGGCGCCGAGCTTGTCGAGCGCCTTGGCGAGCTTGCCGATCCCGGCCAGGTCGGCGCCGTTGTCGGCGACGACGGCCACCTTGCGACCGGCCACCGGCCCCGGCGTGCTGACCACCTGAGACAGCGCGGGGGAGACGGGCACGTCGGCCGGTGGGTTGCCCTTGGGCGCCGGTAGCCCCAGACCTGCGGCGACCTTCTCGCACAGGTCGGTGTCGACGTTGGCGAGCACCTGCAGTTGCCGCTCTTTGATGCCCTGTTCGTAGCATTTGCCCAGTTCGAAGGTGAACGCCTCGACGAGGTGGGCTTTCTCCACCTCCGACAGCGACCGGTAGAACATCGCCGGCTGGGTGAAGTGGTCGTCGAACGACGCGGGCTTGCCGCGCTGCACGTCACCCTGGACCGGGCGCGGCGTCGGGACGTAGGCGCCCTCGTCCTCGTCGGCGACGAACGGCTCGCCGCCGTCGATGCTGTTGGGCCGGTACGGAGCCTGTCCGGCGTGCACGGCGGTCTGATGCATGCCGTCGCGGAACATGTCGTTGACGGGGCAGTGGGGTCGGTTGATCGGCAACTGCGTGAAGTTCGGTCCGCCCAGGCGCAGCAACTGGGTGTCGAGATAGGAGAACAGGCGGACCTGCATCAGCGGGTCGTTGGTGACCTCGATGCCGGGGACCAGGTTCCCGGTGTGGAATGCGACCTGCTCGGTCTCGGCGAAGTAGTTCGTGGGGTTGCGGTCGAGGGTCAGCTTGCCGATCAACTGCACCGGCACCAGTTCCTCGGGCACGATCTTGGTCGGATCGAGCAGGTCGATGCCGTCGTAGGATTCGGTGCCGTCGTCGGGCATGACCTGCACGCCCAGTTCGTACTCCAGCGGCGCGCCCGACTCGATGCCGTCGGCCATGTCGCGCCGGTGGAAGTCCGGGTCGCAGCCGGCGGCGATCTGGGCCTCCTCCCAGACCTGCGAGTGCACGCCGGCCACCGGCTTCCAGTGGAACTTCACCAGGCTGGTCTGTCCCTTGGCGTTGACCAACCGGAAGGTGTGCACCCCGAATCCCTCCATGGTCCGGTAGGACCGGGGGATGCCGCGATCGCTCATGTTCCACATGACGTGGTGGGTGGCCTCGGTGTGCAGCGAGACGAAGTCCCAGAACGTGTCGTGCGCGGACTGGGCCTGGGGGATCTCGACGTCGGGATGCGGTTTGGCGGCATGAACCACGTCGGGGAACTTGATGCCGTCCTGGATGAAGAAGACCGGGATGTTGTTGCCGACCAGATCGAAGTTGCCCTCGTCGGTGTAGAACTTCACCGCGAAGCCGCGGGTGTCGCGCACCGTGTCCGCCGAGCCGCGCGATCCCAGGACCGTGGAGAACCGGCAGAACACCTCGGTCTGCTTGCCCTTGGTGGCCAGGAACGCGGCCTTGGTGAACTTGGCGGCGTTGCCGTAGGCCTCGAACACGCCGTGCGCGGCCGCGCCGCGGGCATGGACGACCCGCTCGGGGATCCGTTCGTGATCGAAGTGGGTGATCTTCTCCCGGAGATGGAAGTCCTCCATCAACGTCGGACCGCGGACACCCGCCTTCAGCGAATGGTCGGTGTCGGGGATGCGCACCCCCTGGGCGGTAGTCAGATAGCGACCCTGCTGGCTGCGCGGATCCTCCTGTGACGCCGCGTCTTTCCCCGCACCGGTGGCGCTCACGGCGGCGGGTGCGGACTGCTTGGGTCGACGAGCGGCGGGCATGGGGCCTCCAGAGACGGTGTCGCGGTTTTCGGGGCCCCCCGTCCGTACCCCGACCTCGTATCGGTAAACGTGCGGGCGCGGCTCACGCCGTGTCCGTCGCCGGGGTTGTCGGTTCGATTCGGTAGGGTCCTGCGCGTGAATTCGAGCACCACGGTGGTACCGGCAACATTGGTCGTGAAGAGCGTAAACGCCCGTCTCGCTGCAGAACTGGACGTCGCCGAACGGCAGATCGCAGCGGCGGTGCGACTGCTCGACGAAGGCGCCACCGTGCCGTTCATCGCGCGGTACCGCAAGGAGGTCACCGGCAGTCTCGACGATTCCCAGCTGCGGCTGCTCGAGGAGCGGCTGACCTATCTGCGCGAACTCGACGACCGTCGCAACGCGGTGCTGGCCTCCATCGACGAGCAGGGCAAGCTCACCGACGAGCTCGCAGCCGCCCTGGCCGCAGCCGACACCAAGGCCCGCGTCGAGGACATCTACCTGCCCTACAAACCCAAACGTCGGACCAAGGCCCAGATCGCCAGGGAAGCCGGCCTCGAACCGCTGGCCGACCAGTTGCTCGCCGACCCGACGCTGACTCCCGAGGATGCCGCGGCGGCCTTCGTCAACGACGAGGTCGCCGACGTCGCGGCTGCCCTCGACGGTGCCCGGCACATCCTCGTCGAACGCGCCGCCGAGGACGCCGAGCTGGTCGGGGCACTCCGCGAGCGGCTCTGGGAGCAGGGGTCGGTCCGGGCACGCCCGGCAAGCGACGCCATCGAGAGCACGCCTGCGGCGCAGAAGTTCCGCGACTACTTCGACTTCTCCGAGCCGTTGTCGGCCATGCCCTCACACCGGGTGCTGGCGGTGCTGCGCGGCGAGAAGGAACAGGCGCTGTCGGTGACCATCGATCCCGGCGACGACAGCCGCTACCAGGCGATGACCGCCGAGGCGCTCGGGATCGACCTGAGCGCGCACGCGCCGGCCACCCCGTGGCTGGCCGCCACCGTCGGGTTCGCCTGGCGCACCCGGCTGTCGGTGTCGGCATCGGTGGACGCGCGGGTCCGACTCAAGATGCGCGCCGAACAGGACGCCGTGTCGGTCTTCGCCCGCAACCTCAAAGACCTGCTGCTGGCACCCCCGGCAGGCAACCGCACCACCCTGGGTCTGGATCCCGGCTTCCGCACCGGGGTGAAGGTGGCCGTCGTCGATCAGACCGGCAAGGTGGTCGACACCGCCACGGTCCATCCGCACCAGCCGCAGAAGCAGTGGGACGCCGCCAAGGCGGTGCTGGCCGCGCTGGTGGCCCGCCACGGGGTCGAGTTGATCGCCGTCGGCAACGGCACCGCGTCGCGCGAGACCGACGCGCTGGCCGCCGAACTGATCGCCGACATCCGCGCCGCCGGAGGTGCGGCGCCGACCAAGGCGATGGTCAGCGAGGCGGGAGCGTCGGTGTACTCGGCCTCGGCGTACGCCGCGCACGAACTGCCCGATCTGGACGTCACCCTGCGCGGCGCGGTCTCCATCGCGCGCCGGCTGCAGGACCCGCTGGCCGAGCTGGTCAAGATCGAGCCGAAATCGATCGGCGTCGGCCAGTACCAGCACGACGTCGCGCCGACCCTGCTGACGCGCAGCCTGGGCGCCGTCGTCGAGGACGCCGTCAACGCCGTCGGCGTCGACCTCAACACCGCGTCGGTGCCGCTGCTGGCCCGGGTGTCGGGGATCAGCGAATCCCTCGCCGAGGCCATCGTGGCCCATCGGGACAGGACCGGCCGGTTCACCAGCCGCCGCGCGCTGCTCGACGTTCCACGCCTGGGCCCCAAGGCTTTCGAGCAGTGCGCGGGATTCCTGCGGATCCGCGACGGGGAGGATCCGCTCGACGGGTCCGGCGTGCATCCGGAGTCCTATCCGGTGGTGCGGCGAATCCTGGACCGCGCCGGGGTCACGCTGGGCGAGATCATCGGAAACCAGCGACTGCTGCGCGGCCTGAAGCCCGGTGAATTCGCCGACGAGCGGTTCGGCATCCCCACCGTCACCGACATCCTGGCCGAACTCGAGAAGCCCGGCCGGGACCCGCGACCGGCGTTCACCACCGCGACCTTCGCCGCCGGAGTCGAGAAACTGTCCGATCTGAAGGTCGGCATGGTGCTCGAAGGTGTGGTCACCAACGTCGCCGCGTTCGGCGCGTTCGTCGACGTCGGGGTGCACCAGGACGGGCTCGTGCACGTGTCGGCGATGGCCGACCGCTTCGTCTCCGATCCGCACGAGGTCGTGCGGTCGGGCCAGGTGGTGCGGGTCAAAGTCGTCGACGTCGACGTCGAGCGCCAACGGATCGGGCTGAGCCTGCGACTGAACGACGAGACCGCCCGCCCTGCACCACGACCCAAACAACAGCAACGGCCCGGATCGCAGCGACAAGGCAAGCGGGGCAGTCAGAGTCGCAGCCGCGAGACCAGCCGCCCCGGCGGTGCGATGGCCCAGGCACTGCGGGACGCGGGCTTCGGCCGGTGATCGTGACGGCGCGGCTGCGGCCGATCGCGGTGATCGCTGCGGTCGGCTCGGTCGCGCTGCTGTGCGGTTGCACACGCACCGTGGACAGTCCGTCGGCGCGTCCCGAAGCCCTGGCCGCACCCATCTCCACGTTGCAGGCCCCAGATCTGTTGGGTCCCAACGTCGAAGACGGCGACGGCAACCTGTTCACCACCGTCGAACCCCAGCGCTGCAGCGGGCTGGCACGCGAAGTCGAGCCACCGTTCCTGCACGACCACGCTCCGATGGCCACCGACGGCGGCCACTGGATCACCCCCGACGGCGCGACCTACGTCGAAGAGATGGTCGCGGTGTTCCGGTTCGACTTCGACGCGGCCGCCACGCTCGCCGCGGCCCGCGCCACTCTCGCCGACTGCGCCGACACCCCGCTCGCGGTCACCACGATGCGCGGCCGCACCTACGAGTTCACCGCGGCCGCCACGCCGGGGGAGCCGCCGAAGGACAGCCTGCTGTGGTCGCTGCGAGCGATCGACTGGAACTGCGACAACGCGTTGGTCGCCGCGCACAACGCGGCCATCGAGATCACCACGTGCGGACCGGTTCCGGGCTTCGACACCGCGTCACTTGCGCAGCAGGCCCGCGACCGCATCGAGGCGCTGGCCAACACCACCGCCTAGCCGCGTCGCAGATCCTCCTCGGCGGCGGCCAGCGCGGCGAACTCCTCGTCGGGCGAATTGGCCACCAGGTGGTGGCGGCTGTAGAGGGCGAAATACAGCATGAACGCCGCGAACACGGCCAGACACATACCCGCCGCGATCGGGTTGACCAGGAACGTGGCGATGACCGCCAGCACCGCGATCACCAGGGCGAACCCGGTGGTCGCGATCCCGCCCGGGGTGCGGTAGGGCCGCGGCATGTCCGGTTCGCGCACGCGCAGCACGATGTGGCTGATCATCATCAGCACGTAGCTCAGTGCCGCACCGAACACCGCCATGTTCAGCAGGAGGTCGCCCTGCCCGGTCAACGACAACGCGAATCCGATGAGGCCGGGGATGATCAACGCCAGGGTGGGCGCCTTGCGCCGGTTGGTCACCGACAGCGCCGTCGGCAGATAACCGGCCCGCGACAGCGCGAACAACTGCCGCGAATACGCGTAGATGATCGAGAAGAAACTCGCGATCAGCCCGGCCAACCCGATGTAGTTGACCACCTTGGCCCAGACACCATCACCGAGCGCTTCGACGAGCGGATTGCCCGACTCCGACATCGCGGCGGCGCCGCCGGCGCCGGTGGTCAGCACCAGCACGGTCACGCAGGTGACCAGCAACACGGCCATCGCGGCGATGATGCCGCGGGGGACGTTGCGCTTCGGGTCGGCGGCCTCCTCGGCGGCCAGCGGAACCCCCTCGACGGCGAGGAAGAACCAGATCGCGAACGGCAGCGCCGCCCACACACCCAGGACACCGAACGGCAGCAGCGACGACGCACCCGCCGCGTCGGTGACGGGGATATCGGTGAGGTTGGCCGCGTCGAACTGCCCGACCGCCGCCAGCGCGAAGATCACCAGACCGACCAACGCGATCGCGGTGATCACGAACATCACCTTGAGCGCCTCACCGACACCGGCCAGATGGATGCCGATGAAGATCGTGTAGGCGGCCAGATACACCCACCAGCCGTCGGTGATTCCGAAGAGCCCCAACGATTCCACGTACGCGCCGATGAACGTGGCGATCGCGGCGGGGGCGATGGCGTACTCGATCAGGATCGCCGTGCCGGTGGCGAACCCACCCCATGGCCCGAGCGCACGGCGGGCGAAGGTGTAGCCGCCGCCGGCGGCCGGCAACGCCGAGGACAGTTCGGCCATGCCGAGCACCAGCGCCAGGTACATGCAGGCGATGACGACCGCCGCGATGGCCAGCCCGCCGAAACCGCCCTCGGCCAACCCGAAGTTCCACCCGGAGTAGTCACCGGAGATGACGTAGCCGACACCGAGCGCCGCCAGCAACACCCATCCGGCACTGCCGGTCTTGAGTTGTCGCTTCTGTAGGTAGGCATCCGACTCGCGATGCGCTTCGAAGCCGCGGGCCTTATGTTCGGTGCGACGGTCGGTACTCATGGCATACGTCTCCGTTCGACAGTGTGAGCAGCACACTACGGATTGACCGGACGGCGCGCTCTGTAACGACCCGTCCCGGTGTGCCGATACAGCGCTCGACACCGGTTCGGACGACGGAAGGATCTGCCGTGGGCGTGGTGCTGGGGCTTTCCCTGACCTCCGACGAGGTGGTGTGGGTGCTCGTCGACGAATCCGAACGGGCCGCACTCGACCACGACGTCCGCTCGGCGCGCGACGGTGCCGACGACGTGGTCGCTGCGGCGCGCAGCGCCGCCTGCCTGGCCGCCGCCGCCGGCGTGCAGATCACGGCGGTGCGCGTCACCGGCGCCACCGGGGACGTCGTGACCGCCTTGCGCTCAGCGCGATTCGAGGACGCCGAAGCGGTACCGCAGGCTGTGGCGGCACGCGAAGCCGGACCGTTCGCACCGCGACTGCAGGCCGCGGCAGGGGCCGCGCTGTGCGCGTCCGGCCGCGACGTCGCGGCCACGGAGGTGCCGCATCCGGCGCGCCGGCGCCGCGGACTGCTGGCGACCCTGGCGGGAACCGCCGCCGCCGCCGTGCTGTCGGTGCTGTTCCTGACCACCGGTTCGGTGCCGCAGGACGCCAGGGCCGCGACCACCGGGCCGGCCCCGACAACCGTCTCGGGGTGGGTGA
Source organism: Mycobacterium sp. pV006 (assembly GCF_041287115.1). Taxonomy (NCBI): domain Bacteria; kingdom Bacillati; phylum Actinomycetota; class Actinomycetes; order Mycobacteriales; family Mycobacteriaceae; genus Mycobacterium; species Mycobacterium sp. pV006. The sequence continues at coordinate 234,806 of NZ_JBGGKT010000007.1, read as the reverse complement.
GCGTACCCGCCCCCCACGTGTCCACCGTGACACGCAAGGTGGTCACGCCCAGCATTCCTGCGCGGCGCGTCACGGCGTACACACCCGCACCGGTGCACACGCCGCCGGTGGCCGCCGAACAGCACCTGGGCGGCACCTCGACGGCTCTGGCCGGTCCGTCGCCGACCGTGCCCGACGGCGACCTGCCGTCGATGTCGGCTCCGGTGATGACAGATCTGTCCAACTTGTTCACTGCGCTGCCCTGAAACGCTTACCGTGCAGGGGTGAGCGCCGCACCGCAGGTGGCCGACCCGGTCCCTGACCCCGTCGAATCCGCCCGTCAGATGCGCGAACTCGTGGCCGCCGAGGCCGCCGAGTGTGAGCGCAACAGGACGTTGACCCCGGCCGTGGTCGAGGCGATGTGGTCGGGCGGCCTGATGACCGCGTTCAACCCGGCCCCGGCCGGGGGCGTCGAGCCGTCCTTCGCGCAGATGATCGAGACCTGGATCGAGATGTCCTGGCAGGACGGCTCTTTCGGGTGGATCGGGATCGCCAACCTGCCGTCGTCGTTCGCCGCGGCCTGCTACCTGCCCGACGACGGGTTCGCCGAGGTCTTCACCGCCCACGGCAACCGGGTCACCATGGGTGGCCAGTTCTTCCCGAACGGGCAGGGCATCGCCGTCGAGGGCGGATACCGGCTCACCGGCGCATGGAACTTCGGTTCGGGCACCGGTCACGCCGAATACGTTGCGGCAGGCTTCTTTCCGATGGACGACGGGCAGATGCGCTGGGTCGGCGAGGGCGTGCCTGACATGCAGGTCGCGGTGGTGCCCCGCGCGCAGGTGCGGTTCGACGACGGCTGGCATGTGCAGGGTCTGAAGGGCACCGGGTCCTACGACTATGCGATCGAGGACGTCTTCGTCCCGCATCGGCGCACGTTCGCGCTGTTCACCCGCGAGCCGTACCGGGGGAGTTCACCCGCCACCCGCATGGGCATGATGCCGGTGACCGCGGCCGGCCACGCCGCGTGGGCGCTGGGCGTGGCCAAGAGCATGCTCGACGACGTCGCCGAGCTCGCCGCGACGAAATACCGGATGAGCGACATGGCCGCACTGGCGTCCCGCCCGACGTTCCAGAAGGGGCTGGCCCATCACGTCGCGGCGTGGCGGGCCGCCCGGCTGTTGGTGCTCGACGCGTTCGGCAGCGCCGAAGCCGCCGTCGGTGCGGGCGCGGAGCTGACACCGACGATGCGCGCGGACATGCGGGTGGCGGCGGTGTTCGCGACCGACACCGCGCGGGCATGCGCCGAGTGGGCCCACCTGGCGGCCGGGACCACCGCCATCCGGGAGGGCAGCCGGCTCGAGCGCGCGTTCCGGGACCTCTACACCGGCACCCAGCACGCGTTCATCAGCGAGAAGGTCGCGATCGACGCCGCGCAGGTGTGGCTGGGCCTCATCGACGATCAGTTCGGGCTCTGAGGCGTCCCGGTGTCGACGATCTCGCCGAGGAAGCGGCGGCTCGCCAGCAGGTAGCAGCCGACCGCGGCCAGATGCATCACCGGCACCACGCACAGCAGCGCCCGGCCCAGCGACATGTCGCCCAGCCCGTCGCGCAGCGCGTCGCTGATCATCCCGGTGGCCAGCGGGCCGACCGAACCCAGGATCGCGCTGAAGAACAGGAACACCGCCGAGGCGGTGGCGCGCTGCTCGGGCGGTACCAGCCGCTGGATGGCGGCGATCGAAGGCGCCATGTACGCGGTGCCGACCACGTAGCTCAACGCGATGAAGGTCACCGCGGCGGCGGTGTTGCCGACCAGCAGCCCCAGCGTCGAGAACGGCAGCAGCACCGCGGTCATCAGCGCGACCAACCACAGCAGCCAGCGCGGGTCGCGGGCACTGAGCCGGTCGGCGACGCGTCCCACCACCAGCAGGCCCAGGATTCCGGTCACGCCGCTGGCCAGCCCGTAGTACAAGCCGACGTCGCCCAGCGACATGCCCCGCGCCCGCATCAGGAAGGCCGGTGCGAAGGTGGTCAGTGCGTAGCCGGCCACCGAGATGCACGCGGCTCCCGACACGATCGCGAGATAGCTGGGTTTACGCAGAATCGTCCACCAGGCGGCCGAGACCGGTTGCGCGACCGAGGTTTGGGCCCGCGGCGTCTGCCGGCGCCCCACCACGGCCAGCACCACCGGCACGACCGCGACGCTGAGAGCGCCCATGATGACGAACGCGGTGCGCCATCCCAGGGCCTGGGCCAGCAGACCGCCGCCGATCAGGCTGGCGGCACTGGCCAGGGGGATGGCCAGCGTGATCACCGCCAGCGGGGCGGCGCGTCGCTCCGGAGGGAAGTTGCGGGCGACGTAGGCGTGCGCGGCGGGAGTGGACCCGGCCTCGCCGATCGCGACGCCCACCCGCGTCAACGCCAGCTGGAAGCCGGACTGCACCAGCCCGCCGAGCATCGTCATCACCCCCCACAGCGACAGGCAGCCCGACACCACCAGGCCGTAGGCGCCGCGGTCGGAGATCCGCGCGATCGGGATACCGACGAGGGCGTAGACGGCCAGGAAGCCGAACCCGTTGATGATGCCCAGCGCGGTGTCCGACAGGTCCAGGTCCTGGCGGATGGGCTCGGCCAGCACCGCGGGCAGGAAGCGGTCGGCGTAATTGAGGGTGCCGACGACGGCGAGGACCGACACCGCCGCCCACGCCCGCCGCGGCGGATGGGTGTCGTCGTCGACCAGGACGGGGGACGGTGCCGCCATCGGCGCTCCTCGGGTGTGGCATTACAGGCGGCACTCAGAATGTCATGTGCGAGCGCGGAAATGGCGGTGAACCGGGGCCGCGGCGCCATCCGGGACCAGGAACCCCGTTTCGACGGGACCATTGGTGGTTAACTATGCTAATCAACCTGACGCGATACCGACCGAAGGTGATCTGATGACCTCGACCAAGACCGTGCTGTCCGCCGCCGCCGTCGCGGGTGGACTCGCGGCGGCGCTGCTGTTCGGCACCGGCGCAACCGCGGGGGCGCAGCCCCCGCCACCTCCGGCGCCCGCCGTCGGTGAGCCGCCTCCGGCGTGGGCGCCGCCGAAGCCGGCCGAGGTCTGGAACGGACAACCGGTGGTGTGGAATTCTGCCTGGGGTGGCCGTTGGGGCGTATGGATCAACGGCGCCTGGATCTCGTTGACGTCGAACCCCGTCACCGGCGGCGGCTGACGCACGTGCCTAGCTGGGCTATACAATCTTTCAGGTCGACCGCACCAACGAAGCAGGAGAAACGATGACCGGACTGATCAGTCGTGTCGCACGCGCGGGTCTGGGGATCCTCGGCGCCACCGCGGTCAGCCTCACCCTGGCCGGTCCGGCGATGGCCGACTCCACCGACGACTTCCCGATTCCGCGCCGCATGATCCATACCACCTGCGACGTCGAGCAGTACATGGCCGCGGCGCGCGACACCAGCCCGGTGTACTTCGAGCGCTACATGATCGACCGCAGCAACCGCCCGGCCGATGTGCAGCAGGCCGCGTTCGACCGCATCCACTGGTTCTTCTCGCTGGATCCCGTTGCCCGCCGGCAGTATTCGGAGAACACCGCGACCAATGTGTTCTACGAGCAGGTCGCCACGCGCTGGGGCAACTGGGCCAAGCTGTTCTTCCACAACAAGGGTGTGGTCGCCCACGCCACCGATGTCTGCATGAACTACCCGCGCGGCGACATGTCGGTGTGGGACTGGCCGGTCGCCCGGTAACTGCTGTCACACGAATCCACGTTCTGCAGCCAACGTTCGAGTAGAGCCCTGCAGAACGTGGATTTCTGTTACCGGTGGGGCTTACCGGCGTGCCGGCGCGCTCTGACCGCTGACGGAACGCAATGAACCCCGGGCCGCTGGGCGACCCGGGGTCCGTCGAAGGCTCGAGCTACTGGCGCGCCTGGTCGAGCACCGGGAGCTTGTCGGGGCAGTAGGTCCGCAGACCGGCCGCGAGGAACTTCCACGCCTGCTCGGTGGAGCTGCCGTTCTCCAGCTGGTTGTGCACGAACTCGGCCGCCTCGAACGCGTCGGCGTCCACGCCGGTGGCGATCCGCTTGCACGTGATCTTGCCGATCCAGGCGTTGTAGTCCTTCTGCCCGTAGATCCCGTAGGTGTTGAGCTCGTTGGTGAACGCGGTGTCCGGGTCGGCCGCCGCGGGGGCGGCGAACATCAACCCCGCCGTCGGGGCGCTGAACACCAATCCCATCGCCACCGTCGCAGCACCGATCAGTGTGCGCCTCATGCCCTTACTCCTTCCGACGGATCCGATTGCAGCCCACCGGGTCTCGGCCACGGGGCGGGCACCGGTCGGGTGCGCACCCGCTGGGGCCACCAGAACCACGGACCCAACAGGGCCGCGATCGACGGCGTCATGAACGCCCGGATGACCAGGGTGTCGAACAGCAGGCCCAGACCGATGGTGGTGCCGACCTGCCCGATCACGGTCAACTCGCTGACCGCCATCGACATCATGGTAAACGCGAACACCAGTCCCGCGGCCGTCACCACCGAGCCACTGCCACCCATCGCGCGGATGATCCCGGTGCCGATACCGGCGTGTATCTCCTCTTTGAGGCGGGAGACCAACAGCAGGTTGTAGTCCGCGCCCACGGCCAACAGGATGATCACCGCCATGGCCAACACCATCCAGTGCAGCGGTTGGCCCAGGATGTGTTGCCAGAACAGCACCGACAGACCGAACGACGCGCCCAGCGACACCACCACCGTGCCGACGATCACCGCGGCCGCGACGATCGCGCGGGTGATCAGCAGCATGATGATGAAGATCAGCGCCATCGCCGATATGCCGGCGATCAGCAGGTCGTAGTTGTTGCCGTCCTGCATGTCCTTGAAGACCGACGCCGAACCGCCCAGATAGACCTTGGACCCCTCCAGCGGAGTGCCCTTGATCGCCTCCTTGGCGGCGGTCTTGATCGCGTCGATCCGGTCGACACCTTCCTGGGTCAGCGGGTCGCCCTCGTGGGCGATGATGAAGCGGACCGCGTGGCCGTCAGGGGAGAGGAACTGCTCGAGCCCGCGCTGGAAGTCCTTGTTGTCGAAGATCTCCGGGGGCAGATAGAACGAGTCGTCGTTCATCGAGTTGTCGAACGCCTCACCCATGGCGTCGGCGTCCTCCGACATCGCCGCCATCTGGTCCTGCATGCCCTTCTGCGACTGATACATCGTCAGCATCATCGTGCGCATGGTCTTCATGGTCTCGATCATCTCGGGCATCAGCGCGACCATCTGCGGCATCAACATGTCCAGCCGCTTCATGTCGGGCAGGATCGCCTTGATGTCGTCGGTCATCACGTTGATGCCGTCGAGGGTGTCGAACACCGACCGCAGCGCCCAGCAGACCGGGATGTTGTAGCAGTGCGGCTCCCAGTAGAAGTAGCTGCGGATGGGGCGGAAGAAGTCGTCGAAGTTGGCGATGCTGTCGCGCAGGTCTTCGATGTTGACGACCATCCCCTCCATCTTCGTCACCATGCTGTGGGTGATCTCCGACATCTGGGTGGTCAGGCTCGACATCTTCTCCATCGTCTTGATGGTGTCGGCCATCTCGTCGGCCTGGACCAGCATGTCGGCCATCCGGTCCTGCATGTACTTCTCGTTGAGCCGCTGAGTGGTGCTCTGCATGCTCATCTGGAACGGGATCGAGGTGTGCTTGATCGGCTTGCCGTCGGGACGGGTGATCGCCTGGACGCGCGCGATTCCCTCGACCCGGAACAGCGCCTTGGCGATCTTGTCGATCACGAGGAAGTCCGCCGAGTTCCGCAGGTCGTGGTCACTCTCGACCATCAACAACTCGGGGTTCATCCGCGCCTGGTCGAAATGTTCGTCGGCGACCGCGTAGCCCACGTTGGCCGGCAGATCCGCCGGCAGGTACTTGCGGTCGTTGTAGTTGGTCTCGTAACCGGGCAGGGTCAGCAGCCCGACGAGCGACAGCGCCACCGTGGCCACCAGGATCGGTCCGGGCCAGCGGACCACGGCCGCACCCACCTTGCGCCATCCGCGGATCCGCATGGCGCGCTTGGGTTCCAGCAGGTTCCCGAACCGTGTCGCCACGCTGATCATGGCGACCATCAGCACCACGCCGCCCATCACGACCACGAACATGCCGATGGCCAACGGCACGCCCAGGGTCTGGAAGTAGGGCAATCGGGTGAAGCTCAGACAGTAGGTGGCGCCCGCGATCGTCAGGCCCGACCCCAGCACCACGTGCGCGGTGCCGTGGAACATCGTGTAGAACGCGGACTCCTTGTCCTCGCCCATGGTGCGTGCTTCCTGATATCTGCCTATCAGGAAGATCGCGTAGTCCGTCGCGGCGGCGATCGCCAGCGTCACCAACAGGTTGGTCGCGAACAGGGAGAGCCCGATGATCTCGTGCCAGCCCAGAAACGCCACCACACCGCGCGCGGTCAGCAGCGACAGCACCACCATCACCAGGGTCAGCAGCACGGTGATGATCGAGCGGTACACCAACAGCAGCATCACGATGATGACCGTGAAGGTGGCTGCCTCGATCAGCCGCATACTGCGGTCGCTGGCGATGTGCTGATCGGCGGCCAGCGCCGCCGGTCCGGTCACGAACGCCCGCACACCGGGCGGCGGTTCCAGGCTCTTGACGATCTCCTGGACCGTCTTGACGGACTCGTTGGCCAGTGACTCACCCTGGTTACCGGCGAGCTTGACCTGGACGTAGGCAGACTTGCCGTCGTTGCTCTGCGATCCGGCGGCGGTGAGTGGATCACTCCAGAAGTCCTGCACCGACTGCACGTGCTTGGTGTCGGCCTCGAGGCGTTCGACGAGCATGTCGTACCACGCGTGGGCCTCGTCGCCGAGCGGTTCGTCGCCCTCGAAGATGATCATCACCGAGCTGTCGGAGTCACCCTCCTCGAACAGCTCGCCGACCTTCTTCATCGAGATCAGCGACGGCGCGTCGTCGGGGCTCATCGAGACCGCGCGCGCCTCGCCGACCGCCTCCAGTTGCGGCACGCTGACGTTGAGGAACGCCACGATGGCGATCCAGATCAGGATGATCGGGACCGCGAACGTGCGGATGAAGCGGGGGATCGCCGGCCGGTGCAGGGGCCGGCCCGGCGGGAATTTGTCGGTCGGCGGATCGCTGAGATGCGTGCTCATGCGTTCTTCACGAAGCAGAAGGTCTGGGCGTTCACGCCGTTGCTCGTCCTCTCGTCCTTGAGCTCGTCATCGACGTAGACGCGGCAGGTGATCGTCGACCCGTCGCCCTGGGCGACGAGGTTGGGCGCGGCCGACGGCTCGGTGGTGCTCAACGTCAGCGACCACGGGAGCGCCACGGCGTCGATGCGCTGCGGCTTGGCTTCCAGATCGAGGTAGTTGACGTCGGCGTACGACCCGTTTCCGGAGACCTCGTACCGAACCACCTTGGGGTCGAACGGTTCTGGGAGATCGGCGAAGTTGCGCGGCGTCTCGATGATGCCTTCGGAACCGAAGAAGGTCCGGATGCGTGAGACCGTCAAACCGGCGATGACGACGACCACCACGATGAGTAGCGGAAGCCATGCCTTCTTCAAGACGGTGATCATGACGTCAGATCCCGGCACATGCCCCGCGGCCACCTCTGATTTCGTGTGTCGAATGTTCGGTTGATCGTAACTTAGCCGGTATAACTTCTCACTCGACGGCCGATCGGCTCAAGTCGTTGTGGCGTTGCCGACTCACGCGCCCGAGAAGTGATCCACGTCACACCGAATCCCTTGACCGCGCCAGAACGGCGCTGCTAGACATAGCAAACCCGATGCTGTGCGACCGCCCAGACCACTGTAGAGGAGGATTGTGCAGACGACGGTCTACTACGACCCCTACGACGTCGGAATCGTCGCCGATCCGTACCCCACCTACGCGCGGCTACGCGACGAAGCGCCACTGTATTACAACGAGCGCCACGACTTCTGGGCGTTGTCCCGTCACGCCGACGTGGAGAAGGCGCTGCTGGACTGGAACACCTTCTCCAATAGCCGCAGCGACATCCTCGAGCTGGTGAAATCCGATTTCGACATGCCCAAGGGCGTGATGATGTTCGAGGACCCGCCCACCCACACGCTGTTGCGGGGCCTGATGTCCCGGGTGTTCACGCCGCGCCGGATGGCCGAGATCGAAGACCAGATCCGCCAGTACTGCATCAACTGTCTGGACCCGCTGGTCGGGGCGGAGAGCTTCGACGTCATCGCCGAGCTGGCCGCGATGATGCCCATGCGCGTCATCGGCATGCTGCTGGGCATCCCGGAATCGGAGCAGGTCTCGGTGCGCGACGCCAACGACGCGAACCTGCGCACCAAGCCCGGCGCGCCGATGAAGGTCGCCGATCCCGACCGGATCGCCGACGGCCGTATCTACGCCGACTACGTGGAATGGCGGGCCGCCAACCCTTCTGACGATTTGATGACGGCTCTGCTCAACGTCGAGTTCACCGACGAGGACGGCGTGCACCGCAAGCTCACCCGCAAAGAGGTGCTGCACTACACCCAGGTGGTCGCGGGTGCGGGCAACGAGACCACCGGCCGCTTGATCGGCTGGCTGGCCAAGGTGCTCGCCGAGCATCCCGACCAGCGACGCGAGATCGTCGAGGACCGGTCGCTGCTGTCACGCGCCGTCGACGAGACGCTGCGGTTCGAACCGACCGGTCCGCACGTGGCGCGCTGGATGGCGCGCGACTTCGAGGCCTACGGGCAGACGGTGCCGGCCGGCAGCGCGATGCTGTTGTTGTTCGGCGCGGCCAACCGCGACGAGCGCCGCTACGACCGCCCGGACACCTTCGACATCCACCGCGACAACATCAGCCATGTCACGTTCGGCAAGGGACTGCATTACTGCCTCGGCGCCAACCTCGCGCGTCTGGAGGGCCGGGTCGCCCTCGACGAACTGCTCAACCGCTGGCCGGAGTGGGACGTCGACTACGACACCGCGCGTCTGGCGCCGACCTCGACGGTGCGCGGTTGGGAGCATCTGCGCATCGTGGTGCGCTGACGCGTCACGCCCCGTCGGCCTGCTCGGCGGTGGGCGAGTCGAGCACGCTGACGGCGATGCCGTAGGGCAGGAAGCGCACCCGCCGGCGGGGATCGGTGTTGTCCTTGTTGGCCCGCAACGCATCCAGCTCGGTGGGGTAGACCTGCTCGATCTGCGCGCCGCCGTCGTCGTCGATGGTGTAGATGGCCCACACCCCGTCGCCGGTGTCGCCGGTGGTCGGCGGCTCGGCGCGACGCGTGGACGGGCGGGTGAACTCGTCGAACAGCGCCGACCAGCCGGACCGCTCGGTCGGGGTCGCCATGAACCTGCCGACACCGTCGAGGACCTCGCGCAGCCCCTCACCGGCCTCCCGCACGACGCGGTCGAAATCCTCGGGGTCGAACCCGAACGGTCCGTTGCCACTGCTCATAGCTTCCTCCTGGTGAGCTGGTGCGGATGTTTCCAGTGTGCCCGTCTCCGCCCGGGGAGTCGACTGCCGAACGTCGCAGATGGTAGGCAACGATATGGCGTTCACCCGCGACGACGTCCTGACCGCGGCGCAGCGGTCACTGGCCGCCGCCAATGCCCACGACCGCGCCGGCTGGATCGGGCTGTTCGCCGACGACGGCCGGGTCGAGGATCCGGTGGGCACCAGCCCGCATCACGGGCACAGCGCGATCGCCCGCTTCTACGACACGTTCATCGGGCCGCGCACCGTGGACTTCCGCCCGCACGCCGACATCGTCTGCGGCACCACGGTGGTACGCGACCTGACGCTGGAGATCGTGATGTCGTCGACGCTGACGCTGGAGGTGCCCACCTTCATCCGCTACGACCTGCGAGAGGTGGATCAGACGCTGCGGATCGCGGCGCTGTCGGCGTACTGGGAGCTGCCCGCCATGGTCGGTCAGTTCGCCCGCAAAGGGGTGGCCGCGCTTCCGGCCGGCGTCGCATTGGGACGCTCGATGCTGCGCAACCAGGGCCTGGTCGGCAGCCTGGGTTTCGCCGGGGGCTTCATGTCCCTCGGCTCCGCCGGCCGGAAGCTGTTCGCCGACTTCCTCGACGCCGCCTGTCGCGGCGACGAGGTCGGACTGCGTCGCACCACGGCGTCGGCGACCTTGCTGCGCGGCGACGACGGCACGGTCACGAACTCCGAACTGGCCGCCGAGATGTCGGGCGCCCGGTGGGACAAGCTGATCAGCTCGGGACGGTCGGTCGCCGCCCGCGTCGACCGCGACGGCGTGGCCGGTGTGGTTTTCGGCGACGTGCGCGGCCGCGTGGGGCAGGAACGGGCCGCGTTGTCGCGGCTGTGCTGGTTCACCGAAAGCGCGTGAACTCGCCGCTGCGCGACGGCCGCGTTGTCGCGATCGGCGGGGCCGCCGTGCAAAGCTGAGCACACCATGGACAACTCTGCGCACTTCGTGTCCTACGAGGAATTCGGCCGCCGGTTCTTCGAGGTCGCCGTCAACGAAGACCGGGTCGGCAGCGCGATCGGCCAGATCGCGGGCGACGCTTTCGAGATGGGCCCGATCGCCCAGGGGCCGGGGAAACTGGCGAAGGTGACGGCCAAGGTGCGCATCCAGCAGCCGCGGGTCAGCCGCAACCTCGGGGAACTGATCACCTTCGAGATCCGCATCCCGTTGGAGATCGACATGGTGGTGGATCTTCGCATCGACAAACCGAAGTTCATGGTGTTCGGCGAGATCGCGCTGAAGGCGACCGCGCGTGCCGCCGAGCCGCTGCTGTTGATCCTCGACGTCGAGAAGCCGCGGCCCTCCGACATCACCATCCACGTCACGTCGAAGACGCTGCGGGCCGAGGTGGTCCGCATCGTCGGGGGTGTGGACGCCGAGATCAAACGGTTCATCGCGATGCACGTCGCCGGCGAGATCGACAGCCCCGAATCGCAACAGGCCAAGGTCATCGACGTCGCACAGCAACTCGACGAGACCTGGACCGGGATCTGAGTGGCGAAGCTCAGCGCCGGGCTGCTGCTCCACCGCGACAGCGACGGCGTGCTGGAGGTGCTCATCGCGCACCCCGGGGGGCCGTTCTGGGCGCGGAAGGACGACGGGGCGTGGTCGATCCCGAAGGGGGAGTACACCGACGGTGACGATCCGTGGGCGGTCGCGCAGCGCGAGTTCGAGGAGGAGCTCGGTAAACCCGCACCGGCGGGACCGCGGATCGACCTCGGATCGCTGCGACAGCCCGGCGGCAAGATCGTCACCGCGTTCGCCGTGCGCGCCGACCTGGACCTCGACGGCACGTTCAGCAACACATTCACCCTCGAATGGCCCAGGGGGTCAGGCAAATTCGTGGAGTTCCCGGAGGTCGACCGGGTGGCGTGGTGTGACGTCGAGACCGCGCGGGTGAAGTTGCTCAAAGGGCAGCGCCCGCTGCTGGATCGACTGGAAGCCGCGCTTTCGGACTGACTCAGAGGTCCAGGGTCAGCGTCGACCCGGGTGCCGCACGCGACACACAGGTCAGCATCTGACCGGCGGCCCGCTCGGGGTCCGACAGCAGCGTGTCGCGGTGCTCGACGTCTCCGGCCAGCACCCGGGTGCGACACGTCCCGCAGAAGCCCTGCTGACACGAATACGGTGCTGTGACATCGGATCTGCGCAGCGCCGCCAACAACGTCTCGTCGGCGGCCACGGCGACCGTGCGTCCGGTGGAGGCGACGGTGACGTCGAACGGATGCCCGTCGACGACCGGCGGTGCGGCGAAGCGTTCGAAGTGCAGTTCCACGTCGTCGCGACCGGCCAGCGCGGCGCGCACGGCGGTGAGCATCGGCGCGGGACCGCACGCGTAGACCGCGGTGCCGGCCGGGCAGTCGCCGAGCAGGTCGGCGGCATCCGGCACGCCGTGGTGATCGTCGGTGCGCACCGTGACGGGGTCGCCGAACGCGGTCACCTCGTCGACGAACGGCAGGCTGTCCGCCGAGCGCCCGGTGTAGATCATCGACCAGTCCACCCCACACCGCTGCGCCCAGCCCAGCATGGGCAGGATCGGTGTGATCCCGATGCCACCGGCGATGAACCGCAGCCGCCGGGTCGGCGAACCGAACCCCGGCACCGTCATCGGGAACGCGTTGCGCGGGCCGTGCGACCGGACGACGGCACCGACCGGCAGGTCGTGGACCTCGACCGACCCGCCGCCCCCGGCGGGGATGCGGCGCACCGCGATCCGGTAGGCGCCGGTGTCGTCCGGATCGCCGCACAGCGAGTACTGGCGGATCCGGCCGCTGGGCAGGTGGATGTCCAGATGGGAGCCCGGGAACCACCGCGGCAGCGCGTCGGTGCCCGCCAAGGTCAACTCGACCACGTCCTGGTCGCGGGCCACGACCCGCCGCCGGGTCACGGTCAGATCCAGGACGCCGGGTTGCCCGCCCGGAAGATCGGGCGGCCGCCGCAGCGCCGACGCGGTCGTCAGCATCGTCGACAGCGCGGCACCGGCCACCCGCACCAGGACGCTGCGTGTCCGGCGTTGCTGCTGCGTCACAGATGCGCGGCCCGGGCCGCGGGGGAGGACGCCAGGTAGGCCACCGCCTGGGCCGTCGACCCCAGATCCGCCGGTGAGTAGTCGCGACGGAAGTACGACAGGGTGCTGGTACCGAACAGGTGCCGGTAGTGCGGCAGCAACCCGAGTTTCGAGTCACGCATCCGCATCCGGTTGAACGTCCACCAGTTGGCTTCGACGCTCGGGTCCTTCTTGACTAGGTACCACGTCGCCCGCTGGAAGAACACGAACAACATGGTCGCCGCGACGCTCATGGCCCGGACCCGGCTGAGGTAGCTGTCGTCGAAGTACACCGCGACATCGTGGGCCACGCTGCGGTGTTCCACCTCCTCGCTGCCGTGCCAGCGGAACAGGTCCACCATCGTCGGGTCGGCCCCGTGGTCGTCCCACGCGCAGTTGAGCGCGAAATCGCCCATCACGGCGGTGTAGTGCTCGATGGCCGCGATCAACCACAGCCGCTCCCGCAGGTGGTTCATGCGGCGGCGCGGATCCGCGGTCTTCGGCGGCGACAGCGGTCCGCCGAAGATGTGGTCCACCTGGGCGAGGATCGGCGCCGCGTTGACGCCGTGGGCCTCCATGAAGTCGTGCAGCACCTGCTCGTGCACGTCGGCGTGGGTGGCCTCCTGGCCGATGAAACCGCGGATGTCGTCGGCGAGCTTGGCGTCCGCGACGTGGGGCAACGCCTCGTCGAAGGTGCGCACGAACCAGCGCTCGCCGGCCGGCAGGACGATGTTGAGCATGCTGACCATGTGCGACGCCACAGGGTGGCCGGGGATCCAGTGCAACGGGATCCCGGCGACGTCGAAGTGCACCTGCCGGGCCTGGATCTGCACCGGGCCCGGGTCGATCTCATGGTCAAAACGGCGAGGTCGCAGCATGAGCCGAGTCTACGACGAAACGCCGGTTATGTGGGAACGGCGGTCCCCGATACTTGCGTCAGGGGCGGGGCGAGGTGTTGGCGATGATCGGCGCCACGTTGCCGGCCTGACCGGGCGCGACCGGAGTGCCGGCCCCCGGGGCACCGGGGATCGGGACCATCGGGGTCGGGGTCACCGTGGTGACGCCGTTGGCGCCCACCCGCGGACCGCCGGTGGGACCCATCGCCTTGATCTGGTCGGCGGCGGCCTGGGTGCAGTCCAGCATGAGCTGCATGCGGCCCTTGCCGGTGATCTTCTGCTGGCTGACCAGGCATGCCGACTGCGGCAGCACGCTGCCGGTGGAGCCGCCGAAATAGGCCTTGACGCCCTGGCTCTTCAGGATGGCCAGCGCCCGTCCGTACTGCTCGCCCAGCACGTTGTGCGGATGTGAGTCTGCGGGTTGCGCGAGCGCGCCACCTGCGCCGAGCAGGGCGATGACGCCCGCGGCGACGACTCCGCCGCCGGCCACGACGAGCTTTCTCACGTCAGGTCTCCTCGTTTCGGTGGTGGTGCGGTGCGAAACATATCGCAGCGGTCTCCGATGTGAAACCGCTGCGACCCCGCCCAGCGTTACATGTGCCGGCGCCGACCGCAGGTCGAGCGCGGGGCTCAGTCGTGGGCCGGACGCACCGCCGCGCGCATCGCCTCGCACAACCGCGCGGCACTCTCGTCGACGAAGACGTCTTCGAGCAGAACCTGGCGCCCTTGCGAATCACCCAGCGGGACACGCCAGTTCGGGTATTCGTCGGTGGTGCCGGGCTGGTTCTGGGTGCGCACCTCGCCGACGGCGTCGGCCAGCGACAGCGACAGCAGCCGCGACGGGGTGCGTCCCAGGTAGCGGTGCAGCGCCAGCACGATGTCCTCGACCCCGGCATCGTCGTCGAGCAGGCCGACGCGACGCAGTTCGGCCAGCCACGCGTCCTGCGCGGCACGGTCGTCGGCCAGTTCCTCCTCGGCGGGGCGGGTCAGCAGGCCCAGCCGGTCGCGGAGCCGCACATGCTCCCCGGCCAGGTAACCGGCCGTCGGCGGCAGATCGTGGGTGGTGACCGCCGAGAGGCAGAACTCGCGCCACCGCTCGGCCGGCACCGGCGCACCGTCGCCGTCATGGTCGTTCTCGAACCACAGGATCGACGTACCGAACAGGCCCCGATCACGCAGGTAGTCGCGCACCCAGGGTTCCACCGTGCCGAGGTCCTCGCCAACGACCACGGCACCGGCGCGCTGCGCCTCCAGCGCCACGATGCCGATCATCGCCTCGTGGTCGTAGCGGACGTAGGTGCCGTCGGTCGGGGGCGCCCCCTCGGGGATCCACCACAGCCGGAACAGGCCGAGGATGTGATCGATGCGCACGCCGCCGGCGTGCCGGAGCACGGCGTTGACCAGCGCCCGGAACGGCTCGTAGGCCTGTTCGGCGAGCCGGTCGGGACGCCACGGCGGCTGCGACCAGTCCTGCCCCAGCTGGTTGAACTCGTCGGGCGGCGCACCGGCGGTGACACCGAGCGCAAGCACGTCCTGCAGGGCCCAGGCGTCGGCACCGTTCGGGTCGACCCCGACCGCGAGGTCACCCATGATGCCCAGCCCCATACCCGCCGACACCGCCCGCGTCTGCGCGGCGCTCAGCTGCTCGTCCAGCAGCCACTGCAGCCACCGGTGGAAATCGACCTCGGCGACGTGGGTGGCGGCGAACTCGGCGACCGCCTCCGACCGCGGGTGGCGCAGCTCCTCCGGCCACCGGTGCCAGTCGGCGCCGTAGTGCTCGGCCAGCGCACACCAGGTGGCGAAGTCGTCGAGGCTCTGCCCTTCGCGGGCGCAGTACGCGTCATAGGCGATCTGGCGGCCGGCGGAGAACTCCACGAGATACACCGTTTCCAGCGCAGCGCGTTTGGCCTTCCACGACCGGTCGCGGTCGATCTGCGCCGACCGGTCCGCCCGTGACTGCACGGCCAACCGGGACTTGCGGATCCGTCCCCGGTGCCGCACCTCGGCGTACTCGGGGATGGCCTCCACGCGCAGATAGATCGGGTTGACGAAGCGCCGGGAGGTCGGCAGATACGGCGACGGCTCCATCGGCGCCGTCGGCGCTGCGGCGTGCAGAGGATTGACCAGCACGAAACCCGCGCCGTGCCGGGCCGCCGACCAGACCGCGAGGTCGGTCAGGTCCGTCAGATCGCCGACTCCCCACGAATCGGCCGACCGCACGCTGTAGAGCTGGATGGCCAGCCCCCAGGTGCGGCCGGCGCCCAACCGCGCCGGAACGTCAAGACGGGCGGGTGTCACGATCACCGCCGTCGAGGTCTGGAAGTCACCGACCCGCATGTGCAACCGGTGGTAGCCCGGCGGCAGATCGGCGGGCAGCTCGAAGGACGCTTCGCCGATCAGGCGGCCGTCGAGATCGTAAGGGCCGGAATTGTTTTCGATCTGGCGCAGCCCGTCGCGGGTGGTGCCGTCCTCCAGCACCAGCCACACCGTCACCGGGTCGCCGTGGGTGACATGGACCCAGAACGCGGTGGTGTCGCCGCTGCGCCCGACGACCGAGGGTGGCAGCGAACGTGCCCAGTACGCGCGGTCGTGCGCCGCGAGCGCAGCGACCCGATCGTCCTCGGTCCCGGCCTGCACACCGAGGGCGGCGAGCACCGCCACCAACGTCGACTCGGGCACGGGGACACGCCGCCGGCGCCAGTCCTCGTAGTCGGTGGCGACGCCGTAGCGCCGCGCGAGCTCGGTCAGCGAGGCCGGGCGCCCACCATCAGTCATGGCGCCATCTTGCCCTCTGCGGGCCCGAGGCAAACGTCGGGCGAATGCGCTTCGGTAGGGTCGGATCGCATGGCGCCGCAGCGGCCCGACGCCGCCCGGGCGGGCCACCGGCGTGCGCGGGTGGCCGTGGCCGCGGTGTTCCTGACCAACGGCGCGCTGTATGCCAACCTGCTGCCCCGCTTCCCGGAGATCAAGAGCGAACTCGGCATGTCCAACGCGCTGTTCGGCGCGGGAGTCGGCGCGTTCTCCGCCGGTGCGCTGCTGGCCGGTCTCACCGCCGGCGCGCTGATCCGCCGCTTCGGGTCGGCTCGGGTGGCGCTGGTCACCACCTACCTGCTCGCCGCGTTCCTCGTGGCCGCCGCCGCCGCGCCGACACCGCTGCTGTTCGCGACCGCGATGTTCGTCGCGGGAGCCGGCGACGCGGTCACCGATGTCGCCCAGAACGTCAACGGTTTGCGGCTGCAACGCGAATACGGCCGGTCGATCATCAATTCACTGCACGCGGTGTGGGCGCTGGGCGCCATCATCGGCGGGTTGATGGGTGCCGCGGCCATCGCATCGGGGGTCGACCGCGACCTGCACCTCGGGATCTCCGCGGTCGTCTTCAGCGTCGTCACCACGGTGGCCTACCGACATCTGCTGCGCGGGCCCGACCACGAACAACACCCGTCGCGGCAGAGTCCTCCCGGCGCCGGGGCGGGCCTTTCCGGCTACGCGCTGCTCATGGCGTTCGTGGCCCTCGCGATCGCCGGCGTGACGGTCGAGGATGCCGGAAACACCTGGGCCACCATCTATCTGCGCGACAGCCTGGCCGCCCCGGCGGCACTCGCACCGATGGGTTACGTCGCCCTGGTGACGTTCCTGTTCATCGGCCGGCTGACAGGCGACCGGCTGGTCGACCGGTTCGGGGAACGCACCGTGGCCCGGTGCGGCGGTCTGCTCACCGCGGTGGGCATGGGCTACGCGCTGATGTTCCCCTCGATTCCGGCCACCATCTTCGGCTTCGCAGTCGCCGGTCTGGGGGTGGCCACCGTGGTGCCGGCCGCGATGCGTGCGGCCGACGAACTGCCCGGGCTGCGGCCCGGCACCGGCCTGACCGTGCTGAGCTGGCTGATGCGCGGGGGTCTGCTGGCTGCCCCGTTGGCGGTCGGAGTGATCGCCGACGCGACCAGTCTGCGCGTCGGTCTGCTGACGGTGCCCGTGGCGGGCTTGCTGCTGGTGGTCCTCGGCGGGATGCTCGGGGCGCGGCGACGGGCCGGACCGGCGTGAGCACCCCGTGCGGGTTTCGGTGCGTTCTGCGCCCGGCGGCGTCCCCACTGGTACAGTTGCGTACCAGAGATCGACTTCGAGGAGTTCGGCATGACCGCGGAAGCGTCCACCCGCAGCGGAGCAGCCGCCCGACCGGTCGTCGAGACCGTCTACGGCCCGGTGCGCGGCATCGACGACGGCACCGTCCGGGTGTGGAAGGGCGTGCGCTACGCCGCCCCGCCGGTCGGTGAGCTGCGTTGGCGGCCGCCCCAACCGCCGACGCCGTGGACCGAACCCGCCGACGCCGGCCGGGTCAGCCCGGTGTGCCCGCAGGTGACCGACGCACAGCTGCCGATCGATCTGGGCGCACCGCAGGGCGAGGACTTCCTGACCGTCAACGTCTGGGCTCCCCCCGGCACCACCGCCGGCGACGACAAGCCGGTCCTGGTGTGGGTGCACGGCGGCGCCTACGTGCTGGGCGCGGCCACCCAACCGCTCTACCACGGCCGTCGCCTCGCGGTCGAAGGCGACGTCGTCGTCGTGACCCTCAATTACCGTCTCGGTGCGCTGGGCTTCCTCGAGCTGCCCACCGTCGGCGCCGACCCCGACACGTTCAGCACCAACACCGGGGTGCGCGACGTGATCGCCGCACTGACCTGGGTGCGCGACAACGTCGCCGCCTTCGGCGGAAACCCGAACCAGGTCACGGTGTTCGGCGAGTCCGCCGGCGGGGCGATCGTCACAACCCTGCTGGCCAGCCCCGCGGCGGCCGGGTTGTTCCACGCCGCGATCTCGCAGAGCCCACCGGTCACGTCGTCGTACGACTCCGAGCGTGCCCGCCGGGTCGCCGAGCGTTTCCTCGACGTCGTCGACGTCGGCCCCCGCGACCTCGCGGAGCTGACCCGGATCCCGGTGCAGGCCATCGTCGCGGCGTCCCGCACGGTGTTCGACGAGGTCCCCGCCCGCACCCCCGGCACACTGGCCTTCGCGCCGATCGTCGACGGCGACGTCATCCCCGACTATCCGGTCCGGGTCGCGCAGGCCGGCGGCACCCATCCGGTCCCGCTGATCATCGGTACCAACAAGAACGAGGCCGCGCTGTTCCGGTACATGAAGCAACCCCTGATGCCGATCACACCGGAATCGGTCAAAGCCATGTTCGCCGAGATCGCCGCCGAACAACCCGACCTGCCGCTGCCCAGCGAAGAAGAACTGCGCGGCACCTACCGGGTGCGCGGGAAGGCCGGCGGCATGCGGGTGTCCAGCGACATCGGTTTCCGGATGCCCTCCATCTGGTTCGCCGAGGGGCACCGTGAGGTCGCACCGGTCTACCTCTACCGCTTCGATTTCGCCACACCACTGCTGCGCGCCGTCCGACTGCACGCCGCCCACGCCACCGAGTTGCCCTACGTCTGGGGCAATCTCGTGGCCGGACGCAAGGACCCGACCTTCGCGCTGGGCGGGCTCAAGGCCGGCAAGGAGGTGTCGCGCCGGCTGCGCGCGCGGTGGACGTCCTTCGCCCGCACCGGCGAACCGGTGGGCCTGTCCGGCGAACCGCACTGGGCGCCCTACGACGCCGACCGACGCGCCACCCTGGTGATCGACAAGCAGGATCGCGTCGTCGACGACCTCGACGCTCCCGTGCGCCGCGCCTGGGGCGAGAACATCCTGAGTTTCCGGTAGGGGAGGGCCCGATGGATCTGCTCGAACTGCTTCCTCCGCCGATGCGCGAGCCGGTGCTGTTCGCCATCCCGTTCTTCCTGCTGCTGCTGACCATCGAGTGGGTGGCCGCGCGCAAGCTCGAACACCTCGCCGACGACGACCGGCCCGGCGCGGGCGCCTACATGACCCGCGACGCGTGGACGAGCCTGTCGATGGGCCTGGTGTCCATCGTGACGATGAGTGCGTGGAAGTTCCTGGCGCTGTTGGGTTATGCGGCCATCTATACCTATGTCGCGCCATGGCAGCTGTCGGCGACGCAGTGGTACACGTGGGTGATCGCGCTGGTCGGTGTCGACCTGTTGTTCTACCTCTACCACCGGATGGCCCACCGCGTCCGGGTGGTGTGGGCCACCCACCAGGCCCACCATTCCAGCGAATACTTCAACTTCGCGACCGCGCTGCGCCAGAAGTGGAACAACAGCGGCGAGATACTGATGTGGCTTCCGTTGCCGCTCTTGGGCGTTCCGCCGTGGATGGTGTTCTTCAGCTTCTCGATCAGCCTGATCTACCAGTTCTGGGTGCACACCGAGCACATCGGCAAGCTCTGGCGCCCAATCGAATTCGTCTTCAACACCCCGTCGCACCACCGCGTCCACCACGGGATGGACGCCGAGTACCTCGACAAGAACTACGGCGGCATCCTGATCATCTGGGACCGGTTGTTCGGCACGTTCGCACCGGAGACCTTCCGCCCGCGCTACGGTCTGACCAAGCCGGTCGACACCTACAACATCTGGAAGCTGCAGACCCACGAATGCGCGGCGATCGGACGCGACGTCCGCGCGGCGCGCGGGTTGCGCGATCGTCTGGGCTACATCTTCGGCCCACCCGGGTGGCAGCCGGCGAACAGGCGCGCGACCTCCGCCGCGACGCCGTAGTCTCCCCGTGTGCAGACGGTTTTCGACGCGCCGGTCGACCAGTTTCTGATCGACCGCGCACTGGCCGGAACCGCGTTCGGCTCGGTGTGGCTGGACACGATCGCCCGGCCCGAATTCGCGCCACCGGCGGCGCCTTTGACCTGCGACCTGCTGGTGATCGGTGGTGGCTACACGGGTCTGTGGAGCGCGCTGCATGCCGCCCGACGCGATCCGGACCGCCGGATCGTGTTGATCGACGCCGACCGCATCGGCTGGGCGGCCTCCGGACGCAACGGCGGTTTCGTCGAAGCCAGCCTCACCCACGGCCACGACAACGGGAAAGCGCGGTGGCCCAGCGAGATCGACACACTCGAGGCGTTCGGCTCGGAGAACCTCGACGCAATGGAGGCCGAGCTGGCGGGCCTCGACGTCGAGTGGGAGCGCACCGGCATGCTGACGGTGGCCACCGAACCTCACCAGGTGCCGTGGCTGGCCGAGGCCGCCGACGACGGCCAGGGGCGGCTGCTGGATCTGCGTGAGGTGCGTGCGCAGGTGCATTCACCGACCTATCTGGCCGGCCTCTACGCCCCGGATTCGTGCGCGCTGGTGCAGCCGGCCAAGCTCGCCGTCGCACTTGCCCGCGAATGCACCGAGGCCGGTGTCGAGATCTTCGAGCACACCACGGCGCGCCGGATCGTCTCCGGTGGCGCCGCACTGCGGGTGCCCACCGACGGCCCGGTGCTGACCTGCCGGCAGATCATCCTGGCCACCAACGCTTTTCCGAGCCTGCTGCGCCGCAACCGGCTGTACACCGTGCCGGTCTACGACTATGTCCTGGCCACCGAACCGCTCACCGAGGCCCAGCTCGACCGGATCGGCTGGCGGGACCGCCCGGGCATCGGCGACGCGGCCAACCAGTTCCACTACTACCGACTGACAGCCGACAACCGCATCGTCTGGGGCGGCTACGACGCGGTCTACCACTTCGGTCGCCGCGTCGATGCCGCCCACGAGGACCGCCGCCAGACCTATGAGCGGCTGGCCGCCCACTTCTTCGTCACCTTCCCCCAACTCGGCGACGTCCGGTTCAGCCACCGGTGGGCCGGCGCGATCGACACCAACACCCGTTTCTGCGCGCACTGGGGCCTCGCGCGCGACGGCCGGGTGGCCTACGTCAACGGGTTCACCGGACTCGGGGTGGGCGCCTCGCGGTTCGCCGCCGACGTGTGCCTAGACCTGCTCGACGGCGCCGACACGCCCCGCACCCGGCTGGAGATGGTCCGTCGCAAACCCGTGCCGTTCCCGCCGGAACCACTGGCCACCGCCGGTATCCAGGCCACCCGCTGGTCGTTGGACCGCGCCGACCACAACGCAGGGCGACGAAACCTGCTGCTGCGCACCCTCGACGCGGCGGGTCTGGGCTTCGACTCTTAGCGCGCCGCGCCGACACGCCGACGGTGTAACGCATCGTTATCCGACCGCGATGACCCAGTTACGCCGAGCGCAGCACGGGTATCCGCGATACCACGCCAAGCGGTGCGGCGAGGACCTCATCACCGGAGAGCGGAGGCGCTGTGGTTGTTCGATGGCTGCGGGCACTGTTGATCGCACTGACCCCGGTGGTCGCGCTGCTCTCACCGGTCGCTCCGGCCCACGCGCAGCCCGGTGCGGTCGTCCATCCCGGCATGGAGATCCACCAGGACGCGGTGCTGTGCACCCTCGGCTGGGTGGACCCCCAGACCCGCATGGCCTACACCGCCGGCCACTGCCGCGCCTCGGGCACCGTGACCGACAAGCAGGGCACCGTGATCGGGACGCAGGGCGTCTACCGCGACAACACCCCCAACGGCATGACCGTCGACACCAACCACCAGATCACCGACTGGGAAGTCATCCACCTGACCCCCGAGGTCGTCGTCAACAACGTGCTGCCCGGCGGCAAGGTTCTGGTCACCGACGCCTCCGTGCTTCCGGTCAAGGGCATGCCGGTCTGCCACTTCGGGGTGGTGACCGGGGAGAGCTGCGGCACCATCGAAGCCGTCAACAACGGCTGGTTCACCATGGCCAACGGCGTCGTGAGCCGCAAAGGCGACTCAGGCGGACCGGTCTACACCCCGACCCCGGACGGGCGCACCGTGCTGATCGGCATCTTCAACAGCACGTGGGGCACCTTCCCGGCCGCGGTGACCTGGCAGGTCGCCAGCCAGCAGGCCCAGCAGGACACCGTGCTGGCCGCGTCGGCCACCGTCCCGGCCGCCTGACCCGCCCAACTAGAACACGTTCTAGCCAGCGCGCACCCCTGGCGATATCCTCGACGGGATGTCAGACCAGACACCTGTCCAGGTTGCGTGGGTGACGCGCGAATCCCACGCCACGCTCACGGCGCTGCCGGGCGCCAAGCCGCGGATGCCCGGGCCCCAGGCTGCACCTCAGGTGTCACCGATCGGCGCGTTCTTCGACCATGTGAAGCAGGAGCAGAAGTGAGCATGAGAAACGTTCCCGACACCGTCTCCGTCGGCACGGTCGGCCAATGGTCCGACGAGGCCGACGTGGTGGTCCTCGGGTTCGGCATCGCGGGCGGATGCGCCGCGGTCAGCGCGGCCGCCGCCGGGGCGAAGGTGCTGGTACTCGAGAAGGCCGCCGCCGCAGGCGGCACGACGTCGATGGCCGGCGGGCATTTCTACCTCGGTGGCGGCACAGCCGTGCAGAAGGCCACCGGGCACGACGACTCCGCCGAGGAAATGTACAAGTACCTGGTCACCCAGGCCCGCGACCCCGAACACGACAAGATCCGCGCCTACTGCGAGGGCAGCGTCGAGCACTTCGACTGGCTGGAGGGTCTGGGCTTCGAGTTCGAGCGCACCTACTACCCGGGCAAGGTCGTCGTCCCACCCGGCACCGAGGGACTGTCCTACACCGGCAACGAGAAGGTGTGGCCGTTCTGCGACCAGGCCCGGCCGGCGCCGCGCGGACACTCGGTGCCCGTGCCCGGCGAACTCGGCGGCGCCGCCATGGTGATCGACCTGCTGCTCAAGCGGGCCGACGAACTCGGGGTGCAGATCCGCTATGAGACGGGCGCCACCGCACTGGTGGTCGACGACTCGGGCGCGGTGACCGGCGTGGCCTGGAAGCACTTCGGCGAGACCGGTCACGTCAAAGCCGGCGCGGTCGTCATCGCCGCGGGCGGTTTCGCGATGAACGACGAGATGGTCAACGAATACACCCCCGCGCTCGGGCAGCAGCGCAAAACCAAACACCACGGCACCGTCGCGCCCTACATCCTGGGCAACCCGAACGACGACGGACTGGGCATCAAGCTCGGCGTCTCGGCCGGCGGCGTCGCCCTGCACATGGATCAGCAGTTCATCACCGCCGCCGCGTATCCGCCCGAGATCCTGCTCACCGGCGTCATCGTCAACGCCGACGGGCAGCGCTTCGTCGCCGAGGACTCCTACCACTCACGCACTTCGGCGTTCGTGCTCGAACAACCCGAGCAGATCGCCTACCTGATCGTCGACGAGGCGCACATGCAGATGCCGGAGATGCCGCTGATCAAATTCATCGACGGGTGGGAGACCGTCGCGGAGATGGAGTCCGCGCTCGGCATCCCCGCCGGCAACCTCGCCGCCACGCTGGAGCGCTACAACGCCAACGCCGCCGCCGGCGTCGACCCGGACTTCCACAAACAGCCGGAATACCTTGCGCCACAGGACAACGGGCCGTGGGCGGCGTTCGACCTGTCGCTGGGCCGCGCGATGTACTCGGGGTTCACCATGGGCGGGCTGAAGGTGTCGGTCGACGGCGAGGTGCTCCGCGAGGACGGATCGGTGATCGCGGGCCTCTACGCCGCGGGCGCCTGCGCGTCCAACATCGCCCAGGACGGCATGGGCTACGCCAGCGGCACCCAACTCGGGGAAGGATCGTTCTTCGGCCGCAGGGCGGGAACGCACGCAGCGCGGCGGGCGCGCGGCTAACGCGCCCCCGCCGTCGCGGCCAGTTCCCAACTGCCGTCGCCGGTCAGCTTCAGCTCGCGGGTGTGATGCTGCTCGACTGTGCTGCGGTGGCTGACGCTGACCAGGATGGTGTCGGGTAGCTCCGTACGCACCAACCGGTACAGCGTCAGCTCCAGGCCCTCGTCCAGCGCGGAGGTCGACTCGTCGAGGAACACCGCCCGGGGTTTGGTCAGCAGGACGCGTGCGAACGCGATGCGCTGCTGTTCACCCGGCGAGAGCACCTTGGCCCAGTCCTTCTCCTCGTCGAGCCGGTCGGCCAGATGCGGCAGCGCCACCTTGTTCAACACGTCGCGCAGCACGCGGTCGTCCAGGTCGCCCGAATGTTGGGGATAGGACACCACCGTGCGCAGGTCGCCCAGCGGCACGTACGGCAGCTGGGACAGAAACATCGTCGCGTTGTCCTCGCCCGGCGTGCGGACGGTGCCCGAGGCGTACGGCCACAACTGGCCGAGGCTGCGCAGCAGCGTCGTCTTGCCGCTGCCCGACGGGCCGGTGACCATCAGCGCCTCACCCGGCTCGAGCGTCAGGTCCAGCGGACGCACCAGTTGGCGGCCGTCGGGGGTACGGACCTCGACGTCGTCGAGTTCGACCCGCCCGCCGCGGGAGTCCTCGGCCGCCAGCGTCGGCAACGCGCGGCCCTCCTCGTTGGCGATCACCAGACCGTGGAGTCGGATGATCGCGGCCCGGTAGCCGGCGAAGTTGTCGTAGGCGTTCCGGAAGAACGACAGCCCGGTCAGGATCTCGCGGAACGCGCTGGCGGTCTGCGACAGCTGACCGAGGGTGATCTCGCCGTTGTAGAAGCGGGAGAACTGCACCAGATAGGGGATGAGTTCCTGGGCCTGGGTGATCGACAGGTTCCACCCGAGGAAGCCCGCCATCCGGTTGACGTACCGCTTGTAGTTCTCGACGATCGGGCCGAACCGGCGCCGCAACCCGGTGCGTTCGGCGATCTCACCGCGGTAGAACGCCACCGCCTCCGACGCATCGCGCAGTCGCACCAGCGCATAGCGGAAGACCGCGTTGAACTTCTCGTTGTTGAACGACAACGTGATGATCGGCCGGCCGATCCAGAACGCGATCACGGTCGCGAACAGGATGTAGACGATGCCGATCCAGAACATCGCCTTGGGCAACACGACCCCGACGAACGGCAGCGTCAGCGGCCCCGACAGGTTCCACAGGATCGTGGTGAACGAGATCATCGCCGCGATCGAGGACACGGCACCGAACACCAGCGTCGACCCGGAGGTGTTGTTCGGGGTGTTGGGCAGGGGCCCGACGCCGGCGGTGAAGATGTCGATGTCGGTCTGGATGCGCTGGTCCGGGTTGTCGATGGTGTCGTCGATGAACCGGGATCGGTAGTAGGCCTTCCCGTCGAGCCAGTCGCCGGTGAGTTGGTCGGTCAGCCAGGTCCGCCACCGCAGCATGAAGCGTTGCGTGACGAGCAGATCGATCATGATCGAGGCGACGTTGATCACGGCCAGCACCGCGAAAACGGCCATGGACAACCAGAACCCGTCCCGGCCCGAGGCGCGCACCGCGTCGTCGCCGGCGCCGACCCCGGAGGCGATGACCTGGAAACTGGTCATCATGTCGTTGCCCTGGAAACTGAACAGCACCGACAGGCGCACGCTCAAGATCACCAGCAGCAGGATCCCGGCCAGCCACAGCCAGACGATGACACTGTCGGCCCCGGTGAAGTAGCCGCGGGTGACCCGCCAGAACTGCTTGCCCCACACCGTGAACCGCACGATCAGCACCAGCACGACCATCGTGGCGACCGCGGCGTAGGCCCAGCCCTGGGCGATCCACCACAGCGAAGTCCACAGCTCGCTGCCCCAATCCAACGTCGGGGTGAACGTTTCCATGCGGTGCAAAGTACCGCGAGCTCAGCGTGTCAGCGTGACCAAGGCGCTATCCCGACGGCGCGAGTCGCTCCAACCGCCACGCCCCGTCTCCGACGAGCGCCAGACGACTGCTGTGGAACGGGTGAACGCTGCTGCGATGGCTGACGCTGACCAGCACCGCGTCGGGTAGCTCCGACCGCAACAATTGGTAGAGCATCAGCTCCAGGCCCTCGTCGAGCGCGGAGGTGGACTCGTCGAGGAACACCGCCGCGGGCCGGGACAGCAGGATGCGGGCGAATGCGATCCGCTGCTGTTCGCCGACCGAGAGCGCGTTGGCCCAGTCCTTGTCCTCGTTGAGCCGGATCACCAGGTGCGGCAGCGCGACATCCACCAGGGCCTGCTGAATGTCCTTGTCGTCCAAGGTTCCCGGCTGCTGCGGGTAGGTCACCGCGGTGCGCAGGTCACCGGCGGGCAGGTAGGGCAGTTGCGGGACGAACATCACGTCGTCGCGGCCCCGCGGCAGCCGGACCCGGCCCGTCGCGAACGGCCACAGCCCGGCGATGCTCTGCAGCAGCACCGACTTGCCGATGCCGGACTCCCCGGTGATCACCAGGGCCTCACCGGGGGCCACCGTGAGGTCCAGGTCGTGCAGCAGCGGGGTGCCGTCGGGGCGGCGCACCATGACCGCGGTGACCTCGAGCGCGCCGTCGTCGGACGGTTCGACGCGCACGCTGCCGAAATCGGCGGCGCGGTCGTTCTGTTCGGTCAGCCCGTCGAGACGGATGATGGCCGCCCGGTAGCTGGCGAACTGGTCGTAGGCGTTGCGGAAGAACGACAGGGACTCGTGGATGGCGGCGAACGCGTTCGACGACTGCCACACGTCGCCGAACGTGAGCCGCTGGGCGAACAGCGCCTGCGCCTGCACCAGCCACGGCAGCGGATTGATGGCCTGGCTCATCGACACGTTCCACCCGAAGAACAGCATCATCCGGTTCAACCAGTGCCGGTAGTTCGTCATGACCTCGTCGAGGCGGCCGCGCAGCAGCGACCGCTCGGCGGGCTCCCCGCGGTACAGACCGATCGCCGCGCCGGCCTCACGCACCCGGACCAGCCCGTAGCGGAACGCGGCGTTGCGCCGCTCGTTGAGATAACTCAGCCGGATCAGGGGACGCCCGATCGCGAACGCCACCACCGTGGCGATGAGCACGTAGACCAGCACCACCCAGAACAACGCATGCGGGACGGTGATGCCCCCGAGGGTCAGCGGTTCGGACAGCCGCCACAGGATCGGACCGAACGCCAGCACCGACAGCACCGCTTGCACCGCACCGAACAGCAGGGTGTCGCTCGAGTTGTAGATCGGATTGTTCGGGACGCCGCCCACGCCGGTGGTGAAGATGTCGACGTCCTGCTGGATGCGCTGGTCGGGATTGTCGATCGGACGGCCGGCGAACTGGGCGCGGAAGTACGCCTGGTCGCCCAGCCAACCGTCGATCATGCGGTGGCTCAACCAGATTCGCCATCGCATGACAAACCGCTGGGTCAGGTACAGGTCGGCGAGCAGGCGCACCAGGAAGCAGCCGGCCAGGACGCCGAACACCAGCATGGTCGCCCAGAAACCGGCGATCCCACTGGCCCGCCCGTCGTCGCCGGAAGCGCTGGAGAACGCCACCTGCAACGACGTAAACAGGTCGTTGACGTAGTAGGTCAGCAGCACGTTGATACGCACCGACACGATCACCGACAGCAGCAGCAGCCCCAGCATCAGCCACACGATCAGGCTGCGCCGCCCGGTGAAGTAGCCGCCCGACACGCGCCAGAACTGGCGTCCCCATTCGGTGAACCGGCCGATCAGCGCCAGCACCACCAGCACGCACACCGCGGCTTGACCCCACGTCGTGGCCACCCACACAGCGGAGGCGAACACCTCGCGGCCCCAGTCGAGGGAGGGCTGGAACGTCTGGGTGTCCACGCGTGTGCGACCTCCCCCGTCATCGCGAACCAGCCTGCGGCGAAGCTACCGCAGCGACGGGCCTGAGGTGGGACGTCCCGGGCGCGTCAGCGGAAAGTCGTGTGCAGCACCGACACCCTGCGGGCTCACGTCGCCCGCCGCACGGGGACGGGGCCGCGTACCGTATTCGTGTGGCACGCACCTCCTCGAAGACGTCCAAGAAGACTCCCAAGACCGGACGTTCGACCAACTCGTTCTGGAAGCTGCTCGGCGCCCGGGTCGACAAGGATCAGGCCCGCTCGATGGAGCTGGTGCGCCGGTCGGCCGAGTTCGACGCCAAGGCCGCCGACCTCGACGACGAGCAGCTGGCCAAAGCCGCGTCGCTGTTGAACCTGACCAACCTGGCCGACGCCGCCGACATCCCGCAGTTCCTCGCGATCGCGCGCGAGGCCTCCGAACGAGCGACCGGCCTGCGACCGTTCGACGTACAGCTGCTCGGTGCGCTGCGGATGCTCGCCGGCGACGTCGTCGAGATGGCCACCGGCGAGGGCAAGACCCTCTCGGGTGCGATCGCCGCCGCCGGCTATGCGCTGGCCGGCCGCAGCGTCCACCTCATCACGATCAACGACTACCTGGCCCGCCGCGACGCCGAGTGGGTCGGCCCGCTCATCGAGGCGATGGGCCTGACCGTCGGCTGGATCACCGCCGATTCGACCGCCGAACAGCGGCGCGCGGCCTATCAGTGCGACGTCACCTACGCCTCGGTCAACGAGATCGGCTTCGACGTGCTGCGCGACCAGCTGGTCATCGACGTCGAGGACCTGGTGTCGCCGAATCCCGACGTCGCGCTGATCGATGAGGCCGACTCGGTGCTGGTCGACGAAGCCCTGGTTCCGCTGGTGCTGGCCGGCACCAGCCACCGCGAGACGCCGCGGGTGGAGATCATCCGCATGGTCGGGGAACTGATCGAGGGCAGGGACTTCGCCTCCGACGAAGAGGGTCGCAACGTCCACCTCACCGAGGCCGGCGCGCAGAAGGTCGAGGCCAAACTCGGCATCGACCTGTACTCCGAAGAGCACGTCTCCACCACGCTGACCGAGATCAACGTGGCCCTGCACGCCCACGTGCTGTTGCAGCGCGACGTGCACTACATCGTCCGCGACAACGCGGTGCAGCTGATCAACGCCTCCCGCGGCCGGATCGCCACCCTGCAGCGCTGGCCCGACGGTCTGCAGGCCGCCGTCGAGGCCAAGGAGGGCATCGAGACCACCGAGACCGGCGAGGTCCTCGACACCATCACCGTGCAGGCGCTGATCAACCGGTACCCGACCGTGTGCGGCATGACCGGCACCGCGCTGGCCGCCGGCGAACAGCTGCGCCAGTTCTACAAACTGGGGGTCTCGCCGATCCCGCCGAACAAGCCGAACATCCGCGAGGACGAAGCCGACCGCGTCTACGTCACCTCCGCCGCGCGCAACGATGCGGTCATCGAACACATCAAGGAGGTGCACGAGACCGGACAGCCGGTGCTCGTCGGCACCCGCGACGTCGCCGAATCCGAGGATCTGCACCGCCGGCTGGTCAAGGCCGGGGTGCCGGCGGTGGTGCTCAACGCGAAGAACGACGCCGAGGAGGCCGCGGTGATCGCCGAGGCCGGCAAGTTCGGCGCCGTCACGGTGTCCACCCAGATGGCCGGGCGCGGTACCGACATCCGTCTCGGCGGCTCCGACGCCGACGAGGACGACGCCGCCAAGCAGCGGGTCGCCGAGCTCGGCGGTCTGCACGTCATCGGCACCGGGCGCCACCACACCGAGCGGCTCGACGACCAGCTCCGCGGCCGCGCCGGCCGCCAGGGCGACCCGGGGTCGTCGGTGTTCTTCTCCAGCTGGGAGGACGACGTCGTCGTCGCCCACCTCGAATCCAACAAACTGCTGCTCGACTGCGACGACACCGGCCGCGTCACCAGCCCGAAAGCCGCCGGCCTGCTCGAACACGCCCAGCGCATCGCCGAGGGACGGCTGCTCGACGTGCATGCCAACACCTGGCGCTACAACCAGTTGATCGCCCAGCAGCGGGCGATCCTCGTCGAGCGGCGCAACACCCTGCTGCGCACCACCACCGCCCGCGACGAACTCGCCCAGCTCTCACCGGACCGGTACGCCGAACTGCTGGAGCAGCTGGCGCCCGACGGCGAGGAGAAGCTGGAGCGGATCTGCCGGCTGATCATGCTGTACCACCTGGACCGCGGGTGGGCCGACCATCTGGCGTTCCTGTCCGACATCCGGGAGAGCATCCACCTGCGGGCGCTGGGCCGGCAGAACCCGCTCGACGAGTTCCACCGGATGGGTGTCGACGCGTTCGCGTCCCTGGCCGCCGACGCGATCGAGGCCGCCCAACAGACCTTCGAGACCGCGCCGTCGATCGAAGACGAACTGGGTGTGGACCTTTCGAAGCTGGCACGGCCCACCTCGACGTGGACGTACATGGTGCACGACAACCCGTTGAACGACGACACGATCTCGGCACTGAGTCTTCCGGGCGTGTTCCGCTAGGTTCATCGCATGGCCGAGACATCGGCGCCCCGAGAACCCGTGCCCGGCGACCGGGTGCTGACGGTGCCCAACGTGCTGTCGGCGATCCGGCTGCTGCTGGTTCCGGCGTTCCTCTACCTGCTGCTGCTCGGCGACGACGTGCCGGGCGCCCACGCGTGGGCGGTCGCGATCCTGATGTTCAGCGGTGTCTCCGACTGGGCCGACGGCAAGATCGCCCGGCTGTTCGACAACCAGTCCTCCCGGCTGGGGGAGCTGCTCGACCCGCTCGTCGACCGCATCTACATGATCACGGTCCCGGTCGCGCTCGCGCTGGCCGGTGTGGTGCCGTGGTGGCTGGTCGTAGTGCTGCTGGGCCGGGACCTGGTGCTCGCGGCGACGCTGCCGCTGCTGCGCCGGCGCGGGCTGACCGCGCTGCCGGTCACCTACATCGGCAAAGCCGCGACGTTCGCGTTGATGTCCGGCCTGCCGCTGGTCCTGCTGGGGCAGTACGACGCGCTGTGGAGCCGCGTCGTGCTGGCGTGGGGATGGGGCTTCGTCCTGTGGGGTGCGGCGATGTACCTGTGGTCGGGCGCGCTGTACCTGATCCAGGTCCGGATGGTCGTGCGCACGATGCCGCCGCACGCCCCGCCGCGACCCGCGGAGCGCACCCGGAGATGAGCATGCTGGGGGGTTACGACACCGAGTCGGGCAGCGAGGCGCACCGGCCCGACGCACCGACGCGCATCCCGGTGCCGTCCCTGCTGCGGTCCCTGCTCTCCGAACACCTCGACCCCGGTTACGCGGCCGCCGCGCAGAACCCGAGGCCAGCCGGCCGCCTCGCCCGGTGGTCCTGGCAGCTGATCGGGGTCGTGGTCGTCGCCGCGGTGTTCGCCGTGGCATGGTCGCAGGCCCAGGCCACCGCGCCGGGGATGCGGGAGTCCCAGCGCGTGCTGCTGGGCAGCGTCCGCGCGGCCGAGCAGCAGACCGCCGCGGTCGCGCAGCGCCGCGACGAACTCGCCGCCGGGGTCGACGCCGAGCAGCGCGGGCGCCTCGAAGGCGACACCGTCGGCCGGGCGCTGCTCGCCGAACTGGACGAGGCGAACTTCGCGGCCGCGGCGACCCCGGTGATCGGTCCCGGCCTGACCATCACGGTCACCGACCCGGGCATGACCCCGGACCTGACCGACGTCGCCACCCAGCGCATCCAGGGCAGCCGGCAGGTCATCCTCGACCGCGACCTGCAGCTCGTCGTGAACTCGCTGTGGGTCAGCGGCGCCGAGGCGGTCTCGGTCGGCGGTGTGCGCGTCGGCCCGAACGTGACCATCCGGCAGGCCGGCGGCGGCATCCTGGTGGACAACCAGCCGGTGTCCAGTCCTTACGAGGTGCTCGCCGTCGGACCGCCGCGCACATTGCAGGACAACTTCAACCGCAGCAGCGGGTTGCAACGCCTGCGCCTGCTGGAGACCTCGTACGGTGTCGGAGTACAGGTCTCGGCCGGTGACGGTCTGACGCTGCCGGCCGGATCCGTACGTGAGGTCGACTTCGCCACAGAAACGAGGCCCAGGTGATCGGGATCGTCGCGCTCGTCGTCGGGATCGTCATCGGTGTGATCTTCCGTCCCGACGTACCCGAGGTGGTCCAGCCCTACCTGCCGATCGCGGTCGTCGCGGCGCTGGATGCGGTGTTCGGCGGCCTGCGCGCCTACCTCGAGCACATCTTCGACTCGAAGGTGTTCGTCATCTCCTTCGTGTTCAACGTCCTGGTGGCCGCGCTGATCGTCTACCTCGGCGACCAGCTCGGTGTCGGCACCCAGCTCACGACGGCGATCATCGTCGTGCTGGGCATCCGTATCTTCGGCAACGCCGCGGCGCTGCGGCGACGATTGTTCGGCGCATGAACAAAGCCGCCCACGGCCGCCACGAACTGCCACCCGCACAGGACCGCCCCGCCCGGAGCAGGTCGCAGATCGTGTTCGGGGTGCTGGGCGTGCTGCTGTGCCTGTTGCTCGGCGTGGCGATCGTCACCCAGGTGCGCGCCACCGATTCCGGCGACTCGCTGGAGACCGCACGCCCGGCCGACCTGCTGATCCTGCTCGACTCGCTGCAGCAGCGCGAAGCGGCGCTGAGCACCGAGGTCGCCCAGCTGCAGCAGACGTTGACCGAGCTGCAGGAGTCGGGCAGCAGCGACGAAGCCGCGATCGAGAACGCGCGCGCCCGACTGGCCGCCCTGTCGATCCTGATCGGCACCGTGCCGGCCACCGGGCCAGGGGTGACCTTGGCCATCACCGATCCCGCGCAGGGCGTGGCGGCCGAGACCATGCTCGACGTGATCAACGAACTGCGCGCCGCCGGCGCGGAGGCGATGCAGATCGGCGGACTGCGCAACGGCGAGCAGGTCGACATCCGCATCGGGGTCGACACCTGGGTGGTCGGGGTGCCGGGCGCGCTGATCGTGGACACCACCACCATCGGCGCGCCGTATTCGATTCTGGCCGTGGGGGATCCGCCGACACTGGCGGCGGCGATGAACATCCCCGGCGGCGCGGTCGACAGCGTCGAGCGCGTCGGCGGCACCGTGACGGTGCAACAATCCGAACGGGTCGACGTCACCGCCTTGCGGCAACCGAAACCTCGCCAATACGCTCAGCCGGTCAGATGACCGAACACAGTTCAAGGAGTGCCGTGACCGAGATCCCCGCCGACCTGTCCTACACCACCGAACACGAGTGGGTTCAGCGGGTCGGCGACGACAGGGTGCGCGTGGGTATCACCGACTACGCGCAGGCCGCCCTCGGTGACGTGGTCTTCGTCCAGCTGCCCGATGTCGACGCCGAGATCACCGCGGGGGAGTCCTTCGGCGAGGTCGAGTCCACCAAGTCGGTGTCGGACCTCTACGCCCCCGTCAGCGCGAAAGTCGTTGCCGTCAACGGTGATCTGGAGACGAATCCGGAACTGGTCAACTCCGATCCCTACGGCGACGGTTGGCTCGTCGAACTGCAGGTCGGCGGCGGTACGCTGGATGACAGCCTCGCCGATCTGCTCGACGCGGACGGCTACCGCTCCCACGTCACCGACTGAGATGTTGTTAGGGTCGAGCAGACCGGAGGCAACGAGCGGATCCGGCCGTGGTGGATACAACGCAGTCCACTGCGCGGTACGGTCGACACAGCGGGAAACGGCTGGAGGTTCCGACCGGATACCGCCACAGCAGCCAGTGAGGAGCAGCGGGTGACGGAAAAAGACTTCAATTCGGGGGCGGACTCTGACGAAGTCACCGTGGAAACGACATCGGTCTTTCGTGCCGACTTCCTCAACGAGCTCGATGCCCCGGCAACACCCAGCGGCGAGAGCGCCGTGTCCGGCGTGGAGGGGCTGCCGGCCGGGTCGGCCCTGCTGGTCGTCAAGCGCGGACCCAACGCCGGTTCGCGGTTCCTGCTCGACCAGCCGACCACGTCGGCAGGGCGGCACCCCGACAGCGACATCTTCCTCGACGACGTCACCGTCAGCCGTCGGCACGCGGAGTTCCGCCTGGAGTCCAACGAGTTCCAGGTCGTCGACGTCGGCAGCCTCAACGGCACCTACGTCAACCGTGAACCCGTGGACTCCGCGGTGCTGGCCAACGGCGACGAAGTCCAGATCGGCAAGTTCCGGCTGGTTTTCCTCACCGGGCCCAAGGGCGACGACGCGGGCAACTGATCACCGGAATCACTGACCGCCCAGCGACCGCCACGATCCGATGACCCAGCCCGAGACCTCGTCGCTGACCGGGATGTCGATCGGGGTCGTCCTCGACCTGCTGCGCAGCGAGTTCCCCGACGTCACGCACTCCAAGATCAGGTTCCTCGAAGCCGAGGGACTGGTGACCCCGGAGCGCACCCCGTCGGGGTACCGCCGGTTCACGGCCTATGACTGCGCCCGCCTGCGCTTCATCCTGACCGCCCAGCGCGACCACTATCTGCCGCTGAAGGTGATCAAGGCCCAACTCGACGCACAACCCGACGGGCAGCTACCGGAAACCGGATCTCCGTATCCGGCACCGCGTCTGGTGCCCGTCGACGGCGGCGGCGACCCGTCGGCCGCTGCGGCGCCGGTGGTGACGCAGGTCCGGCTCAGCCGCGAGGACGTCCTGCAACGGTCGGGCGTCGACGACGAACTGCTGTCGGCTCTGGTCAAGGCGGGCGTGATCACCCCGTCGTTCAAGGGCGCCGGCGCGGTGTTCTTCGACGAGCACGCGGTGGTCATCGCCCAATGTGCCCGCGCGCTGGCCGATTACGGTGTCGAGCCGCGGCATCTGCGCGCTTTCCGCTCGGCCGCCGACCGGCAGTCCGACCTGATCGCCCAGATCGCCGGTCCCGTGGTCAAGGCCGGCAAGGCCGGAGCCCGTGACCGCGCCGACGACCTGGCACGCGAGGTCGCCGCGCTGGCGATCACGTTGCACACGTCGTTGATCAAGTCCGCGGTCCGCGACGTTCTGGACCGCTGAGGACTAGACTTCGGCGGTGACGGGTCAACCGTCAGATCCGGGCCGGCGACGGCCCGGATGACCGGCGCAAACCATTGCGGAGGGGCAGGCACACATGGGTGAGGTTCGTGTGATCGGCATTCGAGTTGAGCAGCCGCAGAACCAGCCCGTCCTGTTGCTGCGCGAGTCCAACGGCGACCGCTATCTCCCGATCTGGATCGGCCAGTCCGAGGCCGCCGCGATCGCGCTGGAGCAGCAGGGCGTCGAGCCGGCCCGGCCACTCACCCACGACCTGATCCGCGATGTGATTGCCGCGCTTGGGCATTCGCTCAAAGAGGTCCGCATCGTCGACCTGCAGGAAGGCACCTTCTACGCCGACCTGATCTTCGACCGCGACATCAAGGTCTCGGCCCGTCCGTCGGACTCGGTGGCCATCGCGTTGCGCGTCGGCGTCCCGATCTACGTCGAGGAAGCGGTGCTGGCCGAAGCCGGCCTGATGATCCCCGACGAGAGCGACGACGAGCCCAGCGGCGCGGTGCGCGAGGACGAGGTGGAGAAGTTCAAGGAATTCCTCGACAGCGTCTCACCCGACGACTTCAAGGCCACCTGAGGTCCTTGGTCACGGATGCGTCTCGCGCGCTCGACACGCGGGGCGAGTTTCCTCCCAGCCCGATTTCGAGCGCCATACTTAGCGCCGACGGGCAGTCACGACCGGCCCGCAAGCGTATGCTCGGACGGGAGTTCGGGCTCGGGTGACGTGCGCCCACGCAGGTCAGAGGACGCGGTTCGATCGGCGAGAGGATTCGACAAGTGGGAGACACGCCACGCCAGGAGCAACTGGACCTGACCACCGGCTCCCCGCAGGCGGATTCACTTCCCAGCGCTGCAGCGCAGCCGGTCCAGGCCGGGCTGTTCCCGGACGACTCGGTGCCCGACGAGCTGGTCGGCTACCGCGGTCCCAGTGCCTGCCAGATCGCCGGCATCACCTACCGCCAGCTGGACTACTGGGCGCGCACCTCGCTGGTGGTGCCGTCGATCCGCGGCGCCGCCGGCTCGGGCAGCCAACGCCTCTACTCGTTCAAGGACATCCTGGTCCTCAAGATCGTCAAGCGCCTGCTCGACACCGGCATCTCGCTGCACAACATCCGCGTGGCCGTCGATCATCTGCGCCAGCGCGGCGTGCAGGACCTGGCCAACATCACGCTGTTCTCCGACGGCACCACCGTCTACGAGTGCACCTCGGCCGAAGAGGTGGTCGACCTGCTCCAGGGCGGGCAGGGCGTGTTCGGCATCGCGGTGTCGGGCGCCATGCGTGAACTGACCGGCGCGATCGCCGACTTCCCGGGCGAGCGTGCCGACGGTGGCGAGTCGATCGCGGCGCCCGAGGACGAGTTGGCGTCGCGGCGCAAGCACCGCGACCGCAAGATCGGCTGAGCCGATCAGTCAAGCCGGAGTCGGTTAGTTTTCTTCTTCCGCGAGCAGTCCGCCAAAGCCCCCTGATCGACGCGATCGAGGGGGCTTACGCGTCTGCTCGCGGAGAGAGGCGACTAGACTGGCCCGCGCATCGCCCTTGCGCGGGAGAGTTCCGTGGCCGCCAGCCACGGGCGCCGAAGGAGCAATACCTCTCCGTCAACCTCTCAGGCACCCAGGACCGCGCAAAGCCCCGATGCCTCTGGAAAGCGGTCTGCCTCCCTGACCCGGAGCGGACCCGCCCATGGGGAAAGGCTTCGGCTTCGCGGTCGCCGCCGAATCTCTCAGGCAGCCCGGACGGGCGGACGACAGAGGGGGAGGACCCCCAAGAACGTCCGCGTCCCCGGGAGAAGCCCACTCGTGTCTGACCAGTCCCGCACCTACTCGTTCGTCGACCGGCACATCGGGCCCGACCCCGACGCCGTCGCGACGCTGCTGAAGACCATAGGCGTCGAAACGCTGGACGAGCTGGCCGCCAAGGCGCTGCCCACCGGCATCATCGACCAGCTGTCCGCCGACGGCGTCGCACCCGGACTGGACGGACTGCCCCCGGCGGCCACCGAGGCCGAGGCACTCACCGAACTGCGCGCGCTGGCCGACTCCAACACCGTCGCGGTGTCGATGATCGGACAGGGGTACTACGACACCCTCACGCCGCCGGTGCTGCTGCGCAACATCATGGAGAACCCCGCCTGGTACACCGCCTACACCCCGTACCAGCCGGAGATCAGCCAGGGCCGGCTCGAAGCGCTGCTGAACTTCCAGACCATGGTGACCGACCTGACCGGCCTGGAGGTCGCCAACGCCTCGATGCTCGACGAAGGCACCGCCGCCGCCGAGGCGATGACGCTCATGCAACGCGCGGTGCGCGGGAAGGCCACCCGGCTCGCCGTGGACGTCGACGTCTTCCCGCAGACCGCCGCGGTGCTGGCGACGCGCGCCGAACCGCTCGGCATCGAGATCGTCACCGCCGATCTGCGCGACGGACTGCCCGCCGGCGACTTCTTCGGCGTCGTCGTGCAGGTGCCCGGCGCCAGCGGACGCGTCGAGGACTGGAGCGCGCTGATCGCCGAGGCCCACGAGCGTGGCGCCTTGGTGGCCGTGGGCGCGGACCTGCTCGCGATGACGCTGATCACCCCGCCGGGGGACCTCGGGGCCGACGTGGCGTTCGGCACCACGCAGCGCTTCGGCGTCCCGATGGGCTTCGGCGGGCCGCACGCGGGCTATCTGGCCGTGCAGGCCAAGCATGCGCGCCAGCTGCCGGGCCGCCTGGTCGGTGTCTCGGTCGACGCGGACGGCGCCCCGGCCTACCGCCTGGCGTTGCAGACCCGCGAACAGCACATCCGCCGCGACAAGGCCACCAGCAACATCTGCACCGCGCAGGTGCTGCTGGCCGTCATGGCGGCGATGTATGCCAGCTACCACGGCGCGGAGGGCCTGACCGGCATCGCGCAGCGGGTGCACCGGCACGCCCGCACGGTGGCGGCCGGTCTGGCCGCCGGCGGTGTCGAGGTCGTGCACGACGCGTTCTTCGACACGGTGCTCGCGCGCGTGCCCGGCGGCGCCGGCGCTGTCCGCGACGCCGCCAAGGATCGCGGGATCAACGTCTGGCTGGTCGACGACGACCACGTGTCGGTGGCCTGCGACGAGTCGACCACCGACGCACACGTGGCCGCGGTGCTGGAGGCCTTCGGCGCGGCGCCCGCCTCACCGGAGGCCGCCTCGCCGTTGGCGGGCGTGGCGCGCACCTCGGAGTTCCTGACCCATCCCGCCTTCACCCGCTACCGCACCGAAACCGAGATGATGCGCTACCTGCGGTCGCTGGCCGACAAGGACATCGCGCTGGACCGGAGCATGATCCCGCTGGGCTCGTGCACGATGAAGCTCAACGCCGCGGCCGAGATGGAAGCCATCACCTGGCCGGAGTTCGGGCGTCAGCACCCGTTCGCACCCGCGTCGGACACCCCCGGCCTGCGCCGGCTGATCGCCGAACTGGAGACGTGGCTGAGCGGCATCACCGGCTACGACAGCGTCTCGCTGCAGCCCAACGCCGGCTCTCAGGGCGAGTACGCCGGTCTGCTCGCGATCCAGGCCTACCACGCCGCACGCGGCGAGTCGGAGCGCGACGTGTGCCTGATCCCGTCGAGCGCGCACGGCACCAACGCCGCGTCGGCGGCGCTGGCCGGGATGAAGGTCGTCGTCGTCGGCTGCAGGCCCAACGGCGACGTCGACCTCGACGATCTGCGCGCCAAGGTGGCCACGCACGCCGACCGTCTGTCGGCGCTGATGATCACCTACCCGTCCACCCACGGCGTCTACGAACACGACGTCGCCGAGATCTGCGCAGCGGTCCACGACGCCGGCGGTCAGGTCTATGTCGACGGCGCGAACCTCAACGCGCTGGTCGGGCTGGCCCGGCCGGGACGGTTCGGCGGCGACGTGAGCCACCTGAACCTGCACAAGACGTTCTGCATCCCGCACGGCGGCGGCGGCCCGGGCGTCGGGCCGGTGGCGGTCCGGTCCCACCTGGCGCCGTACCTGCCGGGGCACCCGCTGGCCGCGGAACTCGGCGACGCCCTGACGGTCTCGGCCGCACCGTACGGTTCGGCCTCGATCCTGCCGATCACCTGGGCCTACATCCGGATGATGGGAGCGACCGGGCTGCGCCGCGCCACGCTGGTGGCCATCGCGTCGGCCAACTACATCGCCCGCCGCCTCGACGAGTACTACCCGGTGCTCTACACCGGGGAGAACGGCATGGTCGCCCACGAATGCATCCTCGATCTGCGCGAGATCACCAAGGCCACCGGCGTCACGGTCGACGACGTCGCCAAGCGCCTGGCCGACTACGGGTTCCACGCCCCGACCATGAGCTTCCCGGTGGCCGGAACGTTGATGGTGGAACCGACCGAGAGCGAGTCGCTGACCGAGGTCGACGCGTTCTGTGACGCGATGATCGCGATCCGCGCCGAGATCGACCAGGTCGGTTCGGGGAATTGGCCGGTGGACGACAACCCGCTGCGCAACGCGCCACACACCGCGGAGTGCCTGCTGGTCGATCAGTGGACCCATCCGTACACCCGCGAACAGGCCGCCTACCCGCTGGGTAAGGCGTTCCGGCCCAAGGTGTGGCCGCCGGTGCGCCGCATCGACGGCGCGTACGGAGACCGCAACCTGGTGTGCTCCTGCCCGCCGGTGGAGGCCTTCGCCTGAGGGATTAGGGTTCTCCCCATGACAGAGGACGCTGCGGGCATCACCCCGAAGTTGTTCATCTTTCCGCACGCCGGCGGATCGCCGCAGTACTACGTACCTTTCGCGAAGGCGTTCGCCACCGACATCAAGCGCACCGCGGTGCAGTACCCGGGTCAGCGGGGCAGGCAGGACTTCGCGTCGTTCAAGGACCTGCCGGCCCTGGCCGACGAGATCGTGAAGATGGTGTCGCCCGATGCCGACCACGGCGGGCCGATCAGCTTCTTCGGCCACAGCATGGGCGGACTGCTGGCGTTCGAGGTCGCGCGCCGGTTCGAGGCGGCCGGACGGCCGATCAGCGCGCTGTTC
This sequence comes from Mycobacterium sp. pV006, assembly GCF_041287115.1. Taxonomy (NCBI): domain Bacteria; kingdom Bacillati; phylum Actinomycetota; class Actinomycetes; order Mycobacteriales; family Mycobacteriaceae; genus Mycobacterium; species Mycobacterium sp. pV006. The sequence continues at coordinate 194,958 of NZ_JBGGKT010000007.1, read as the reverse complement.
GTCTCGGCGGTCGCCGCTCCCGGGCGGGTCGGCTTCGAGGACGTCCCGGACACCGACGAGGGTCTGCTGGCGGCGGTCAGCACGATGACCGGGGCCAGCCCGGAGTTCGTGCAGAACTCCGAGTTCGCCGCCGTGATCCTGCCGACGCTCAAAGGACTGAAGGCGATCGCCGACTACGACTGCCCGCCCGAGGTGAAGCTGTCGTCGCCGATCCACGCGTTCTACGGCGACGACGACGAGATCGCCACGGCGGACAAAGTGCATCCGTGGGCGGACCGGACCACCGCCGAGTTCAGTGCCCGCGCGTTCCCCGGTCACCACTTCTATCTCCTCGAGCACCTGGGGGAGTTGGTGCCCGATCTCGAGGAGAAAATCTGGGCGGCGGTGCGCAGAACCACGTAGGAGTCGGTGTGGTATTCGCCACACTTGCCGAGTCGTTCCGACTGTGCTCACATCCGCGTCGAGCACACTTTCCGTGCACCCACCAGCACCGCCCCAGCGGACCTGGCCGTGACCCCCGGCGCACCTTGTTACCGGTGGGTCACAAGCATTTTTTTCCTCGCCGTGCGATTTCCGCAAATCGCTTACGCCTGCGTCAAGACGATACGAGCACCAGGTTCGACCCCTGCGTGCCCTAATCCGCGTACCGAACGAGCGCACCTTCGAGCAACCAAAAAGCGCCTTATGTAGTGGGTGTTTCCCTCACTGGCAAAACCGGGTAGCCAACCTGGGCAAGCAAAAATGCGACCGGTTTCGTTAGCTACCGGCGAAAACAGGGGTGGAGCGCCAGTTTTCCTCTGGCAAGCAAGTCGTGGTGTAATCCTTCGTCGGATTTATACGACACAAAAGGCAGGTCGGTGTTAGCCTTCGGGCGAGCGGGGGCTGAGCGGCTAGAGCTGTGAACCGAATTTGCCAACCACGGCAATGGGGCCGAGGCGCACTGATGATTTGGATGAAAGGACGTCGCCATGCCGTTGCTTGAGTCGACCATTCCTGGCGTTCTGGCCGATCGTGCCCGCCTTCAGCCCGACGAGGTTGCCTACACCTTCATCGACTACGACGTCGATCCGAACGGCTACGCGGAGTCACTGACCTGGTCGCAGCTGTTCCACCGCGTCCAGGTGGTCGCCGAGGAACTGCTCCGGCACGGCGCCAAGGGTGACCGCGCGGCCATCCTGGCCCCGCAGGGCCTCGAGTACATCATCGCGTTCTACGGAGCCATGCAGGCCGGCTTCATCGCGGTCCCGCTGCCCGTCCCCGCCTTCGGGTCGCTGGACGAGCGGGTCTCCGGCGCGCTGCACGACGCGCAGCCGGTCGCGGTGCTGACCACCTCCACCGTGGTCGACGAGATCATGAACTACGTCAGCGGCCAGAGTGGCGCGACGCCGGCGGTCATCGAGGTCGACGCCCTGGACTTCGATTCGCCGCGTGAGGTCGAGGTCAACGTCGGCACGCTGCCCAAGACCGCCTACCTGCAGTACACCTCCGGGTCGACCCGGGCTCCGGCCGGCGTGATCGTCACCCACAAGAACGTGATCGCCAACCTCGAACAGATCTTCACCGACTACATGTCGCACCGCGGCGGCGTCCCGCCGCAGGACACCACGATGGTGTCGTGGCTGCCCTTCTACCACGACATGGGTCTCATCCAGGGTGTCTTCGCGACGCTGCTGTGCCCGCCGGACGGCCCGGACGGCTCATGGGGCCGGCCCGCCGTGCTGATGAGCCCGGTGGCGTTCCTGCAGAAGCCGGCCCGCTGGATCCAGCACCTGGCCACCAACACGCACTCCTGGTCGGCCGCGCCGAACTTCGCGTTCGAACTCGCGGTGCGTCGCACCTCCGACGCCGACCTCGAGGGCATGGACCTCGGCGGCGTGCTGGGGATCATCAGCGGTAGCGAGCGGATCCACTCCGCGACCATCCGTCGCTTCAACGAGCGGTTCGCCAAGTTCAACCTGCCCGACACCACCGTGCGCCCGTCGTACGGTCTGGCCGAGGCGACGCTGTACGTGATCTCGGCACCCACCGGCCATACCCCGGCCACCGTGCGCTTCGACTACGAGAAGCTGTCGGCCGGCCACGCCGAGCGGTGCGGCAGCGAGGGCGGCTCCGAGCTCGTCAGCTACGGCGCGCCCCGTTCCTCGACGCTGCGCATCGTCGATCCCGAAAGCCGCACCGAGAACCCCGACGGCAAGATCGGTGAGATCTGGGTGCACGGCGACCAGGTGTGCTCGGGTTATTGGCGTAACCCCCAGCAGACCGAGCGCACGTTCGGCGGCGAGATGGTCGACCCCACCCCGGGCACCCCGACGGGTCCGTGGCTGCGCACCGGCGACCTGGGCGTGATGAGCGAAGGCGAGATGTTCATCATCGGCCGGATCAAGGATCTGTTGATCGTCGACGGTCGCAACCATTACCCCGACGACATCGAGGCCACCATCCAGGAGATCACCGGGGGCCGTGTCGCCGCGATCTCCGTGCTCGACGACACCAGCGAGCAGCTCGTCGCCATCGCCGAGCTCAAGAAGCGCGGCGACTCGGAGTCCGAGGCGCTCGACAAGCTGCGGGCCGTCAAACGTGAGGTCGCCTCGGCGATCAAGAAATCCCACAGTGTCCGGGTTGCCGACCTGGTCCTGGTGGCACCCGGATCCATCCCGATCACGACCAGCGGCAAGATCCGTCGCTCGGCCTGTGTGGACCGGTATCGCCAGGACGAGTTCAGCCGTCTGGACGTCACCACATGACGGCAGAATTCGATGAAGCCGCGATCCGGCACTGGCTGGTCGACTACCTCGTAACCAACATCGGGTGTAGCCCCGACGAGATCGACCCCGACGCTCCACTCAACGACCTCGCCGTGGGTTCCAGCGACGCGGTCGTGCTGACCGGTGAGCTGTCGGAACTGCTGGGCCGCACGATCTCGCCCGTCGAGTTCTGGCAGTACCCCACCATCAACGCGCTGGCGAAGTTCCTCACCGGCGGCGAGGTCGAGCCGGTCGCCGATGCCGCGGCGCCGGTCGCCTCGGCCGACGACCCGATCGCGGTGATCGGGCTGGGTTGCCGGTTGCCGGGCGACGTGCACGGCCCGGACGACTACTGGCAGTTCCTGATGGACGGTGGCTCCGGGGTTCGGCAGGTCCCACCCGAACGGTGGAAGATCTTCGAGAACGGCTCACCTGAAGACGCCGCAGCCCTGGCGGGTACCACCCGCTGGGGCTCGTTTCTGAATGACGTCGACGCGTTCGACGCCGAGTACTTCGAGATCTCGCCCAGCGAGGCCGACAAGATGGATCCGCAGCAGCGGCTGCTGCTCGAGGTCACCCACGAAGCGCTCGAGCACGCCGGTATCCCGCCGGAGACGTTGCGGCACTCCCAGACCGGGGTGTTTGCCGGGGCCTGCGTCAGCGAATACGGATTCCTGTCCACCGCGCGGCTCGGTCAGGTCGACTCGTGGTCGGGCACCGGCGGTGCGTTGAGCATCATCGCCAATCGGGTGTCGTATTTCTTCGATCTGCGGGGTCCGTCGGTGACGGTGGACACCGCGTGTTCGTCGTCGTTGGTGGCGATTCATCTGGCGTGTCAGAGTCTGCGGTCGGGGGATTCGAACCTGGCGCTGGCCGGTGGGGTGAACCTGGTACTGGCGCCGGCGGTGACCCGCAGCTTCGACCAGCTCGAAGCCATGTCCAAGTCGGGTCGGTGTCATGCCTTCGATGCTCGTGCTGATGGGTTCGTCCGCGGTGAGGGTGCCGGGGTCGCGGTGCTCAAACGACTCTCCGATGCCGTGCGTGACGGCGACCGGGTACTGGCGGTCATCCGCGGCTCGGCGGTCAACCAGGACGGCCGCTCCAACGGCCTGATGGCCCCCAACCCGGCCGCCCAGATGGCCGTGCTGCGCGCGGCCTACACCGCCGCCGGTGTCGAACCCCGCGAGGTCGACTACGTCGAGGCCCACGGCACCGGCACCCTGCTCGGCGACCCGATCGAGGCCCGCGCACTGGGCACCGTGCTCGGCCGCGGCCGCAGCGCCGACGCCCCGCTGCTGATCGGCTCGGTCAAATCCAACCTCGGCCACCTCGAAGCCGCCGCCGGCATCGCCGGGTTCGCCAAAGCCGTACTGGCCCTGCACCACCAACAGATCCCGGCCAACCTGGGCTATGAGACACCCAACCCGCACATCCCGTTCGACAAACTGCGACTCAAAGTCGTCGCCGAACACCAGGACTGGGCCCCCCAGGGCCGCCCCCGCCGCGCCGGGGTGTCCTCCTTCGGGTTCGGCGGCACCAACGCCCACATCGTGGTCGAACAAGCCCCCGCGATGGTCCCGGCCACCGACACCCCGGACACCCCGGCAGTCCACACCCTGATCATCTCGGGCAAGAGCCCGGCCCGCATCGCAGCCACCGCCGCCATGCTCGCCGACTGGATGACCGGACCCGGCAGCCAAACCGCCCTCGAAGAGGTCGCCCACACCCTCAACCACCACCGCGCCCACCACAACAAATTCGCCACCGTGGCCGCCCGCGACCGCGACCAGGCCATCACCGGCCTACGCGCCCTGGCCGACGGCCACACCGCCCCCGGCGTGGTCCCCGCCCACCACGGCGCCTGCCGCCGCGGCACCGTGTTCGTGTACTCCGGCCAAGGCTCCCAATGGGCCGGCATGGCCCGCCAACTCCTCACCGACGAACCCCACTTCGCCCAAGCCATCGACCGCATCGAACCCGTCTTCACCGAACACGTCGGCTTCTCCCTCCGCGACATCATCACCAACGGCGAGACGGTGGTGGGTATCGAGCGCATCCAGCCGGTGCTGGTCGGCATCCAGCTCGCCCTGACCGACCTGTGGCGCGCGCACGGCGTCGAACCCGACGCGGTCATCGGCCACTCCATGGGCGAGGTCACCGCCGCCGTCGTCAGCGGCGCCCTCAGCCTCGCCGACGGCCTCAAAGTCATCGCCACCCGCTCCACACTCATGTCCCGCCTCGCCGGCCAAGGCGCGATGGCGTTGATCGAACTCGACGCCGACGCCACCGCCGAGCTGCTGGCCGACTATCCGGACGTGACGCTGGCGGTGTACGCCTCACCGCGTCAGACCGTCATCGCGGGGCCGCCCGACCAGGTCGACGCCGTGATCGCCACGGTCTCGGCGCGCGATCTGCTGGCGCGCCGCGTCGAGGTCGACGTGGCCTCCCACCACCCGACGATCGACCCGATCCTGCCGGACCTGCGCGAGGCACTCGCGGGTCTGACGCCGAGCACGCCGTCGATCCCGTTGATCACCACCACCGTCGAGGGCGCGGAACCGACGTTCGACGCCGACCACTGGGTGGCCAACCTTCGCAACCCGGTGCGCTTCACCCAGGCCGTCAGTGCCGCGGGGGCCGAGCTCGGCACCTTCATCGAGATCAGCCCGCACCCGCTGCTGACCTACGCGATCGCCGACACGCTCAGCGGTACGCACCACCACACGATCTCGACCCTGACCCGGGGCGAGGACGACACGTGGACGTTCCACACCAACCTCAACGCCACCCACACCAGCCGCCCGCCGCAGAGTCCGCACGGACCCGAGCCGCACGTGCCGCTGCCCACCACACCGTGGCACCACAGCCGCCACTGGATCGATACCGAGGGCTGGGTGGGGTCCGGCAGCGGCGCGGGTGCCGCGCGCCCCGGCACCCTGCTGGGGGAGCGCACGACGGTCGCCACGACACCGCCGACACATCTGTGGCAGGCCACGGTGGTGCCGGACGCCAAGCCCTACCCCGGCTTCCACCGGATCCAGGGCGTCGAGGTGGTGCCGATGGCCGTGCTGTTGCACACGCTGTCGGCCGCCGCCGCCGAGATCGGCGCGACCGATGTCGTCGATCTGCGCTTCTTCGCGCCGATCGTGCTGAGCGCGCCGTTGGTGATCCAGGTCGTGGCCGAGGACGACACCCTGACGGTGTCGTCGGCGCCGACCGCCGACACCCCGGCTCATCGATGGGTCAGACACGTCAGTGCCCGCGCGACGGGGGCGGTGTCGAACACCGCGGTGGTGGTCGACGGCGATCTGAGCCCACTGGACGCCGACGCGATCACCGAGTTGCAGACGGCGTGGGGTGTGGAGGGCAACCCGTTCCGCTGGGAGATCACCGGCTGCCGGGCCGGCGCCGAAGCGCTGCAGGCCGAGGTCTCGCTGACCGACCAGTTCGCGGCAGCGCTGCTCGATGCGGCGGTCAGCGCCGCGCGGTTGGTCGACACCTCCGATGACCGGTTGCTGGTGCCGTCGGACGTGGAGCGGATCTCGCCGACCGACAGCGCTGTCGGCGCGAGTGGCTCGGTGCAGGTGCGACGCCGCGCCGACGCCGGCGACGAGCTGGTGGTCGACGTGACCGCGGTCGGCGCCGACGGGTCCGTGTGCGCCGACATCCGCGGGCTGCGGTTCGCCGACGTGGAGTCGGCCGGACCGAACACTGCGGCCCCGGCCGACCCGCGCCACGTGGCGCACGCCATCGCCTGGCAACCGTGGCAGTCCGAGAGCGCCGACGCCGCGTCCCGCACGCTCGGGGTCGCGGTCATCGGTGACGGCGCCACCGCCCGCGCGGTGCAGGACGCGGTCGCTGCGTCCGGGCATCGAGCGGCCGACGTCGCCGACGCCGACTGCGTGGTCTACGTCGCCGATCACGACACCACCGACCCCGATCTCGACGTCGCGGTGCGACAGTCCGCCGAGGTCGCCGCGCTGGTGGGTCGCCTCGTCGACCAGGGCGGCGCGCATCCCGCGACGCTGTGGCTGGTGACCCGCGGGGTCCTCGAAGCGCAGACCGACGCCGCGTTGCGGCAGAGTCCGCTGTGGGGTCTGGCCGGGGTGATCGGCGCCGAGCAACCCGACGTCTGGGGTGGTCTGCTGGACCTGCCGGCAACCGGGGAGCTCACCGAGTCCACGGCCGCGCTGGCGGGGCTGCTGGCGTCGCCGGCCGGGACCACGCTGGTCTGGCGGGACGGCGAGCTACGGGCCCGCGAGTTGGTGGCGCTGGATCCCGAACCGGTCCGCGAACCGCTGCGGTGCCGCCCGGACGGCACTTACCTGATCACCGGCGGAATGGGCGCGCTGGGTCTGCTGATTGCCGACTGGCTCGCCGACCGCGGCGCCCGCCGCGTGCTGCTGGCCGGGCGCACCCCGCTGCCGCCGCGCCGCGACTGGGACAGCGGCGATCTCGACGCCGGGTTGCGCGACAAGATCGCCGCGATCCGGGCGTTGGAACTGCGCGGCGTGACCGTCGAAGCCGTCAGCCTCGACATCGGGTCGGCGCAGGCCGTGCGCGATCTGATCGCCAGACGCGACGCCGACGGCGCACCGCCGATCCGCGGCGTCGTCCACGCCGCGGGCATCAGCGACAGCCAGTTGCTCACCGACGTCGACGAGAGCCGTCTGCAGGCCACGATGTGGCCGAAGATCGCCGGGGCGACCGCGCTGCACGAGTCGTTCGCGGCCGGTGACCTCGACTTCTTCTACCTCACCGGTACCGCCGGCACGGCGTTCGGCATCCCCGGGCAGGGCGCCTACGCCGCGGCCAACGCCTACCTCGATGCCCTGGCCCGGGCCCGGCATGCGCAGGGTGGACACACCGTCAGCTTGGCGTTCGTCGCCTGGCAGGGACTGGGCTTCGGCGCGGAGGCCGAGATCGTGGTCGCCGAACTGGCACGGCTGGGTTCGCGACCCATCACCCCGGCCGAGGCGTTCGCCGCATGGGAGCACGCCCACCGCCACCCGTTGGCGCAGGCCGTCCTGGTGCCGATGGAGTCCGACGAGGACGGCGGAGCCGACGCCGGCGCCGTGGACACCCCGACGCGGGACTGGTCGTCGATGTCGCCGGACGAGGTGCGCGCCGAACTGCAGCAGGGGTTGCGCACCATCCTGGCCTCGGAACTGCGCATCGCCGAGACCGAGGTCGAGGTGGACCTGCCGTTCGCCGAACTGGGGTTGAACTCGGTGATGGCCATGTCGATCCGGCAGAAGGCCGAGCAACTGGTCGGGCTGCAGTTGTCGGCGACCATGCTGTGGAACCACCCCACGATCGGCTCGCTGGCGGAGTTCCTGGCCGAGAAGCTGCTGCCCGCGGACAGCGATGACACCGAGTTCGCTGACGACTCGTCGGACAGTGTGCTGGACTCGCTGTTCGACAGTGTGGAGTCGGAGAGCAGACTTTGATTCCGACGGAGTCCTCACGGGCTCCTGAGGTGATCGGTCGGCACCGATGTGCCGAGTCGAATGGGAAGGATGTTACGAATGGCGACTGTTGAGTATTCGATTCCGGCGCTGATCGACCAGCGCCGGACCGAGACGCCCGACGGGGTCGCCTACACCTACGTCGACTACGACGTCGACCCCGCCGGTGTTGCCGAGAGCATCACCTGGGAGGAGCTCTACGAGCGGGTCCACGCCGTGGCCGAGAAGCTGGCCCAGTGCGGCGAGCCGGGCGACCGCGCGGTGATCCTCGCGCCGCAGAACCTCGACTACGTCGTGGCGTTCCTCGGCGCGATCCAGGCCGGGTTCATCGCGGTGCCGTTGTCGGCGCCGCTGTTCGGTCAGCACGACGAACGCATCGTCGGGGCGCTGGCCGACTCGACTCCGGTGGCGATCCTGACCACCTCCCAGATCGTCGGCGACATCCGGCACTACGCGCAGGACCAGCCGAACCAGCGGGCGCCGAAGGTGATCGAGGTCGATCTGCTCGATCCGTTCTTCGGGGACCCGGTCGAGGTGTCGTCGCGTCCGATCACCGCGTACCTGCAGTACACGTCGGGCTCGACGCGCGCTCCGGCGGGTGTGGAGGTGACCCACAAGAACGTCATCCGCAACATCGCGCAGCTGCACCCGGACTACTTCGCCGGATGGCCGGAGGGCGAGTACCCGCCGGGACTGCGGTCGGTGTCGTGGCTGCCGCTCTACCACGACATGGGTCTGGTGATCGGGATCTTCCTGGGCATCGTCAGCGGCTGCCCGACGACGCTGCTGAGCCCGATCTCGTTCATGCTCAAGCCCGCTCGTTGGATGCAGCAGCTCGCCGACTCCGAGGGTTGGGTGGTCACCGCGGCCCCGAACTTCGCCTACGAGCTCGCCGCGCGCCGCACGACCGACGAGGACATGGCCGGACGGCACCTGCGCAACGTGCAGGTGATGATCAACGGCGCCGAGCGGGTCCACGGCGCCACCCTGCGTCGATTCAACGAGCGCTTCGGCAAGCTCGGCCTGCCGCCGACTGCGGTTCGCCCGTCCTACGGTCTGGCCGAGGCCACGATCTATGTGTCGTCCACGCTGGCCGATCGGCCGGCCGAGTCGGTGCACTTCGACCTCGAGAAGCTCTCGGCGGGGCACGCGGAGCGCTGCGCCGACGGCGGTTCCGAACAGGTCAGCTGCGGTCCGCCGCGGTCGACGACGGTGCGCATCGTCGACCCGGAGACGTTCGTCGAGAAGCCGGCCGGTCAGGTCGGGGAGGTGTGGCTGCACGGTGATCACGTCACCGCCGGCTACTGGCGCAATCCCGAACAGACCGCGCGGGTGTTCCGCGGCAAGATCGTCGACCCGAGCGCCGGCACCCCGACCGAGCCGTGGCTGCGCACCGGCGACCTGGGCATGATCTTCGAGGACGAGCTCTACATCGTGGGCCGGATCAAGGATCTGTTGATCGTCGACGGTCGCAACCATTACCCCGACGACATCGAGGCGACCGTCCGGGAGGTGACCGGTGGCCGCGTCGCGGCGATCTCGGTCACCGACGATGCCACCGAACGACTGGTGGTCGTCGCCGAGATCAAGAAGCTCGAGGAGAAGGACGCGGACTCGCTCGAGGCGCTGCAGCAGGAGGTGACCGCCGCCGTGTCGAAGAGTCACAGTGTCCGGGTGTCCGACCTGGTCCTGGTGGGACCCGGCTCGCTGCCGTTGACGACCAGCGGAAAGGTGCGACGCGCGGCGTGCGCCGAGCGGTACCGACAGGGGGAGTACAGCGGGGCCGGGTGCCGCTAGATGTCTTCACCTCTCGATGAGGGTGCTGTCCGGCAATGGTTGGTCGACTACCTGGTCACCAACATGGGCTGCAACCCCGATCAGATCGAGGCCGGCGCGTCCATGCACGACCTCGGGGTGGGCTCCCGTGACGCGGTCGTCCTGACCGGTGAGCTCTCCGAGCTGGTCGGCACCACCGTCTCGCCGGTCGACTTCTGGCAGTTCCCGACGGTCGACGCGCTGGCCAAGTATCTCAGCGGCGGCGACGTGGAGCCGGTCGACGTCGCGGCGCCGCTGCGCGATCCTCAGGGGTTCAACGAGCCGATCGCGGTGATCGGGCTGGGTTGCCGTTTCCCGGGTGGCATCCACGGCCCGGACGACTACTGGCAGTTCCTGCTCGACGGCCGGTCCTCGGTCCGGGAGGTCCCCGAGCAACGTTGGGCGGCATTCGACGACGGCTCCGCCGAGACCGGTTCGGTGCTGGGTGATGTGACGCGGTGGGGTTCCTACCTCGACGACATCGACGCGTTCGACGCCGAGTTCTTCGAGATCATCCCGCGCGAGGCCGCCCGGATGGATCCGCAGCAGCGGTTGCTGCTCGAGGTGGTGCAGGAGGCGCTCGAGCACGCCGGTATTCCGGCCGATGGGCTGTCGGAGTCCCCGACCGGCGTGTTCGCCGGTGCGTCGGTCACCGACTACGGCTGCATGGGCGCCCTGGATCTGCCGGGTGTCGACGCGTGGTACGGCACCGGGAGCGCGTTGAGCATCATCGCCAATCGGGTGTCGTATTTCTTCGATCTGCGGGGTCCGTCGGTCGCGGTGGATACCGCGTGTTCGTCGTCGTTGGTGGCGATTCATCTGGCGTGTCAGAGTCTGCGGTCGGGGGATTCGAACCTGGCGCTGGCCGGTGGGGTGAACCTGGTGTTGGCCCCCGCGGTGACCCGCAGCCTGGACCGGGCCCAGGCGCTGTCGCCGACCGGTCGGTGTCATGCCTTCGATGCTCGTGCTGATGGGTTCGTCCGCGGTGAGGGCGCCGGGGTCGCGGTGCTCAAACGACTCTCCGACGCGGTGCGTGACGGCGACCGGGTGCTGGCGGTCATCCGCGGCTCGGCGGTCAACCAGGACGGCCGCTCCAACGGCCTGATGGCCCCCAACCCGGCCGCCCAGATGGCCGTGCTGCGCGCGGCCTACACCGCCGCCGGTGTCGAACCCCGCGAGGTCGACTACGTCGAGGCCCACGGCACCGGCACCCTGCTCGGCGACCCGATCGAGGCCCGCGCACTGGGCACCGTGCTCGGCCGCGGCCGCAGCGCCGACGCCCCGCTGCTGATCGGCTCGGTCAAATCCAACCTCGGCCACCTCGAAGCCGCCGCCGGCATCGCCGGGTTCGCCAAAGCCGTACTGGCCCTGCACCACCAGCAGATCCCGGCCAACCTGGGCTATGAGACACCCAACCCGCACATCCCGTTCGACAAACTGCGACTCAAAGTCGTCGCCGAACACCAGGACTGGGCCCCCCAGGGCCGCCCCCGCCGCGCCGGGGTGTCCTCCTTCGGGTTCGGCGGCACCAACGCCCACATCGTGGTCGAACAAGCCCCCGCGATGATCCCGGCCACCGACACCCCGGACACCCCGGCGGTCCACACCCTGATCGTCTCGGGCAAGACCCCGGCCCGCATCGCAGCCACCGCCGCCATGCTCGCCGACTGGATGACCGGACCCGGCAGCCAAACCGCGCTGGAAGAGGTCGCCCACACCCTCAACCACCACCGCGCCCACCACAACAAATTCGCCACCGTGGCCGCCCGCGACCGCGACCAGGCCATCACCGGCCTACGCGCCCTGGCCGACGGCCACACCGCCCCCGGCGTGGTCCCCGCCCACCACGGCGCCTGCCGCCGCGGCACCGTGTTCGTCTACTCCGGCCAAGGCTCCCAATGGGCCGGCATGGCCCGCCAACTCCTCACCGACGAACCCCACTTCGCCCAAGCCATCGACCGCATCGAACCCGTCTTCACCGAACACGTCGGCTTCTCCCTACGCGACATCATCACCAACGGCGACACCGTGCGCGGCGATGACCAGGTGCAGCCGGTGATCATGGGTCTGCAGTTGGCGCTGACGGACCTGTGGCGCGCCTACGGCGTACATCCCGACGCGGTCATCGGCCACTCCATGGGCGAGGTCACCGCCGCCGTCGTCAGCGGCGCCCTCAGCCTCGCCGACGGCCTCAAAGTCATCGCCACCCGCTCCACACTCATGTCCCGCCTCGCCGGCCAGGGCGCCGTCGCGTTGCTCGACGTGGACGCGCAGACCTGTGCGGCGTTGATCGCCGACTATCCCAGCGTCGAGGAGGCCGGCTACGTGTCGCCGCGCCAGACGGTGGTGGCCGGTCTGCCCGACGAGGTCGAGGCGCTGATCGCGGCGGTGACGGCGCAGAACCGGTTCGCGCGCAAGGTGAACATGGAGGTGGCCTCGCACACCGCGCTGATGGATCCGGTCCTCGAGGAGCTGCGGACCGCGCTGGCCGGACTCGATGCGCGGGTGCCGACCATCCCGTTCCTGTCCACGGTGACCGGCCCGGAGTCGACGCCGACACTGGACGCCGACTACTGGGTCGCCAATGTGCGCCGCCCGGTGCGGTTCAGCGACGCGGTCGTCGCCGCGGCCGCCGACCACGGCATGTTCATCGAGATCAGCCCGCACCCGACGATGGGTCAGCCGATCCGCGACACCCTCAGCGACGTGCACCACCACAGCATCGGGACGCTGGCCAGGGACAGCGACGACACGGTCACGTTCCACACCAACCTCAACGCCACCCACACCACGCGTCCGCCGCACACCGAGCACCGCCCGGAACCGCATGTGCCGCTGCCCACCACACCGTGGCACCACGGCCGCCACTGGATCGAGGTGGCGCGCCCGCTGCGCACCGGGGTGCGTCGCACCCACGCCGCGGCGCCCGGCGACAGTGCCCTGCCGGCGGAGTGGTTCTGCGAGCTGACCTGGACGGCCCAGCCGCTGACCACGGAGCCGGAGACCGCCGACGGCTCGTGGCTCGTCGTCGGTGATGCCGGACTCGGCGCGGAGTTCGCCCGTCTTCTCGGTGACGCGGCGACGGTGCTGCCCGACGGCGCCGACGACGACGCGCTGCGCGCTGCGCTGGGCGCGGCGACACACGTGCTCTACGCGCCGGCGCCGACGGCACCGGACGATCTCGGCTACGAGGTGTTCGCACGGGCCCGCGCGCTCGTCACGGCCGCCGCGGGATGCGACACCGTCCCGACGGTGTACTTCCTGACCCGCAACGCCCAGCCCGTCGAGGCCGGCGACCGGGCCAACCCCGCCCACGCCGTGCTGTGGGGGCTGGGCCGCACGCTGGCCCTGGAACACCCCGAGCTGTGGGGCGGTGTCGTCGACCTCGACGAGGCGGTGCCCGCCGAGCTGGCGGTCCGGTGGATGCTCGCCGAGGCGGCCGCCGACGGAGACGAGGACCAGGTCGTCTACCGTGCCGGGATCCGTCACGTCGCGCGTCTGCTGCCCGGCGTCCCGTTGCGCACCGACGGCACGCTGGACCCCGACGGCGCCCACCTGGTGGTCGGGGCGACCGGCAAGATCGGGCCGGCGCTGATCGAGCAGCTGGCCGCGATGGGCGCACGCACCGTCGTCGCGGTGTCCCGCAACCCCGGGACGCGGCTCGACGCGCTGGCCGAGCGCCTGGCCGAGAGCGGCACCACCTTGGTGACCGTCGCCGCCGACGCCTCCGACGAAGGGTCGCTGCGCGCGGTGTTCGACCGTTTCGGCGCGGACCTGCCGGCGCTGCACGGCATCTGGGTCGCCGCGTTCGGCGGTGGCCCGGTGACGCTGGCGGACATGACCGACGACGACGTCGCGGCGATGTTCCGGCCGAAGATCGACGCGGTGACCGTGCTGCACCGGTTGTCGATCCGCCAGCCGGTGCGCCAGTTCGTGCTGTTCACCTCGATTTCCGGGGTGCTGGGATCGCGCTGGCTGGCCCATTACGCCGCCACCACGACCTACCTGGACACGTTCGCGTACCTGCGTCGCGCCGCCGGTCTGCCCGCGACCGCGGTGAACTGGGGGCTCTGGAAGTCGCTGGCCGACGTGCAGACCGGGATCGAGGCGCAGACCACCGTCGAGTCGGGCCTGGAACCCATGCCCGACGACATCGCCATCCAGGCACTGGCGGCGCTGACCGGGCCGGACGCACCGGTGCGCACGACGATCGTCGCCGCGGACTGGCCCCGCCTGGCCACCGCGTACCGCACCCGCACCGCGCTGCACATCCTCGACGACCTGCTGCCGACAGTCGGCGACGGGGACACCGAGCTGTCGGCCGACACCGAGTTCCGCCGGGAGTTGCGCGCCGCGGACCCGCAGGACCGTCGCGAGCTGCTCACCGCACACGTCACCGCACAGGTGGCCGCCGCGATGGGGTTGGCCTCGCCGCAGCTACTGGACACCACGGTCGGTTTCTTCCAGTTCGGCATGGACTCGTTGATGAGCGTCACTTTGCAGCGTTCGCTCAGCGAAAGCCTTGGTCAGACGCTTCCGGCGTCGGTGGTGTTCGATTATCCGACCGTCGACGAGCTCGCGGATTACTTGGCCGGCGTGATTCCTGAGATAATCGAGGCTTCTGATCCTGCGGGCGGGGGTCCCGGCGACGAGGCCGGGGACAGTGTCGAGGGGGTCACGGGGGACACCTACGACGATCTGGCCGAGGACGAGTTGTTGCGAAGACTTTCGGAAAGATTGAGTTGAGACGATGACAGCTGCATCGCCGGATCGCCGGGCGATCATCACTGAGGCACTGCGCAAGATCGACGACCTCTCGGCACGGCTGGAGACCGCCGAGAAGGTGGAGACCGAACCCATCGCCGTGGTGGGCATCGGTTGCCGGTTGCCCGGTGGTGTCGACAACGCCGACGAGTTCTGGACGTTGCTGACCGAGGGGGGCAACGGCGTCGTCCGGGTCCCGGAGGACCGCTGGGACGCCGACGAGTACTACTCGCCGGACCACAGCGTCCCGGGCACCATCTGTAACCGTGAGGGCGGGTTCCTGACCTCGTGGAAGCCCGACGAGTTCGACGCCGAGTTCTTCGCGATCAGCCACCGCGAGGCCGCCGGGATGGACCCGCAGCAGCGGTTGCTGCTCGAGGTGGCGTGGGAGGCCCTCGAGCACGCCGGGATCAACGCGCGCAGCCTGCGGGGCACCTCGACCGGCGTCTTCGTCGGTCTGACCACGAGCGACTACTACGCCTCGTTCATCGGCAAGCTGCGGCCCGAGGAGATCGACCCCTACATCCCGTTCGGCAGTGCGCCGAACTTCGCGGCCGGCCGGCTGTCGTACTTCCTGGGTGTCCGCGGACCCGCGGTGGTCAGCGATACCGCGTGCTCGTCGTCGCTGGTGTCGATCCATCTGGCGTGTCAGAGCCTGCGCCGCGGCGAGAGCGACTACGCGCTGGCCGCCGGGGTGAACCTGATCCTGACCCCGCAGAACAACATCGCGTGCTCGCGGTGGGGGATGCTGGCACCGGACGGCACCTGCAAGACGTTCGACGCCGACGCCAACGGCTACGTGCGCAGCGAGGGTTGCGGCGTGGTGGTCCTCAAGCGCCTGTCCGATGCGCAGCGCGACGGGGACCGCGTGCTGGCGGTCGTCCGCGGGTCGGCGGTCAACCAGGACGGCGCGAGCAGCGGCCAGACCGTCCCGAACGGTCCCGCGCAGCAGGCGCTGATGCGCCGCGCGCTGGAGTCGTCGCGGCTCTCGCCCGCCGACATCGACTACATCGAGGCACACGGCACGGGCACCGCGCTGGGCGACCCGATCGAGCTCGACGCGCTCAACGAGGTCTACGGCGACCGCGACGGCGCCGCCCCGCTGGTGCTGGGGTCGGTCAAGACCAACCTCGGCCATCTCGAGTCCGCGGCCGGCGTCACCGGCTTCATCAAGACCGTGCTCAGTGTGGCTCACGGCCACATCCCCAAGCAGCTGCACTTCAAGAAGCTCACCCCGCAGGCCTGCGAGGGCGCCAAGCGGTTCAAGATCGCCGCCGAGCCGATGGACTGGCCGGCCGTCGACCGCCCGCGTCGCGCGGCGGTGTCGTCGTTCGGTGTCAGCGGCACCAATGCCCACGTCGTCGTCGAGCAGGCGCCGGAGCCGGCGCCGGCGGCCACCCCCGCGGCCCCGGAACCGGCGGTCACGACGCTGGTGGTGACCGGCAAGACGCCCGCACGGATCGCCTCGACGGCGGCGCAGCTGGCCGACTGGCTCGAGGGTCCCGGTGCCGCCCACCCGCTGTCGGGGGTCGCGCACACGCTCAATCACCACCGGGCCCAGCACGCCAAGTTCGCCACGGTGGCCGCGACGGACACCGCGCAGGCGGTCGCCGGGCTGCGCGCGCTGGCCGGCGGTTACCCGGCGCCCGGCGTCGTGGCCGCCCACGACGGTGTCTGCGGCACCGGCACCGTGTTCCTGTACTCGGGTCAGGGCTCGCAGTGGGCCGGGATGGGCCGGCGGCTGTTGACCGACGAGCCGGCGTTCGCCGACGCGGTCGCCGCACTGGACCCGGTGTTCACCGCGCAGGTCGGCTTCTCGTTGCAGGAGGTGCTGCGCTCAGGGGAGACGGTCGTCGGGATCGACCGGATCCAGCCGGTGCTGGTCGGTGTCCAGTTGGCGCTGACCGAGCTGTGGCGGTCCTACGGGGTGACCCCGGACGCGGTGATCGGGCATTCGATGGGTGAGGTGACCGCCGCGGTGGTCGCCGGTGCGCTCAGCCCGGCCGACGGTCTGAAGGTCATCGCCACCCGTTCGCGGTTGATGAAGCGGCTGTCCGGGCAGGGCGCGATGGCGCTGCTGGAACTCGACGCCGCCGCCGCCGAGGAACTGATCGCCGGATATCCGGGCCTGACGGTGGCGGTGTACGCCTCGCCCCGCCAGACGGTGATCGCCGGCCCGCCGGAGCAGGTGGACGCGGTGATCGCGGTGGTCGACGCGCAGGACAAGCTGGCCCGCCGGGTCGACGTCGACGTCGCGTCACACCACCCGATCATCGACCCGATCCTCGACGACCTGCGCGCCGAGCTGGCCGGCCTGGCACCCAAGACGCCCAGCATCCCGCTGATCGTGACGACCGACGGCCGGCCGACCGACGGCAGCAACGTCTTCGACGCCGACCACTGGGTGGCCAACCTGCGCAACCCGGTGCGGTTCGGCCGGGCCGTGGCCGCCGCGGGCGAGCAGCACGCGATCTTCGTCGAGGTCAGCCCGCACCCGCTGCTGTCGCATGCGATCAAGGAGACGTTGGCTGAGCAGCATCACCACTGCCTGGGCACGCTGACCCGCGACGCCAACGACTCGTTGACGTTCCACACCAATCTCAATGCCACCCATACGGTCCGGCCGCCGAAGGTGCCGCATCCGCCGCACGCGTGGGTGCCGATCCCCACCACGCCGTGGCATCACACCCGGCACTGGATCACACCGATGGCCGACACCGACCCGGCCTCGGCCGCCCCGCACACCGGCGCCCGCAACGGCGCCGACCTCGCGCAGGCAGCAGGATCGCCTGCGGCGCAACAACACCCGTGGTTCCACAAGCTGGCCTGGCCGGCCAAGGAGCTCCCGGTGCCGGCCGGGCCGGACGGCTCCTGGCTGGTGATCGCCGATGACGGTGGTGACCTCGCCGACGTCCTCGGCGGAACTGCGCAGGACTCCTCGGTGCTCTCCGACGGCGCCGAGGAGTCGGCGCTGCGGGCAGCGCTGACCGCCGCGGACCGGGTGGTGTTCGCCCCGCCGGTGCGCTCGGCACGACTGGATGTCGCCGACGGTTACGCGGTGTTCACATCCGTTCGCGCGCTGGCCCGTTCGCTGGCATCGCTCGGCGCCGACGCGCCCCGGTTGTACGTGGTGACCCGCAACGCCCAACCGCTGCGCGAGGGCGACCGGGCCAACCCGGTGCACGCGGTGCTGTGGGGTCAGGTCCGCACCCTGGCTGTGGAGAACCCCGAGTTCTGGGGCGCGATCATCGACGTCGACGAGTCTGCTCCGGCCGAGTTGGTCGCGCGGTATCTGCGCACCGAGGCCGCCGCCGGTGAGGGGCTTGCCGACCGGGACGACCAGGCCGTCTACTCCGGCGGTGTCCGGCACGTGCCGCGTCTGCGTCGCGCGCCGCTGCCGCCGACGACACTGTCGCGCCTCGAGCCCAACACCAGCCATCTGGTGATCGGGGCGACCGGCAACGTCGGGCCGTACCTGATCCGTCAGCTCGCCGAGATGGGCGCGGCCACCGTTGTCGCGGTGTCGCGGCGTGGGTCCGCGTTGACCGACCTGGCCGCCGAGGTGGCCGCGCACGGCAGCACGCTGGTCGAGGTGGCCGCCGACGCGGCCGACGAGGCCGCGATGACCGCGTTGTTCGCGCGGTTCGGCGCGGATCTGCCGCCGCTGGACGGCGTCTACCTGGCCGCCCTGTCCGGCGGCGAGGCACTGCTGACCGAGATGTCCGACGACGACCTGGCCACGATGTTCCGCGCCAAGCTCGACGTCACCGCGCTGCTGCACAAGTTGACGCTGACCACGCCCGTGCGGCGGTTCGTGCTGTTCTCGTCGATCACCGGCGTCCTCGGGTCCCGCGCGGTGTCGCACTACACCGCCGGCAACACGTTCATGGACGCGGTGGGCTATGCCCGCCGATCGCTGGGGCTGGCAGCCACCGTCGTGGACTGGGGTCTGTGGAAGACGTGGGCGGACATCCACCCGGCGCTGGCCGCCGCGGGCCTGGAGCCGATGCCCAACGACGTGGCGATCAAGATGCTGCCGACGGTGCTCAGCCCGGACGCCGGGCTGCACAGCGCGGTGGTGGGCGCCGACTGGGGCCGCCTGGCCGACGCCTACCGGATGCGCGCCCCGGTGCGCGCCCTCGACGACATGATCGCCGAACCCGGTTCGGAGACCGGCGATCTCGGTGACGTGGCCGATCCCGTGTACGGCACGCTGCTCGGTGACCAGCTCGCCGGGGCCGCGCAGGGGCAGGTCTGGCGTTCCCGGCTGCTGCCGGAAGCCCAGCCCTATCCACACGGGCACCGCGTGCGCGGTGTCGACGTGGTGCCGGTGTCGGTGCTGCTGCAGACGATGTCGTCGGCGGCCGCGCAGCTCGGCGCCGCGGCGGTCACCGACGTGCGGTTCGAGTACCCGATCCTGGCCGGCCAGCGCCGCGTGGTGCACGTGGTGCGCGACGGTGACGAGCTGATCGTGTCGACCAGCGCCGCTGCCGACACTCCCGCCGAGCGGTGGACGCGGCACGCCAGTGCCCGTCTGGTCGAGGAGGCGCCGGCGCCGGCCGGGGTCTCGGTCGGCGAACTGCACGGCGAGGGTTACAACGCGGGCATCATCTCCGAACTCCAGCACAGCTGGGGGATCGAGGGGCAGCCGTTCGACTGGACGGTCGGCGACAGCGCCGCCGAAGGTGACGCGCTGCGCGCCCGGGTGACCCTGCCGCAGGCCGACGCCACCGCCTTGTCGGCGGCGCTGGTCGACGTCGCGGTGCATGTCGCCCGCCTGGCCGACAAGGACAATCCGCACCTGCTGCTGCCCGCGGGGGTGGAGACGCTGTGGTCGGATGCGCAAACTGTCGGTACCGAGGTCGTGGTCGAAGCGGTGCGCCGCGCCGGCTCCGGCGGCGACGGCGCCTCGGACAACCTGGTCGTCGACGTCACGATCAGGACCTCCGACGGCACACCGTGTCTCGACGTTCGCGGTCTGACCTACGCCGCGGTCGAGTCCACGCCGGTGCCGACGATGGACGACACCGCCACCGCGGCAGCCGAATTCGTCGACTGGTCGGCGATGTCGGCCGCCGAGCGGCTCGAGCAGCTGCGGACCCGGCTGCGGGCGATCCTGGCCCGCGAGCTCGGGATGCCCGACACCGCCGTCGACTTCGACATGCCGTTCCCGGACCTGGGACTGGACTCGATGATGGCGATGAACCTGCTTCGCGATGCCAAACAGCTGGTGCGCGTTGATCTTTCGGCAACGATGCTGTGGGACAACCCGACCATCGGCTCGTTCGCCGCCCACATCGCGGAGCTGATCACCCCGGACGACGAGCCGGAAGAGGAGCCCGAGGACATCGTCGACGACTCGTTCAGCGTGTTGGACTCGCTGTTCGAGAGTGTCGAATCAGCCTCGAGCGGTAGCGAAAGCAGTATTTGATGAAGACGATTTTCGACCGTATCTCCGGCATGAACGCCGACCAGCGTGGCGCGCTGTCGGAGCAGTTCGAGAAGGCCTCGCGCATCGCGGGCGCCGAGCCGGTCGCGGTGATCGGGATCGGTTGCCGGTTCCCCGGTGGTGTCGGCGGACCCGAGGACTACTGGAACATGTTGGCCGCGGGCACCGATGCGGTCATCGAGGTACCGAAGGACCGCTGGGACGCCGAGGCGTTCTACGACCCGGATCCGCTGGCGCCGGGCCGGATGCCCACCAAGTGGGGCGCGTACCTGTCCGACATCGACGGCTTCGACGCCGACTTCTTCGGCATCACCCCGCGCGAAGCGCTGGCGATGGACCCGCAGCAGCGCCTGAGCCTCGAAGTCGCCTGGGAGGCACTCGAGAACGCCGGGCTGGCCCCGGACCAGCTGGGGGAGAGCCGCACCGCGGTGATGCTGGGCGTGTACTACAACGAGTATCAGAACGCCTCCGGCGGCAATCCGGACACCATCGACCCGTACTCGGCCACCGGCAACGCGCACAGCGTGACTGTCGGCCGGATCGCCTACCTGCTGGGGCTGCGCGGCCCGGCGGTGGCGGTGGACACGGCGTGCTCGTCGTCGCTGGTGTCGATCCACCTGGCCTGCCAGAGCCTGCGGATGCGCGAGAGCGACCTGGCGCTGGCCGGCGGGGTCAACCTGAACCTGCGCCCGGAAACCCAACTGGCCCTTGCCAAGTGGGGAATGATGTCGCCGAAGGGACGCTGCCACGCGTTCGACTCACGCGCCGACGGGTTCGTCCGCGGTGAAGGTGCGGGCATCGTGGTGCTCAAGCGGCTCACCGACGCCGTCCGCGACGGCGACCGTGTGCTCGCGGTGGTGCGCGGCTCGGCGGTCAACCAGGACGGCCGCTCCAACGGGCTGACCGCCCCCAACGCGCCGTCCCAGCGCGACGTCATCACCCGCGCGCTGCGTTCGGCCGACGTCACGCCCGGCTCGGTCAACCTCGTCGAAACCCACGGCACCGGAACAGCTCTCGGCGACCCGATCGAGTTCGACGCGCTGGCCGCGGTCTACGGCAAAGGTGAGACGCCCTGCGCGCTGGGCGCGGTGAAGACCAACATGGGTCACCTCGAGGCCGCCGCCGGCGTGGCCGGCTTCATCAAGACCGTCCTGGCGCTGCGCCAAGGCGCGATCCCGCCGAACCTGCACTTCACCCAGTGGAACCCGTCGATCGACCCGGCCAAGACACGGTTGTTCGTCCCCACCGACACCACGCCGTGGCCCGCCGAGAACGGGCCGCGCCGGGCCGGGGTGAGCTCGTTCGGCATGGGCGGCACCAACGCCCACATCGTGCTCGAACAAGGTCCGGAGACCACGCCCGCCGCTCCGACCGACGCGCCGTCGGTGACCACGCTGGTGGTGTCGGGCAAGAATCCGCAGCGCGTGGCCACCACCGCGGGCACGCTGGCCGACTGGTTGGAGCGCCACGACGGGGCCGTCGGGCTGCCCGAGGTGGCCCGCACCCTCGACCGGCGCAGCCGCGGCGCCACCGTCGCCACCGTCTCGGCCCGCGACCACGCCGGCGCCGTGGCGGGACTGCGCGCCCTGGCCGCAGGTCAGCCCGCCACCGGTGTGGTCGCCGCGCACACCCCGTCGCCCGGAACGGGCACGGTCTTCCTGTACTCGGGCCAGGGGTCCCAGTGGGCGGGCATGGGCCGGCGGCTGCTCGCCGAGGAGCCCGCGTTCGCGGCCGCCGTCGACGAACTGGAGCCGATCTTCGCCGACAAGGCCGGGTTCTCGCTGCGCCAGACGCTCGAGGCGGGGGAGCCGGTGGTCGGTATCGACCGCATCCAGCCCGTCATCGTCGGCATGCAGTTGGCGTTGACGGCGCTGTGGCGTGCCCACGGCGTCGAGCCCGACGCCGTCATCGGGCACTCGATGGGTGAGGTGTCGGCGGCCGTGGTCGCCGGCGCCCTGACCCCCGCCGAGGGGCTCGACGTGATCTCCACCCGGTCGCGGCTGATGAAGCGGCTGTCCGGGCAGGGTGCGATGGCCGTCCTGGAGCTCGACGCCACCGCGACCGAACGCCTGATCGCCGACCGGCCCGAGGTCACGGTGGCCGTGTACGCATCGCCGAAGCAGTCGGTGATCGCCGGCCCGCCCGAGGCCGTCGACGAGCTGATCGCGATCGTCGACGCGAAGGGTCTGCTGGCCCGTCGCGTCGAGGTGGACGTGGCCTCCCACCACCCCACGATCGACCCGATCCTGCCGGAGCTGGGCACCGCGCTGGCCTACCTGTCGCCGGCCACCCCGAAGATCCCGCTGCTGAGCACCGTCGGGTACACCGGTACGGCGCCGCTGTTCGGTGCGGAGTACTGGCAGGCCAACCTGCGCAACCCGGTCCGGTTCAACCACGCCGTCACCGAGGCCGCCGCCGAGCACGCCAACTTCGTCGAAGTCAGCCCGCACCCGCTGCTCACCCACGCGATCACCGAGTCGCTGGCCGCGCTGACGCCGGCCAAGAACTTCAAGGCGATGGGCACCGTGACCCGCGACTCCGACGAGACGCTGGCATTCCACGCGCAGCTGGCGTCGCTGCGGCCCCCCACGACCGCCCCCGACGGTCCGGCGGCCGACGTCATCGACCTGCCGCCGACACCGTGGCTGCACCACAAGTTCTGGATCGCCAACACCGCCGCCGGGCTGGAGTTCAGCGGCTCGCATCCGCTGCTGGGCATGCATGTGGAGCTGCCCACCGGCGGTGCGCACGTGTGGCAGTCCGACGTGGGCACCGACCTGCATCCCTGGTTGGTCGACCACAAGGTGCACGGCCAGCCCGTCATGCCGGGTGCCGGGTTCGCCGAGATCGCGCTGGCCGCGGGTTGTGAGGCCCTCGGGGTCGCGGCGCCCGCCCTGGCGGTCAAGCGCCTCGAGGTCGAGCAGATGCTGCCGCTGGACGCGCGCACGCGGCTGACCACGCAGCTGTTCGACGACAGCGACGGTCTGCGGGTGGAGATCCACTCCCGGTCCGAGGACGGCAACTGGATGCGCCACGCCGTGGCGCGCGTCGAGAAGGCCGCACCCGCCGATGCGCCGACCTTGGCCACCGGTGGCTCCGGGGCCGCCTCGGTGTCGCCGGCCGACTTCTACACCGCGCTGCGCCGCACCGGAGCGCATCACGGTCAGGCGTTCGCGGCGCTGACCCGCATCTCGCGGTCCTCCGACGGTTGGGCCGACACCGAGATCGCGCTGCCCGAAGAGGCCACGCCGCACCGCGGCATCCAGCTGCATCCGGTGATGCTCGACGCCGCCCTGCAGGGTCTGGCCGCCGCGATCGGCGCCGAGTCGCTGTCGGAGGCCGCGGAGGTGACGTACCTGCCGGTGGCGATGGAGTCGATCCGCGTCTACGGCGACGTGGGCCGGCGCGCCCGATGCCGCGCCGAGTTGGTCGAGATGGTCGCCGAGGGCGGCGACGCCATCGGCCGTGTCACGCTGGCCGACCCGGCCGGAAAGGTCACCGCCGAGGTGACCGGGGTGTACCTGCGCCGGGTGCAGCGCCGCACCGTGCCGTTGCCGTTGTCGCAGAAGGTTTTCGACACCACCTGGCAGGAAGCGCCCGCCGGGGCGGGCGACCTCGCGCCCGGCAGCTGGCTGGTGCTGACCGACGGTGACGACCAGAGCCGGGGCCGGGAGTTCGCCGAACGGTTCGGCGCCGACACCCGCCGGGTGATCACCGCACCGCTGGGCGACGAGTCCGCGGTCGGTGAGGCGTTCGCCACCGTGTGCGACGACCCGGCACTCCCGCCGACCGGGGTGGTGGTCCTGCTCGACACCGGGGAGTTCGGCGACGACGACGCCGCGGCGCTGACGCGGGCCCGGGACGCCGTGTGGTCGGTGTCGGCCGCGGTGCGCGCGATCAGCACCGGCTGGCACGGCAAACCGCCCCGGCTGTGGCTGCTCAGCCGCAACGGCCTGATCGTCGGGGACGGCGAAGCCGGTGACCCCGCGGTGGGTGCGCTGCGCGGCCTGGTGCGGGTGCTGGCCTACGAGAGCCCCGATCTGCGGGCCACGCTCGTCGACCTCGATGCCGACGCCGACGCGGCGGCGGTGCTGGTCGAGGAGTTCGACGCCGAGGGCGGCGACGACATCGTGGCGCGCCGCGGCGGGCGACGCCACGTCGAGCGGTTGTCGCGGGCGACGGTACCGCCGCGGCGCAACGACGTGGTGGTGCGCTCCGACGGCGCCTACATCGTCACCGGCGGTCTGGGCGGCATCGGTTTGACGGTCGCGCAGTGGCTCGTCGACAACGGTGCGGGCCGGGTCGTGCTCAACGGCCGCAGCGCGCCGTCCGACGAGGTGGCGGCCACTCTGGAGGGGTGGCGGCAGCGCAGCGAGATCGTCGTGGAACTCGGCGACATCGCCGCGGCGGGCACGGCCGAACGTCTGGTCGGCGTGGCCGAGGCGGGCGGACGGTCGCTGCGCGGGGTGATCCACTCCGCCGCGGTACTCGACGACGAGCTGGTCTCGGCGATGTCCAAGGACAGCCTGGACCGGATCTGGGCGCCGAAGGCCACCGGCGCGCTGCGGCTGCACCAGGCCACCGACGGTCGTGACCTCGACTGGTGGGTCGGGTTCTCGTCGGTCGCCTCGCTGCTCGGTTCCCCGGGGCAGGCGTCCTACGCCTGCGCCAACGCGTGGCTGGACGCCTTCGTCGCGTGGCGCAGCGCCACCGGGCGGCCTGCCACCACGATCAACTGGGGCCAGTGGGCCGACGTCGGTCTGGCCAAGACGCTGACCTTCAGCGTGCTGGACCCGATGTCGACCGACGAGGGGCTCGAGGCGTTGCAGAGTGTGATCGCCGGGGCGCCCACCCGCATCGGGGTGGCCCGGCTGCGTCTCGACCGGGCGGCCGCGGCGTTCCCCGAGATCGCCAAGATCGGCTTCTTCGCCAACCTGGTCGCCGAACTGGGCGCACTCGACGAGGACGACGACTGGGCGGGCACAGACGCACTGCGCGACATGACCGGCGCCGAAGCCCACCGCGTCGTGGTGGCGCGGCTGCGGCGACGGATCTCGGCGATCATGGGCTTCGCCGACGAGAGCGCCATCGG
Organism: Mycobacterium sp. pV006; assembly: GCF_041287115.1. Taxonomy (NCBI): domain Bacteria; kingdom Bacillati; phylum Actinomycetota; class Actinomycetes; order Mycobacteriales; family Mycobacteriaceae; genus Mycobacterium; species Mycobacterium sp. pV006. Next base: position 169,626 of record NZ_JBGGKT010000007.1, on the reverse strand, counting down.
GGTCGACCAGCCGCTCACCCAGCTCGGGTTGGACTCCCTGATGGCGGTGCGCATGCGTAACACCGTGCGCAGCGATTTCGGGGTCGAGCCGCCGGTCGCGCTGCTGCTGCAGGGCGCTACGCTTGCTGACCTTGCGGTGGACCTGATCCGCCAGCTCGGTCTGGCCGAGGACGACTCGGCCGACCGGCCCAACACTGTGCGTGACCGCGTGGCACAACGAGCGGCGGCACGTCAACGCGCGGCAGCGCGGCGAAAGGTAGGACAACGCACGTGACCAGCAGTAACCCGCTGCCGGACAACGCCATCGCCGTCGTCGGCATTGCAGGTCGATTCCCCGGCGCCGAGTCCGTCTCGGCGTTCTGGCGCAACCTGCGTCAGGGGGTGGAGTCGATCGTCGACCTCTCCGAGGACGAGTTGCTCGACAGCGGTGTCACCGAGCAGACACTGGCCCACCGGTCCTATGTGCGGCGGGCCGCGTTGATGACCGGGATCGACGAATTCGACGCCGACTTCTTCGGGTTCACCCCGTCGACCGCGCGCACCCTGGATCCGCAGCACCGGCTGTTCCTGCAGTCGGCCTGGCACGCACTCGAGGACGCCGGGCTCGACCCCGGGGAGATCGAGCAGACCGTCGGGGTGTTCGGGACCAGCTCGACCAGTGGCTATCTGCTGCACAACCTGATGTCGCAGTACGACCCGATGATGGTGATCGGGCAGGGCGCCAGCTTCGACATGGTCAACCTGTCGCTGCAGAACGACAAGGACCACCTGGCCACCCGCGTCGCCCATCAGCTCAACCTGCGCGGTCCCGCCATCTCCGTGGCCACGGCGTGCTCGTCGTCGCTGGTGGCGGTGCACCTGGCCTGCCAGAGCCTCCTCAACGGCGAGTGCGACATCGCGCTGGCCGGTGGTTCGTCGATCCGCATCCCGCACCGGGTCGGGTACTGGTACGAGCCGGGCACGATGGTGACCCCGACCGGGCACTGCCGTCCGTTCGACGTCCGCAGCGACGGCACGGTCTTCGGCAGCGGTGTCGGAATCGTGGTGCTCAAGCCGCTGATCGACGCCGTCGACGACGGTGACCGCATCCACGCGGTGATCCGCGGGTCGGCGCTGAACAACGACGGCGCGACGAAGATGACCTACGCCGCTCCCACCGCGATCGGCCAGGCCGAGGTGATCGCCGAGGCGCACGCCGTCGCCGGCGTCGACGCCTCGACCATCGGGTACGTCGAAACCCACGGCACCGGCACCCCGCTCGGCGACCCGATCGAGATCGAGGGGCTGCGGCAGGCGTTCGACCTGGCCGAGCAGAAACGTTCCGGCCCGTGCTACATCGGCTCGGTCAAGTCCAACATCGGACATCTGGAGACCGCCGCGGGTATCGCCGGTCTGATCAAGGCCATCCTGTGCCTGAAGCACCGCGCGATCCCGCCGACGCTGCACTACACCAGCCCGAACCCCGAACTGCACCTGGACCGCAGTCCTTTCCTGGTGCGCTCCGAGGACGGGACGTGGGACTGGGACGGCACCCGCCGTGCCGGGGTGAGCTCGTTCGGGGTGGGCGGCACCAACGCCCACGTCGTGCTGGAGGAGGCGCCGGCGTCCGCTCCGGCGCCGACCCCGGCTCCGGACGGGCCCCAGGTGCTGCTGCTGTCGGCGCGCACCGCCGAGGCGCTGTCGCAGGCGCGCGCCGCGCTGGCCGACGAATTGTCCTCCGGTGACGTCGATCTGGCCGACGCCGCGTACACGCTGGAACGGCGACGGAAGGAGCCGCACCGTCTTGCCGCGGTGGTCGGCGACGCCGAGGACGCCGTCGCGGTGCTCGGCAACGCCGAACACGACAACGTGTTCGGCGGACCGGGCCCCGACGCTGCGGCCGAGGCCGCCGAGGACCGCGTGGTCTTCCTGTTCCCGGGGCAGGGTGCGCAGCACATCGGGATGGCACGCGGCCTCTACGACACCGAGCCGGTGTTCGCCGAGCACTTCGACGCGTGCGCCACCGCGTTCGGTCAGGAGTTGGGCTACGACCTGCGGGCGGAGGTGTTCGACGGCGCCGGTCGCGACCTGGAGCGCACCGACCGCGCCCAGCCGGCACTGTTCACCGTGGAGTACGCGCTGGCCAAGCTGATCGAGTCCTACGGGGTGCGCCCGTCGGCACTGGCCGGGCACAGCATCGGCGAGTACGCCGCGGCGACGTTCGCCGGGGTGTTCGACCTGCCGACCGCCGTCAAGGCGGTCTCGATGCGGGCCCGGCTGATGCACGCGTCGGCGCGCGGTGTGATGGTCGCGGTCGCGTTGAGCCCCGAAGCGGTGGCCGAATACCTGTCCGACGACGTCGACGTGGCCACCATCAACGATCCCGGCAACTGTGTGGTGGCCGGCTCCGAGGAAGCCATCCGCGCGTTCCAGGCGCGGCTGGCCGAGAAGGGCATCGTGGCCCGCCGGGTGCGGACCGCGCACGCGTTCCACTCCCGCCTGATGGATCCGGTGATCCCGGAGTTCTCGGCGTTCATGTCCCGTCTGCCCATGAATCCGCCGCGAATCACGTTGCTGTCCAACGTCACCGGCGCACCGATGTCCGCCTCGGAGGCGACCGACCCGAACACCTGGGCCCGTCAGATCCGGGCGACGGTGCGCTTCGCCGACGAACTGGACCTGCTGCTCTCCGACCCGCACCGCGTGGTCGTCGAGGTCGGCCCCGGTGGGGCGCTGACCTCGTCCGCGGTGCGGCACCCGAAGTGGTCGGCCGATCACCGCGCGGTGCGGCTGATGCGGCACCAGGCGCAGAACCGCAGCGACCGCGACACGTTCCTGCTGGCGCTGGGCCAGTTGTGGGCGGCCGGTGTGGACGTCGACTGGACGCCGCTGACGGGCACGTCCCGGCAGCTGATCTCGCTGCCCGGTTACCCGTTCGAGCGGCAACGTCATTGGATCGAGCACAACGCCGGCGCGGCGTGGCTGACCGGTCGCACCGCCGGCAGCGTCGACGGGAACGGTGCCGGCGGCACCGTCGCGGCGGCCACCAGCAGCAAGTCGCAGATGGAGGCGGCGCTGCAGGGAATCTGGTCGCAGTGCCTCGGGTTGCCCTCGATCGATCCCACCGCGAACTTCTTCGAGATCGGCGGTGACTCCCTGATCGCGATCAGCGTGGCGATGACCGCGTCCAAGCAGGGCCTGGATCTGACCCCGCAGGACATCTACGAGAACCAGACCGTCGCAGCGCTGGCCCGCACCCTGGTCGCCCGCTACGCCGAGGGCGGTCTGGCCCGCCACGCGCTGACCGAAGACGCCCACCCGCCGGTGCCGCCGAACGTCGCGCACTTCCTCGAACACGGGCTGCGCGACGCCGGCCGGTGGCGCATGCCGGTGGTGCTGGCGCTGCGGTCCGACGTCACCGTGGACACGGTGCGCACCGTGCTCGGTGCCGTGGCCGATCATCACGACGTGCTGCGCACCCACATCGTCGAACACGCCGGCAGCTGGGAGCAGCGCATCGCCGAGCCCGGCGAGTTCACCGAGCTGGCAACGCGTTCGCTGCCCGACGGTGTGGCCGCGGGCAGCCCGCAGGAACGCGAGGCGGTGCTGGCGATCCTGGCCGAGCAGCAGGCCGAGCATCAGCTGCTCACCGCACCGTTGACGGCGACCTACGTGCACGGCGTCCCGGGCGGATCGAACTACCTGACGATCAGCGTGCACGGCGTCGCCGGCGACGAGACCTCGCGCGACATCCTGGTCACCGACATCTTCACCGCGATCCACCAAGTGCTCGAGGGTGCCGAGATCTCGCTGACCCCGGTGCACACGTCGTGGCGCGAATGGTCGCAGCGGTGCGCCACCTTGGCCACCCACCCCGCGGTGCTGGAGAGCCGCGACCACTGGGTGCAGGTCGCCACCGGCGCGACGGTGAGCCTGGTGGGTGCCGCCGCGTCGGAGCCACCGCGTTCGGAGGACATGGTCCGCCTGTCGGCCGGGCTGACCGTCGCCGAGACCGGGGAGGTCGACGACGCCCGTCGTCGCCTGCGCCTGCCGGTGGAGGAGATGCTGCTGGGGGCGTTGAGCCGCGCCGCGGCCGCCTCCGTCGGCGAGGGCTCGGTGGCCGTCGACCTCGGGGGGCGGGGCCGCCTGGTCCTCAAACCCGACGTCGACCTGCAGCGCACCGTCGGGTGGTTCACCACCGTGCATCCGGTGCTGCTGCGCAGCGCCTCCGAAGAGTCCGTCAGCGCCCTCGGGCTACTCGACGACATCCGGGAGACCCTGAAGGCGGTGCCGCACTACGGCATCGGCTACGGGCTGCTGCGGTACAACTACGCGCCGACCGCCCGGGTGCTGGGCAGCACGCGTCCGGCCGACATCCTGCTGTCGCACATGGGCACCATCCCCGACGTGCCAGGCGAACAACCCGACGATGCGCCGGTGCGTTTCGACTCCGACACCGCGATGCCGGTGCGGGATTCGGTGTCCGGTCTGGGGCATCCGATCGAGCTGCGGGTCTATCGCTCGGGCGGCGTCCTGCATCTGGACTGGTGGTACGACAGCCGCCGGTTGGGTCCCACCGATGTCGAGTCGCTGGCCCGCCGCTTCTCCGCGGCGCTGCTGGATCTGACCCGGGAAGCGTTGGCCGAGAACGAGATCGATTCCCAGGGCGACGGGCTCGCCCTGGTGGACCTGTCGTGATTCCGGCCCGGAAGGAGCTGCCGTGACCGGCATGGAGAAGGCCGTCGTCGTCGAGGACCTCAAGAAGTCGTTCGGGACGGTGCACGCGCTGCGCGACGTCACCTTCGAGGTCGGCAAAGGGGAGGTGCTGGGGCTGCTCGGCCCCAACGGCGCAGGAAAGACCACCACGGTCAGCATCCTGTCCACGCTGACCAAACCCACCGCCGGGCGCGCCGTCGTGGCCGGCCACGACGTGCAGAAAAATCCCGCGGGGGTGCGGGAATCGATCATGCTGACCGGTCAGCACGTGGCGCTCGACGACCTGTTGACCGCGCGCGAGAACCTGGTGATGTTCGGCCGGCTGCGAGGGTTGAAGAAAAGCGATGCGCGCACCCGCGCGACGGAACTCCTCGAACACTTCGACCTGGTCGAGGCGGGGGACCGGTCGGTCAGCACGTTCTCCGGCGGTATGCGCCGACGGATCGACATCGCGTGCGGTCTGGTCGTGCGCCCGGAGGTGGTGTTCCTCGACGAGCCGACCACCGGCCTGGATCCGCGGAGCCGGCAGAGCATCTGGGAGTTGGTCAACGACTTCAAGGAAGCGGGCATCGCGACCCTGTTGACCACCCAGTACCTCGAAGAGGCCGACACGCTCAGCGACCGGATCATCGTGATCGACCACGGCACGATCATCGCCGAGGGCACGGCCGACGAACTGAAGGAACGCACCGGCGGGACGTTCTGTGAGATCGTGCCGCGGCGGCTGTCCGACACCGCCGCGATGGCCGAGGCGCTCGGCCCGCTGCTGCCGAAGCAGAACCGCGCCGCGATCGCCGACGGCGCCGACCGCATCTCGATCCCGGCGCCCGACGGGCCGAACACACTGATGCAGGCCCTGCATCTGCTCGACGAGGCGAACATCGAGCTTCTCGACATCGCGCTGCGGCGCCCGTCGCTCGACGAGGTGTTCCTGGCGCTGACCGGGCAGAAGAATTCGTCGGAGAACTCCGATGCCGACGACGCGTCGGAACCTGCTGTCGCCGAGGCGGTGCCGTGACGTCCAACGCGATAGCAGATCTCGGCGAGCGGCCACCGACGTCGGTCCTGCAGCAGTGGTGGGTGCTCACCGTCCGGATGATCACCCCCACGCTGCGCAACGGTGAGGTCGCGACGCTGGTCGCGGGATCGATCATGTTCACCGTCGGCTTCTACATCCCGCTCAAGGAGATGACCGGCGCGGCCACCGGCATGAGCAGCTACGCGCAGTTCCTCACGCCGATGGTGGTCATCGTGGCGATCACCTTCGCCGCGGTGTCGGCGGCGTTCCGCTCGGCCAGCGACGCGGGCCTGGGCATCAACCGCCGGTTCAAGGCGATGCCGATCCCGTCGCTGACCCCGCTCGCGTCGCGGATGTCGGCGAGCCTGTACCGCTGCACGGTGGCGATGGTGGTCTCCCTGGCCTGCGGTCACGTCATCGGTTTCCGCTTCCACAACGGCATCGCCTACATCGTCGCGTTCTGCGCGCTGTCACTGCTGGTCGGGTTCGCGCTGTCGATCCTCGGCGACTTCATCGGCACGGCCACCGAGAACCCCGAGGCGACCACCCACCTGATCCTGCTGCCGCAGTTGATCTTCGGGTTCCTGTCGGTGGGCGTACAGCCCATCGAGCGGTTCCCCGAGTGGATCCAGCCGTTCGTCCGCAATCAGCCGGTGTCGCAGTTCGTCTATGCGCTGCGCGCGCTGGCCGGTGACACCACGCCGACAGCGCCGCAGGTGACGTGGTCGGTGATCGGCCCGGCGCTGATCTGGGCGGTGGGCATCGTCGTGGCGCTCATCCCGCTGCACGCTCTCGTGGCTGCGAGGCGCCAATGACCTCGCTGGCTTCCGACGACACGCAACCGGCCGGTGAGCTGTGGCCGGCCTCGCCTTCACGCTCCGTGCGCGGCGACGGCTCGGGCCGCCACCGCCTCCCGCCGGCCTGGGAGAACTCGCCCCGGCGTCTGGCCCTGCACACCGGCGTGTTGACCGCCCGCATCCTGCGCCGCTGGAGCCGGGACATCTCGACGATGTCGCAGTCGCTGGCGATGCCCGTGGTGCTGCTGATCACCATCAACATCGTGTTCGAAGACGGCGTCTCCGCGGTCACCGGGCAGAGCGCGCTGTACGGCAGCGTGCCGCTGATCGCGATGATCGGCGCGATGACCGGCGCCATCATCGGCGCCATCGGGGTGATGCGCGAACGCGCCGACGGTCTGTTGTCGCGGCTGTGGGTGATGCCCGTGCACCGCGCGGCCGGACTGTTGTCGCGCCTGGTGGCCGACGCGATCCGCATCTTCGTGACCACGCTGGTGATCATGGTCGCCGGCATGGTGATGGGGTTCCGGTTCGAACAGGGACTGCTCAGCGCCGTCGCGTGGGTGTTCATCCCGGTGATCTTCGGGATGGCGTTCTCGGTCGTGGTGTTCACCCTGGCGCTGTACTCGGCCAACACCATCGCGGTCGAGGCCACCGACCTGCTGGCCGCCACGACGCTGTTCTTCTGCACCGGCCTGGTGCCGCTGAGCCAGTACCCGGACTGGATCCAGCCGGTCGTGGAACACCAACCCGTCAGCTACGTGGTCGAGACGATGCGGGGGCTGTCGATCGGCGGACCGGTCCTGCAGCCGTTGCTGGGCACGATCGCCTGGTCGGTGGGGATCATCGTGGCCTGCACGGTACCGTTGGCCCTCGGATATCGCCGGGCCAGCATGCGGTAGCCGGCAAGCTCCGGTATCCGACCGTGCCCGATCTGTCGTGGGGAGTCGTCAAGTGTTTCCGTCATCGGTGATCCGCAAGCTGGCGCGCAGCGAGGAGATGTACGCCGAGTCCCAGAACTTCATCGGGCTGGGTGCCACGGTGCGCGGGCCCGTGGACGTCGACGCGATGTCGACGGCGTTCGACGCGATGCTGCAGGCCCATCCCGCACTGGGTGGGCACCTGGAGAAGGACGCCGACGGCCGCTTCGCGCTGGTGGTCGACGACCTGCTGCATCCGGGCATCGAGGTGATCGAGCTCGACGACCCCGCCGCCGAGGCTCCGCCGATCTTCTTCGACCAGACCCAGGGTCTGGTCGCCTGCCGGGTGATCCGGCGCGGCGAGGAAACCCAGATCATCCTCTACATCCACCACAGCCTCGCCGACGGGCAGCACCAGTTCAGCCTGATCGAGAAGATGCTGTCGAACTACACCGACCTGGTGACCACCGGTTCGATGCGTCCGGTCACGGTGGCGCCGGCCCCGGATTCGCTCGAGACGATCCTGGCCGACCGAGGGGTGGAGAAGAAGGGCCGGTCCGGTCTGGAGCGGTTGATGGCGGCGATGTTCACCTACGACCTGCCGCCGTCGCGCCGCGCCGCGTCGTCGGAGACGCCGCCGTTCCCGATGCTGGTGCCGATGGTGTACTGCAAGCTCTCCGTCCAGGAGACCGAGAACCTGATCGCGTTCAGCCGCTCACAGAAGCTCGGCGTCAACGGTCTGCTGTCGGCGGCGATCCTGATGGCCGAGTGGCAGCTGCGCAACACCCCGAAGATCCCCGTCCCGTATGTGTATCCCGTCGATCTGCGCTACGTGCTGTCCCCGCCGGTCTCGGCGACCGCCTGCACCAACCCGGTAGGAGTGGCCACCTACCTGGCGGAGATCTCCGAGAGCACCGATCCGGTCGAACTGGCCCGCGACATCGTCGACACCTTCCGGAAAGACCTGAGCGAGGGCGTCATCCAACAGTCCATGCTGCACTTCTCGCCGCAGTACGTGGGCAATCCGCCCGGTATGCCCGACGTCGTGATGTTCACCGACAACGGGGTGATCCCGCCGATGCGCACCCCGCCGGACGTCGAGTTGACCGCCAGCCACGGCGAACTCTACTTCCAGGTCAACGCGGGCATCGAGATCTACACCAGCAAGATCTTTAATGGGCAGTTGATGGTCGAGTACCACTCACACGGCCCCGAACCGGAGCGTTCGATCGCGGCGATCGAGGCGTTGTTGAAGCGTTTCGCCTCGATGCACTCACCGGCCTGACCCGTGTCAGCCGGGCGTGCCGAACGCGAAGCGGTGGTACTGCAACGACTTGCGCAGCGCGGGCACGGCACGCACCAACCGCTTGGCCACCCGGAAGGCACCGGAGACCCGCGCGAAGGTGGCGGCGTCGAAGAACGTGGTGGCCGCGAGCAACCGCAGCTCTGGCACCTGGTCGAGGATGTCGTCGGGCCGGTTCACCGCCCAGTGCAGGGTCGAGTTCGAGTTGCGCACCAGCGTCTGCGTCTTCTGCGACTTGATGGCCAGCCAGTTGAAGAAGTCGATCTGCACCTCACCGGACGGGAAGCGCTCGACCACGCGCCGCAGCAGCGCGATGCCCTCCTCCTCGGTGAGGTACATGCTGATGCCCTCGGCCAGGAACAGCACCGGCGCGTCGGCCGGGATCTGTTCCAGCCACGACGGATCGGTCGCCGAGCTGGCGATCAGCTGGTACCCGGGACGGGCGGGATAGACCTTCGCGCGCAGCTCGATCACACCGGGGAAGTCGACGTCGTACCACGCGATCTCGGGTCCGGGGTCCAGCCGGAACACCCGGGTGTCCATGCCGCATCCGAGGTGGATGACGGTCGCGCGGGGATTGGCCGCCAGGAACTGGCGAGCCCAGATGTCGTACTGGGCGGTGCGCACGGTCAGCAGCGGGGCCCAGCTACCGCTGATACCGAGTTCGTCCCAGTCGTAGTCGATCCGGGCGATGGCCTCTTTGGCGAACTGGTCGCCCAGGACCGGCTCATCGAAATCAGCGTCCAGTGCCTTCATGTAGAGGGTGGATAGCATGGTCTTCGCGGGGCCGGTCAGGTCGACGGAAACTTTGTTCGTCACATGTGTGAGGCTATTCGCCGGACCCCGCGTGTTGCACGTCGGGGCGGCGATCGACGCCCGGTCCCGGGCAAGAGGGGAGAAGCGGTGATGACCGACGCTGTCGGCGACATTGGCGACGACCGCAAACCGCGGGTCCTGTTGCTGTACTACAGCTACACCGGACAGACCACCAAGGTCCTCGACGCCGCCGAGGAGGTGTTCCGCAAGCGTGGCTACCTCGTCGACCGTGCCCCCATCGAGTTCACCGATCCGAAGTACTCGGAGAAGTTCCGCCGCTTCCCGATGCGTAACGTGTGGCCGGACTTCTTCAGTGTGCTTCCGGCCCAGACCCGCGGGGTCACCGGGGACATCCGCACCCCGGACGAGGTGCGCACCGGTGACTACGACCTGATCTGCATCGGTTCGCCGACGTGGTGGGACACCGTGTCGATGCCGCTGCGCAGTTTCCTGAAGTCGCACGAGGCCCGCAATCTGCTGGACGGCAAGCCTTTCGCGGTGTTCGTGGTGTGCCGGCGCAAGTGGCGGAAGAACCTGGCCGGGGTGCGCAAGCTCGCCGAGAAGAAGGGCGGGCGTTTCGTCGACAGCATCCACTTCACCTACCCGGGAGGCGAACTGTCCTCGATGCTCTCGCTGACCAGTTATCTGGGGTCGGGGGAGTACAAGGACCGCTATCTCGGGGTCAAGCTGCCACCGACCAACATCAACGACGAACAGGTCGAGGAGGCACGGCGCTTCGCTGCCCGACTGGCCGACAAGGTGTTCGGCAGGAAATGACCCACCCTCGCGCAGGAAGGACCAGCGGTGCCGCGGCCCTTTGACGTCACGACCGACTCGACGGCCGGCGTCGACGCCATCCATGCCGCTTTCGGCAACGAGACCTATTGGCGGGCACGCCTGTTCGAGTTCGGCAAGGACTCGATCCACCTGGACGAGCTGACGGTGGGGCAGGACGGCTCCATCACGGTGGCGACGACGCAGGACATGGGCCGCGACATGTTGCCCGGCATCATGGCCAAGGCGATCCCGGGTGGGCTCCGGGTGATCCGGAACGAGCAATGGCGCCGCACCGGGGACTCGCTGCACTGCGACGCCGTGGTCACCGCGACCGGAGCGCCCCTGCATGCCACCGGCACTGCGGCGATCACCCCGCAGTCGACAGGTTCCCGGTTGCGCTTCACCGGCACCCTCGCGGTGAAGCTGCCGCTCGTCGGCGGCGCCATCGAACGGTTCATCATCTCCCAACTCGGGCAGGAGATTCCCGCGGCGCAGCGCTTCACCACGGATTGGATCGCCGCGCATGGCTGAGATCCCCGGTACCGAGGAGGCGCTGGCGGCGCTGAACATGCCGCTGGTGGACGCGATGATGACCCAGCGCGCGATCCGGCGGGTTCGTCCCGATCCGGTCGACGACGCCATCGTGCTCAAGTGCATCGAACTCGCGTTGCGGGCGCCCAACGGATCCAACGGGCAGAACTGGGAATTCGTCGTCGTCAAGGATCCGCGCATCAAGGCGAAGCTGGCGCGGCGCTATCGCGTGGCGTGGTGGGCCTTCTACCACAGCAAGATTCGCGACGTCGCGAGCTACGACCGGGAGATGGCCAAGACGGTCAAGGCCATCGAGTGGCAACTCGACCACTTCACCGAGATCCCGGTGCTCGTGGTGGCGTGCCTGAAGCTCACCGCGCGCGAGGGCAGGATCCCGTTCACGCCGAAGCCGGCGGCCGCCGAGTCCGGGTTCTACGGGTCCATCTACCCGAGTGTGCAGAATCTGCTGCTGGCCGCGCGGGCCATGGGCCTGGGCGCTTCCCTGATCACGCTGCCGCTGTGGAACCTGACCTCGGCCCGACGCGTCCTGAAGCTGCCGCTGTCGGTCACACCGTGCTGCGTCATCCCGCTGGGCTGGCCGAAGGGCCGTTACGGACCGACCACCCGGCGACCGGTGGACGAGGTGGTGCACCTCGACACGTACGGCAACCGGGCGTGGTTCGGTCCGGCCGACCTCTAGGAACTCACCTGACCCGGGCGGCCACGAAGTCGGCTGCGTGGTCGGTCATCCCGTTGCGCGGGTAGGCTCCGTGGGCCAGGAAGTCGAGCCCCCGCGAGCAGAACGGGTCCCCGTCGGCGCATAGGTCGAGGGTCTTCGCGCCGAAGCGTGGGCTGATCACGTCCAGTGGGCCGCCGCCGGTCATCTTGCGCACCGGGTTGCCGAAGACCACCACCGCGGCCACCCGGTCGACGACGGCGTCCGGCAGTGGCGCGGGGGTGAATCCGCGCACCGGTGCGTCGACCGCGGTGACCAGGGCGACCACCCCGGCTCCCTGCGACGTGCCGCCGAGCACGATCTGCGTGTCGGGGCAGGCGGCGGCGATCGACTCGATCTGCGCCCGCGCGTCGGCCGCGCCCGCCGACGCCGACGGTTTGAAGTCCCAGGCGGCCGGATAGTTCACCGGCCGGACGTCGATCGACTTGTCCGCCAGGCGAGTACGCAGTTTCTCGATGAAGTTGGCTCCGACGGCGCCGGGGCCCGCGGGACCGCCGGTGCCGCGGGCGAACACCACCGTCACGTCGGAGCAGGGCTGCGCCGCGGCGGGGGCCGCCGTGACCGTCATGGCCCCGAGCGACGCACCTGCGACGACCGCAGCGACCGCAGCTCTGATGACGGGCCGCACAACTGACGACAACATGGTGTGACCATCCCTAACCGGCGAGAACCTATCGACGGCGGGCCCTGCGCTCGGCGCTACAGGCGCGACATCTCCCTAGTGGTATCGAGGATACGCAAGGAAATGTTGCAGACGGCTCACGCAGCCGCGCCGCCGGCGCTGCCGCGGCGCTCGGAACCACCGGTGGAACCGCTGTTGTCGGAACCGGAGGACTCACCGGCACCCGCGGCCTCGGTGGCCGTGTTCCCGGTGTCGTCGTTGGCCGCCTCGTCTGCGGCCTCCTTCTCGGCTTCCTTGGCCTCGGCCTTGGCCTCGTCGGCGAGCCGGCTCTTGATCGCGGCCACGCTGTTGCTCTCGCTGCCGCGCTTGGCGCGGTGCGAACCCGTCGACGTGGCGGCCGTCTCGTCATCGGCCTCGAGGTCTGCTGCTGGATCGGTGGAGTCGTTCTCGTCGGCCTCGTCGGTGGGCTCGGCACCGGCCTTCGACTGCTCGTCGACGACCGGGGTCGTCGGCTCCTCCGAACCGTCGGACGAGGGCTGGACGTCGGTGCCGTCCTCGGCGCCGGCGGTCTGCTCGGGCGCCTCGTCGGCGGGGGTGCCCGATTCGAGCTGACGGCTCGCCGAGCGCAGCGACTGGGTCTCCTCGTCGTCCTTGGCGTCGTTGCGGCTGTAGCCGGCGTCGACGATGCGCTTCAGCGTCTCCTCGTAGGGCTTGAGCCACGGCATGAACCTGACCAGGGGCAGGGTCTCGGTCGGGACCAGGTACTTGGTGATCACGCCGCCCTTGGCGTTGGGCTCGTAGACGGTGATGTTCTCTTCGGGGACGTCGTCGAGATTGACCTCGGTGGTCGAGACGTGCAGGTACAGCGCGCCCAGCGAGGCGTTCCAGTTGGCCAGGACGTTCCACCAGCGATCCGGCACGTCGGCGATGCCGTCGTACTCGCGTGCGACGAGGATGATGTCGTACTTGGTGGCGGGCGCCAGCCAGTTGGTGACACCGGTGTTCGGCCCGCGATACGGGTCGGAGACCAGCACGAACCGCACCTGGTCCTTGTCGGGGGCGTTGGCGCCCATCAACTCGAGCCGGTAGAGCAGCTGGCTGGCCACCGCCGCGCCCTGCGAGAAGCCGCCGATGACGATCTGTGCGTCGGGGTCCTCGACCAGCACCCTGTTGAGCTCGCCGGCGAGCAGGATCGAGCCGATGCCGATCGACGGCAGGAAGTCGAAGGTGCCGGGGTAGCGGACGTTCTTCAGGGTGAAGCGGTCGTCGTCGTCGAAGTAGCCGTCGAGCGCATTGCGCATCTGCTCCTCGGTCAGCCGCCCGCTGCCGGTACCGCCGAGAAGCAGTGCGGTGCACTTCGCGTCGGCGGTGCACGCCGGCACGGGTGCGGGCGCCACGGCCGCGGTGACCGGCGTCGCCGTCCCCAGGGCGATCGCAGCAGCTGCGAGAGGGGACACGATGCCGGCTACAGCCGACCGACGACCGACGCGCATGAAAGTTCCTCCAGAAGATGTGACGGGCCGACACTGAATGTAGGTTGCTGAACAAAATCTAGCAACCATTTCGTGATGTTTGCTGATCAGCCTGGACCAGATCGACGCCCAGACATGGCAAACTTGGCGGCGAGCACTGCGTGCCGGGCTCCCTTGACCGGCGGTCAGCGCTGATTCCTCTGCATAGTAAAGCAATCGGCCACCCCTGGGCGCCGCCACCGCAGATTGCCGATGTCTCGAGCGTGCTGGCATACTCCGTGCCATGGCCGACCAGAACTCGAACCTCGTCGACGCTGCTCGCGACGCCCTCAGACACAACCCGGTCGGTCAACGCCTCGTCGGCGCCCGCGGACTCAACGTCCCGTTCGTCCGCAAACTCAGCAGGAAATTCTTCTATCCGTTCATCAGCCGTCGCCTCGAGGCCGACGACGTCACGTTCCTGAACTGGGGATACGAAGAGGATCCGCCGGTCAATCTGCCGCTGGCGAAGGAAGACGAACCCAACCGGTACCACATCAACCTCTACCACCGCACGGCCACGCAGGCCGACACCAGCATCGCCGACAAGGACGTCCTGGAGATCAGCTGCGGCCACGGCGGCGGCGCGTCCTACCTGACCCGCACCTTCAAGCCGGCCTCCTACACCGGCCTCGACTTCAACCCTGACGGGATCGCGTACTGCAAGAAGCGACATGTGTTGCCAGGGCTCGAGTTCGTGCACGGGGACGCCGAGAATCTGCCGTTTGCTGACGAGTCGTTCGACGCGGTGGTCAACGTCGAGGCCTCCCACGTCTACCTCGATTTCGGGCGTTTCATGGACGAGGTCTACCGCGTCCTGCGGCCGGGCGGACGCATGCTCTACACGGACATGCGCAGCAGCGAGCAGATGGCCGACTGGGAGAAGGGGATCGCCGAGGCCAAGTTGCGCGTCATCGACCAGCGGGTCATCGACGCCGAGGTGCTGCGCGGCCTGGACCTGACCGCGGATGCGAACCTGCAGACGGTGACCAACGCCCTGCCCGCACCGCTGCGGCCGATCGGCCGTCAGATCGTGGTGTCGCCCGGGTCGCGTCTCTACCGGCAACTGGCCTCCGGCGACATCTCGTACCGTTTGTACTGCTTCAGCAAGGACTGAGCCGCAACCCGGTCGGCACGCGGACCACAGGCGCGGACTCGGGGACCCGCGCTCCCGCCACCCGGGAGCGCGTAGGAGGGTGAAGATGGCCAAGGCAACAACCGATCCCGTCAAGCTGCCGCCGGGGCCGCGGCTGCCGAAAGTGCTTCAGGGTGCGGCGTTTCTGACAGCGCCCTACACCTTGCCGGCGATGTTGGCGCGGCGCTACGGCGGCGCGGTCAGCATGCGGATGCCGGTGTTCGGCCAGACCGTCGTCGTCACCGATTCCGCTCTGGTCAAGGATCTGTTCAGCACCGGCAACGACCTGATCGAGCGGCCGACGAATCTGGGCCGCGTGGTGGGCCCCGGTTCGATGTGGAGCCTCAACGGCAAGGCGCTGGTCGAACGCCGCAAACTGCTGGTGCCGCCGTTCCACGGCAAGCGGGTCGGGGGCTATGAGCGCATCGTCGAAGAAGAGGTGATGCGCGAGATCGCGACCTGGCCGCAGGGCCAGGAGTTCGAGACGCTGAACTCGATGATGCGCATCACGCTCAACGTCATCCTGCGCACCGTGTTCGGGGCGCAGGGACCTGAGCTCGACGAGCTGCGCGAAGTGATGCCGGCGTCGGTCGAACTCGGTTCCCGGCTGGCGATGCTGCCCGATGTGGTGCTCAAGGATCTCGGCGCCTGGAGTCCGGGTGGACGGATCAAGCGCTATCGCCAACGCATCGACGCGGTCACCGAGAAGTTGATGGCCGACGCCCGCTCCGACCCGGACTTCGACGGGCGCTCCGACATCCTCACTTTGCTGCTGGCGGCGCGATACGAGGATGGACAACCGATCTCCGACAGCCACATCACCGACGAACTGGTCACGCTCATGGCCGCCGGTCACGAGACGACCTCGTTGTCACTGGCCTGGGGAGTGGAGCGGTTGCGCCGCCATCCCGAGCTGCTGTCGCGGTTGGTCGCCGAGGTCGACGCGGGCGGTTCGGAGTTGCGGCAGGCCACGATCTGGGAGATCCAGCGCACCCGCCCGGTCGTGAACGCGACGATGCGACGCACGCTGCAGCGCATCCGCCTCGGCGACTGGGTGATCCCCGAGGACAGCACCTTGCTGATCAGCATCGAACTGGCCCAGCAGTCCGCGGAGCACTTCCCCGACCCCGAGGCGTTCAACCCGGACCGCTACCTGGTCAACGGCAAGACACCGCCGGCCTGGGTGGCGTTCGGCGGCGGGATCTACCGGTGTATCGGTGCCGCGTTCGCCAACATGGAGATGGACGTCGCACTGCGCACCATGCTCCGCGAACTGCGGTTCGAGACCACCACGGCGCCGGCGGAACGCCGGCACAGCCGCGGGACGAACATGGCTCCGGAGAAGGGCGGCCGGGCCGTGGTGTACCGCCGTCCCGGCGGTGCTCTCGGAGATTCGGAGAGCCTGAGCGTGTCGTCGGGCAGCGACGCCCGCTAGCCCGTCGGGCGACTCATAAAAAGTTTGCCCCAGTGTCGCATCGGGCTGGTGTGCCTGGCATACTCCCCGGACATGGCCACAAGTCAAAGAGACCGAATCGACCGCCTCGGTAGCACCACGCTCTTCAAGAAGATTGTGGCGAAATACTGGTATCCGATGTGGACGCGGCGGCTCCACGCCGACGACGACGTACAGTTCCTGAACTGGGGATTCGAAGAGGATCCGCCGATGGGACTGCAGTTGGACGAAGCCGACGAACGCAACCGGTACTACATCCAGCTCTACCACAGCACCGTGACGCAGGCGGGCACCGACCTCGCGGGCAAGGACGTCCTGGAGTGCAGCAGCGGCCACGGCGGCGGCGCCTCCTACATCACGCGCTACCTGAAGCCGGCCAGCTACACGGGCCTGGACTTCAACCCCGACGCCGTCAAGTTCTGCTCCAAGCGTCACCAGCTGCCGAACCTGAAGTTCGTGCACGGGAACGCCGAAGACCTGCCCTTCCCGGACAACTCGTTCGACGCGGTGGTCAACATCGAGGCCTCTCACGCCTATCCGTCGCTCGAGACGTTCCTCTCCGAGGTCCGCCGGGTGCTGCGTCCCGGCGGCCGTTTCCTGCAGTCCGACGTCTACGGCCGCCAGGAGTTCGCGCACTGGGAAGGCGCGCTGAAGAACTCCGGCATGAAGATGATCAACGAGCGCGTCATCAACGACGAGGTGTTACGCGGCCTGGACCTCACCGCGCATCTGTCCGACGAGCTGATCAAGCGTTACCTGCCCGGATTCCTCCACGGCTTCGGACGCAACTTCACCGGCGTCCCGGGCTCCCGCCTCTACCGCGATGCGCAGAGCCACGCGGTCGAGTACCGGTCGTACTGCCTCGAGAAGGTGTAGCGACACAGCAGCCAACCGAAAAGGGGGCCATGCGGACGAATCCGCATGGCCCCCTTTCTTTCTCGGTTCTGCTAGGCAGCCGCCTCGGAACTCGACCGTGCGGAGCCCGACGACGAGCTGTCACCGGTGTCGCTCGACCCGGTGGAACGCGTGAACGCGTCGGCCACCTTCGACAGGCCCGACTCGACCCGCTCGACGGTACGACCCCAGCGCCGCTCGCTGTCGTCGACGCGGCGGTGTTTACCGCCGCTCTGCTGCTTCGGCGTGGATTCCTTGGCCTCTTCGACCGGTTCCGGGATCTCGACCGTGAGTTCCTCCTCGGCGGCTTCCTCGGTGGTCTCCTCGGTCGTGTCCTCGGTGACCGCCGGGGCCGGCGCCGGCGGTGTCTCGGGCGCAGCGGCCTCGTCGGACGCGGTCGCGTCGGCTGGCACGCCGGTGTCGACGGTCAGCGTGAACGTGCGGGTCTCGGCGACCTCGACCTGGCCCTCGGGCTGGCCTGCCACCCGGGCGGCCGCGGCCTCGTCCGGCTCTCCTTCGGGTTCCTCGGCCTCGGGGGCGGGGTTGTACGCCGGATCGTCAGGGTTGACCGGCGGGATCTCGGCGACTTCCTTGGGCTTGCGCACGAACAACTTGAAGAACGTCTCGATCTCGTCGACCGCGAAGAACTTCGGCAGGTGACCGGTGATCTGCAGGGCCCGCGCGAGGTTCGCGAACGCCGTGATCATCTCGTAGATGCTCGGGATGTGGATCTTCTCCGGCTTGGACACCAGGTAGTTCCAGACCGACTTGACCGGCTCGAGCGGATCGAGCTTGACGGTCTTCTTCGACCAGTCCGTCTCCCAGCCACCGACGGGGTTGATGACCTCCGGGAAGGTGTAGCCCTCCTCGCTGTAGAACCTCGACATCGGCACCTTGAACATCTTGCCGAGCATGCCGCGCAGGTCAGGACAGGTGAAGTCGCAGCCCTCGTGCATCGGCAGGTTCGCCGTCATCCACCAGTTCAGGTGTTTGCCCAACGGCCGCGACAACGCCGGGAACGGCACCGCCATGTTCATCAGGCTCCACGCGTGCGCCGGGTTGGCGTCGTCCCAGCCCCACACGTTCATCGGGTGCGAGTCGTTCCAGCTTCCGCTGGCCGCCATCGCCGCGGCGAACTGCTCGACACCGAAGATGAAGTTGCCCGGCGCGTTGATCACCGCGTGGATCAGGTTGATGGGTACATAGGCCAGCGAAGTGGTGGCGGTCAGCTCCACGGCGCTCTCGACCGAGCGCACCTCGGGTTGCGCGGGCGGCACGATGACCGGTGAGACAGCCATGACGCCGGCCCCCACCAGCGCCACGCCTGCGGTGGCATACGGGCGAATCGATGCGCGCATCGACGGCCCCCCTTTCGATTTTCTTCACGATGGCTGTGTGGCCGACGGCCACACCGACCAGCCCTGTTGGAGCTCGGTCAGCAAACTTACCTTACGCACAGCCGCGAACATAGTCTGCAGATTCACGCGAATCGTCCGTGCGCGCGCTTCGCCAGCGAACAGCGCCGGGCCGGACCTGGGAACCCGCTGCGGGATGACGGAACTCTTACGCCCGCGCACAGTCGGCAGGGTTCAGAACTTCTTCAACCCACGCAGCACGCGGGTGAACGGCAGGCTCGCCGACGCCGCCTTGGTCAACCTGGGGTTCAGCTGGCTTCCGTTGATCACCACCAGGTAGCGCAGTCCGGCGTCGCGCCACTCGGCAACCTGCTCGAGCACCTCGTCGGCGGTGCCGTGGAAGCACAGTTCGCGCATCAGCGAGGCGGGCACCTTACGGATGTGGGACATCGCCGTGTCGTAGTCCATCGTCTGCGGCACCAGGTCCTGCACGCCGGCGAAGTCCGCGCCGAGGGGATGCTCCACGCCGTGGCGGGCCCAGGCATGCGCAGGCGCTGCCAACGCCATCGTCTTGAACAGCACTCCGTCGAGTGCCTCGTCGACGTCGTCGCGGGTGCGGCCGCACACGACCGCGCGGTTGAGCGCGGGAACGATCGCCGCCGGGTCCCGCCCGGCGTCCGAGGCGGCCACCCGGACCGCGTCCAGCGACTCGGCGTAATCGGCCGGACGCGAGATCGTGAACGGCACCCAGGCGTCGCCGTAGCGGCCGGTCAGGCGCAACATGCGCGGGCCCTGGGCCGCCACCCAGATCTCGGGCCATTTCCCCTTGTACGGCGGGAGGTCGAAAAGCGCGTTGCGCAGTGGGAAATACGGGGAATCGCGGGTGACGAGTTCGCCATTGCTGTCCCACAGCGCGCGGATGGTGGCCAGCGCTTCCTCGAAGCGGGCCACCGGTTTGGTCCACTCGACGCCGTAGGGCTCGTTGCCTTCGCGTTCGCCGACCCCGATACCCAGCATGGCGCGACCGCGGGACAGCAGGTGCAGCGTGGCGGCGGCCTGGGCGGTCACGGCGGGGTGGCGGCGGCTGGCGTCGGTGACGCACACGCCCAGCCGCAGCCGGCGGAACCGGTTGCGGGCGGCGAGATGGCCCAGCATGGTCCACGGCTCCAGGACCGCATCCACCTTCGGGATCAGCCGGGTGCCGATACCCAGGTGTTCGGGGGTGGCCAACGAGCGGGGGACCAGCGAGTTCAGGTGGTCGCCGACCCACACGGAGTCCGCTCCGGTCGCCGATGCCGTCACCGCCGCAGCCGTCGCGGGCAGGCTCGCCGAGAACCGCGTGTTGACAATGCCGTCGAGCAGACCGAACCGG
Source organism: Mycobacterium sp. pV006 (assembly GCF_041287115.1). Lineage (NCBI taxonomy): Bacteria > Bacillati > Actinomycetota > Actinomycetes > Mycobacteriales > Mycobacteriaceae > Mycobacterium > Mycobacterium sp. pV006. Next base: position 149,691 of record NZ_JBGGKT010000007.1, on the reverse strand, counting down.
AAACCACGCGTCACCCGACCGACCGTACTATCGGGTCGTGCGCGAAGCACTCGAGGTCATCGACAGGGGCTCCGCGACCGACTCCCATCCCGCCCCACTGCTGTTCGTCCACGGCGCCTGGCAGGCCGCTTGGTGCTGGGACGACCACTTCCTGGACTTCTTCGCCGAGCGGGGCTACCGCGCCGTCGCGCTGAGCCTGCGCGGGCACGGGACCAGCACCACGTCGAAGCCGTTGCGGCGCTGCTCCTTCGCCGACTACCTCGACGACATCGCCTCGGTGGCCGCCACCCTGCCGACCGAACCGGTCCTGATCGGTCACTCGATGGGCGGCTACCTGGTGCAGAAGCACCTGCAGACGGCCACGGCGCCGGCCGCGGTGCTGATGGCGTCCATGCCGCCGTCGGGCTACTTCGCCTCCGGTGTGCGCTGGCTGCGCCGCCACCCCTGGCACTTCGCGCGGATCGCGGTGACCGGCCGTTCCCTGCCGGCGGTCGGCACGCTCGAACTCGCGCGGGAACGCTTCTTCTCGCCGAAGACCCCCGACTCGGTGGTCGCGGCGTGTGTCCGCCGGCTCCAGGAGGAGAGCGCACGATCGGGTCTCGACGGCCTCTACGACCGGCCGAAACCGGAGCGCATCGACACCCCGATCCTGGTGCTGGGCGCCCACGACGACGGCGCCGTCACCCGGGCCGAAGTGCACGCGACGGCCCGCGCGTACGGGACGACCGCGGAGTTGTTCCCCGATATGGGGCACAATATGATGCTGGAGCCCGGCTGGAGATCTGTCGGCAACCGCATCGACGAATGGTTGATCACCCGAGGGCTGTAACGTCCCGCCGTCCACAGGCGATAGAGCGGGCGAATTCAAAGAAGAAGCCGGACCACGACCCCCAGATTTGCGCGCAGACCAGTGTTGACTGGTGCAACGCGGCGCTCGACTTTGCCTCCAGTTGGCGGACGGGTTAACTGACGCGAACGTCAGCAAATGAGATTTCCGTGAGGAATCCGCTTTCTTTGCTAGACACAAGGTCTCTTTTTGGATACGGTTCAGCCTGTCCTAACATCGCTCAGCAATCGAAATCACTTGAAAGGGGCGTCATGCCTGCTGCCGTACGTTCGTATGTCACGGCTGGCGTTGCGCTGGTGGGGGCCAGTGTCATCTCCGTTACTCCCGTCACTCCTAGCATCGCGCAGGCTCAGGCGCAGCTGGCCGAGGCACGCAGCGTCACCGCGGACGTGAACCTGACCGCCCGCTCGGCGGCCAACATCATGCCGAACCTGATCAACGCGGTGCTCAATGCTCCGCAGGCTCACGTCGACGCCGTGAACTTCTGGGCCGAGGCCTGGGCCCAGAGCGGTAACTGGTGGGTGTACTCACCGGTCAACGTCCTGGGCTGGGATCCGCCGAACCCCGCCATGGCCTATGCCACCGTTGCGCTGATGACGCCGTTCAAGCCGCTGTGGCAACCGTACGGCGAGGCAGCCGAATCGTGGATGGCCGCGAACCTGCCGATGCACAACGGATGCTCGGGCCTGCCGCCGTGCCCTGAGGGCGACAAGATGCTCAACAGCATGTTTCGCGTGAACCCGCTGGCCTTCTATCTGGGCGACGGGTTCACCTACGGCGCACCCGGTGGTCCCGAGGGCACGCCGCAGTGGAACCCGGTCAGCGCCACCGAGGCCTACTTCGGTTACGAGATCGGCGAGGACGCCTCGATCGACTTCAGGCTCAGAGACGAGAACGGGGAGCTGGTCAGAGACGAGGAGGGGAACCTGGTCTGGGACCCGACCCTCTTCGACGTGGCGACCGGTAAGCCGACCGCGCTGGGTAAGGAGAAGTACCCGAACGCGTTCATCGAGTGGCACGGCGAAACCCGCAAGCTCGACCCGAACGCCGGCACCAAGGCGCTGTGGGACTACCTGCTCGAGGATCCGGAGCCGGTGAAGTTCCCGTCCTTCGACGAGCAGATGACCGCGTACCGCAAGTTCGCCGAGACGCTGGCGATCATGTGGAACCCGTTCGTGCCGTCGAGCTACATCTGGAACCCGCGCTACTCGACGGCGGCATACTTCGTCCGTCCGTTCGCGAAGATCCTGTGCCCGCAGTGCAACCCGTACGACCCGTTCATGCCGGTCGGGTGGAAGCCCTCCGACGGTTTCCCGGAGCCGAAGAACGACGGCTGGCAGCCGCTGTTCCCGTGGCAGGCCAAGACCCCGACGGGTCTGCCGTTGCCGACCGAGGACTACCTCGAACCGGATTACGTGCCGCCGAGCGAGCGCGGCTCGCAGGACGACACCGCCGTGCTGGCGGCCGGCGAGGACGCGGAGACGGCCGAGGACGGCATCGCCGACAGCGATCTCAATCAGACGCTGCGGGCCATCCAGGCCAAGGTGACCGACGTTGTGACCCCGGAGGGTACGACCACCGACGAGGCGGCCACGCCGGCCGCCGGCGAGGAAGTCACCCCGCCGGCCGACGAAGAAGTCACCACCCCGCCTGCGGAGGAGACCCCGGTCGAGACCCCCAAGGAGGTCGAGACGCCCAAGGAGGTCGAGACCCCCAAGGACGTCGAGATCCCCGAGGACGCTGACGCCGACGAGGCCGAGGAGCCCAAGGCCGATCCGGTGGCCGACGCGGTCAAGTCGCTGCGCGACAAGTTCAAGAGCAGCGACGACGCCAAGGACACCAAGGAGTCCGACGCCAAGGACACCACCTCGGAGTCCAACGGATCCGCCTCGTCGTCCTCGTCGTCCTCATCGAGCAATGGCTCGAGCAAGGGCAGCGACAGCTCGAGCTCGAAGCGCAAGGGCTCCGACAGTTAGCTAGTGGCCGGCCGAAGCTCGTCTGCGGCCGGTGGGATTCACCCCCACCGAGCCCGTAGTATCGCCGAGTGACCACCTCGCAGTTCGACGCCGTCATCATCGGCGCAGGGTTCGGCGGCATGGGCGCGGCGATCGCGCTCAACGAGCTCGGCTACCACAACCTCGCGATCCTCGATCGCGAGGACGACCTCGGTGGGACGTGGCACGTCAACCGTTATCCCGGCCTGACAGTTGACGTCCCGTCCACCACCTATTCGTACTGGTTCGAACCGAACCCGTACTGGTCGAAGCTCTACGCGCCGGGCGAGGAACTGAAGCGCTACGCCGAACACGTCGCCGACAAGTACCAGCTGCGCCGCTACATGCGCTTCAACACCGTCGTCGACGGTGCACGCTGGGATGACGAGGCCCAGCGGTGGGTGGTCTCATTGGCCGACGGGCAGTCGTTGCAGGCCCAGTTCCTGGTGCTCGCGACGGGGTATCTGTGCCAGCCGAAGAAGCCGGACATCCCGGGGATCGAGACGTTCGCCGGCAAGGTGCTGCACGCTCAGGAATGGGACCACGACTATTCGCTGAGCGGCAAGCGTGCGGCGATCATCGGCACGGGGTCGACGGGCGTGCAGCTCATCCCGAAGCTTGCCGAGAATGCCGCGGAGCTGACCGTCTACCAGCGCACGCCGATCTGGGTGATGCCCAAGCTGGACCTGTCGTTCGGTCCGCGGACGCAGCGGCTGTTTGCGAAAATCCCTGCGACACAACGCTTCGTACGCCTGTCCAGCGACATGTTCATGGATCTGATGACCACGCTGGCGATGTGGAAGTTCCGGCAGCTGCGACCGATCAACACCATCGCCGCCAAGATCGGTGCTCTGCACCGGTTCCTGGCGATCCGCGACAAGGAGTTGCGCCGCAAGCTCACACCGGATTACGACTTCGGTTGCAAGCGGCCCACCCTGTCCAACGTGTACTACCGGACCTTCACCAAACCCCACGTGCACCTGGAGACCGAGGGCATCGAGCGGATCGAGCCCGACGGCATCGTCGGCAGGGACGGCACCAAACGCGTCATCGACACGCTGGTGCTGGCCACCGGATTCGACGTCTGGGAGTCGAACCTGCCCGCCGTCGAGGTGATCGGCCGGGAAGGCCGCGACCTCGGGAAGTGGTGGCGGGAGAACCGCTTCCAGGCCTACGAGGGCATGACGGTGCCGCTGTTCCCGAACATGCTCACCCAGGCCAGCCCGTACGCCTGGGTCGGCATGAGTTGGTTCGACACGGTCGAGACCCAGATGCGGCACATGCGCCGGCTGTTCGGCGAGCTGCAGCGCCGCGGCGCGACCACCTTCGAGGTCACCGAGGAGGCCAACGCCCGGTTCCTGGAGGAGATGCTGACCCTGCTCGACGACTCCGTGTTCCGATTGGGCAACTGCGCGACGTCGCGGTCATACTGGTTCAACGGCAGGGGCGAATCCCCGCTGTTCCGGCCGACGTCGGTGCGCAGTGCAGTCAAGGCACAGGAGCGGTTCCCGCTCACCGACTACACGATGGCCTAGAGGGGTGACGACATGACAACGGCGACAACCGATCCGGTGCGCCTGCCGCCCGGCCCGAGCGCGCCGAAGTTGCTGCAGGGCCTCGGCATGGTGGCAATCCAGAGCAGGATGCTGACCGCGCTGTCGAAGAAGTACGGCAGCGCCTTCACACTGAACGTGCCGCTGTTCGGCCGGATGGTCATCCTCAGCTCACCCGGTGACATCAAGGAGCTGTTCAGCTCCAGCCGCGACCTCATCGGCCGGCCCACCAAGAACCTCAGCGCCGTCCTCGGTGAGGGTTCGGTGTTCGCCCTGGAGGGCGACGAGCTGCTGGCCCGACGCCGGTTGCTGCTGCCGCCGTTCAACGGCAAGAGCATGCGCTCCTACGAAACCATCACCGAAGCCGAGGTGCTCGCCGAGATCTCCACCTGGCCCGAGGGGGTGGAGTTCGAGACGCTCGACCCGATGATGCGCATCTCGTTGAACACGATCCTGCGCGCCGTGTTCGGCGCCGCCGGTGACGAGCTCGAGGAGATGCGCACCCTGATGCCGGCGGCCGTGGAGTTCGGGTCCCGCATCGCGTTGCTGCCCGAGGTGATCCGGCGCGACTACGGCCGCTACAGCCCCGGTGGACATTTCGCCCAGTATCGCCGGCGGATGGACGATCTGATCGCCAAGCTGATCTCCGACGCGCGGGCCGATCCGGATTTCGACGAGCGGCAGGACGTGCTGACGCTGCTGTTGCGCACGCGTTATGACGACGGCACCCCGATGTCGGACAAGCACATCGCCGACGAGTTGCTGACACTGCTGGTCGCAGGGCACGAGACGACGTCGTCGCAGCTGGCCTGGGTGCTCGAGCGCATCCGACGCCACCCGGAGCTGCTGGCCCGACTCACCGAAGAGGTCGACGCCGGCGGCTCGGAGCTGCTGCGGGCGACCATCCAAGAAGTGCAGCGCACGCGACCGGTGCTGACGGCGTCTCTGCGTCGGACCAAGACGCGAGTTCAGCTGGGGGAGTGGGTCATTCCCGAGAACACGACGCTGATGGGGGCGCTGCACCTGGCGATGATGTCGCCTGACAGCTTCCCCGAACCGGAGCGGTTCAACCCGGACCGCTTCCTGGGCGTGAACCCCAACCCATTCGCCTATGTGCCGTTCGGGGGCGGCATGAACCGCTGCATCGGGGCCTCCTTCGCCTCGATGGAGATGGAGATCGCGATACGGGCCATCCTGCGCGAGTTCCGCATCGAACCCACCGACGCACCCGACGAGCGCCCGTTCAACCGCGGGGTGTCGATCGTGCCGAACAAGGGCGGCCGGGTGGTGTTGCGCCGGCGCAACGCCGCTGCGCGGCGCGCGCAGTCGCCGTCAACCGAGTCGGCGCAGCAGCCCAGCAGCTAGCGACGCGGGAACTCGTACCGCAGGATCCGCGCCTTGCGCGCGATCCCGGGGAAGCGCCGCGCCAGGCGCGCACCCAGGCGCAGCCCGCGCGGGAACAGCGCCGCCTCGGGTTCGAACATCGCACTGGCCTCTTCGACCAGGCGCAGGTCGGGGTTCCACCCCTCCGGATGCCGCGGATCGGAGAACCCGGTGAAATCCCATTGTCGGTGCGGCGAATTGGAGCCGCGCATCGCGAGTTGTCCGGTGATCCGGTTGAGCCGGCTGACCTTCCCGTAGTCGTTGAAGGCCACCGTGCCGGAGTCGAAGTGGCTGGTGACCCTTCGCAGCAGCGCCACGATGACCGGTTCGGTCAGGAACGCGAACAGGCCGTCGGCGACGACGATGGTCGGCCGGTCGGCCGGAATCCCGTCACACCAGCCCGGTTCGGCGACGGAGGCGGCGACGTGATGCGCGTTGGGGCGTGCCGGCAGCACCGCGTCGCGGAGACCGATCACGCCCGGAAGGTCGACGCTGTGCCAGTCCACCGTCGGTGGCGGATCCACGCGGTGGACCATGCTGTTGAGCCCGGCGCCCAGATCGACGACGACCGCGTGGGGGTGTTCGGCGATGTGGGCGCGCACCCGGTCGTCGAGCATCCTGGCGCGTAGCGCCACCAGGCAGCGCACGCTGGGGGTCACGCCCAACGAGCTGAAGTCGTAGTCGATCTGCCGGACGGTCTGGTCTGCGGTGTGGTCGGCGAGAATCGGCTGCGGCGATCGCGCGTCCACCGCACGGGCGTACTCGGTCAGCAGGGTGGTGCGTTCCACGGGCGACAGGTGACCGACATCCATGCGGTCAGCCAAGCACACTGCGGACCGGGAACGCACACCCGCGTTCAGTCGTCGCCGGTCGCGTCGCGTTGGTCGCGGTTCAGTTGCCGGGACTCCGCCTTCGCCGAATCCCGCTCGGCGATGTCGGCTCTGCGCGCGGCCGCGGTGCTGGTGCCGGTGTCGGTGTCGGCCTTCTCGTCGGCAGCCTGCGCCTCGATCTCGACGTCGGCCTCGAGGTCGGTGAGGTCCAACTCCTCCTGCTCTTCGGCGGCACGGGAGCGGGCCTGCCGTGTGACGGACCGATCGGAGTCCTGCGCCTGCTGGTCGTCGGTCTCAGCCACCGCAGACGTGGTGTCCGGTGCGGTGTCGGCGGGAGCCTTGGCGGCCGCGCCCGGGGCCTCAGCCGGCGGCGCGGGCAGCGACGGAGCGCGCTTCTGCACGCTCGGTTGCTGCCGCGCCTCGGGGGCTGGCGGGGGCGGGGGTTCCTTCTCCCAGGGCCGGTCGTAGGCGCGTTCGATGATCTCCTTCAGGGAATCGTTCAGCCGGTCGGCGAGTGCGGTGAGGCCGAGGGCCCGCAGCGGCGCCAGCAAGGGCAGCTTCTCGGTGGGCACCAGGATGTAGGTGGTGTTGCCCTCGACCCATCGGTAGTTGGCGGGGTCGTTGATGTCGACCGCCGAATAGTCGTAGTGCAACGGGGCCAGGAACCCCAGAGTCGAATTCAGCTGGGCGAGGAAACTGAACCGGTCAGGGGTGTCGGCGAACGGGTCGTACTGTTGAGCGATGTCGAGGACCTTGTACTGGGTCTCGGGCATCTTGGTCAGACGGTGATTGGCGCCGCCGTACTTGCGGGTCGGGTTCCCGATCAGTACGAACGAAAGCACCTCGGCCGATGGCGCGTCGGCTTCGTCGGCGTACTGGGCCAGCCACTTGACCGAACCGATGGCACCACCGCTGAGCGCGAAGACCGTCACGGTCTCGCTGTCCGCCGGATCCGGGCTGGAGCCGTCAGGGGCAGGCACGGCGGCTGTGGCCGCTCTGATCGCCTCGGCCAGGTTCGCGATCGAGACGTTCATCGCGAACGAGTACTTGACCTTGTTGCAGACGTTCGGGCTGGCACACATCGATCCCTGCAGCGCAGGGCCCATGCGGTGCGGCAACGGGCTCAATGTCAGGACATTGGCCGCCTCCGCGGTCGGTGTCGCCACCACCACCGACAAGGCCGTGGCGGCCGCTGTCAGCGTCATCGCGAGTGCACCGCCGACGGTGCGCCCAGATCGTGTTCCCATGTTCTTCCCCCACCGATAGGTAGCAAACCCCCCGTTTGCTGAGTCCATGCTACGCGCCTTTTCGCCGGGCGGGATCGGCTTTTTGCGCCCGCGCCGCCCGGGGCGTCCCCGCTCTTTCCGGGGCGCGCCCGGAACGCTCAGCTGATCGAGCCGAATGATCTTGTCCTGCATGCTCTTACTCCTAGTGCAGCAACGTGATCCATCCCGACGCCGGAACGAGAGACGAAGAACGCACCGCAGGCCCGTCGATGCTGATCGCAGGGCCGCACGGTGCGTCCTTTCGGCTTTGCGGACCGACTAGTCGTCGGATCCCGTACGCGCCGAGGCCCGGGCCTTGTCCGCCCCCCGCGCTGCACTGCGCTCCGCACGGGACTGCTTGCCCGACGCCTCGGCTCCGTCGTCGTCGCCGCGGACGCGGTTCGTCGCCTTGGCTGCGAGGGCCTCGGACGCATCGGTGTCGGCCTCGGCGGCGATCTCGTCCTTGATCACGTCCTTGACCTCGGCCTCGACATCAGCCTCGACTTCGACCTCGGACTTGGCCTCGACATCGGCCTCGGTCACGTCCTCAGCTACGTCCCGGCCCTGCGGCTCGGCGTCGGACACCGCGGCTGCCGGCGCTTCGGTTGCCTTCTCCGCCGGCGCGTCGGCGAGGTCGGCGACCACCGCGCTGCGCCCGGCCGTCTGACGGCTGGCGGCCGCAGAGCTCTTGTCGTCGTTGCGGATGTAGGCCTTCTCGATCCTGGCCCGCAGCGAGTCCTCCCGCGACTTCAGGAACGGCAGCAGCTTCACGATGGGCAGCGTCTTGGCCGGCACGAGGTAATGCGTTGTCTTCCCGCCCAATTCGTTCACATCGACGGTGATGTTCTCATCGGGGACCGCATCCAGGTCGGCGAACGCCGACGGCATGTGCTCGGTGATCATGCCGGCGTAGGCGTTGATCAGGGCGAGCAGGTTCCACGGACGATCGGGAAAGTCGGCGAAACCGTCGTACTCGCCGGTGACGACGATGACGTCGTACTGGGTGACCGGAGCGGGCTGGTAGGTGTAGTCGAACCGGGAGTTGTACTTGACCTGGTTGATGAACCTCTGGCGGCTCGAGTCGGCGACGATCACGAAGGTCAGATCCTGCTTCGACGGCGCGAAGTCCGGGTTGTCCAGGAGCATCCGCATCACCTCGTCGACGACGAGGGAACCGGCCGACAGACCCACCACCGTCACGGGAGTCTCGGAGTCGAGGATCTTCTGGTAGAGCGTCATCTGACCCTCGGCGATCGACTGCCCGAGCGTCTTGTGGTTGCGGCCGGTGAACGGCGCCGCCTGCGCCGGCCACTCGATGTCCTCGCGGATGTCGTTGGCGAACCGCTTGTTGAGCAGATTGCTCATGATCAGGTCAGAGACCCGAGGATTGGCGATACCGCCGACGACCAACGCGGTGCCCGCCCCGGCCGGCCCGAGGGCGGAGGTGAAACCCAGAAGGAGCACGGCGAACAGCGATACCAATGCGGCCGCCGCCGCCCGGAATGGTGAGCGCATGGGGACCTCCAGGTCACTCAGTAATCAAATTGTGGTCGCCTCGCGACCGCGCGGCTATATAACTATGAGCCACGATTACCGGCGGCGTCAGCAAATCTCCGAGATTGTCTCAGTTGTGCGGTACTGGCAAACTCGACGTCGACGCCGCACAGGGCACCTGAGCTGTGAATCCACAGCGGCGCGCTTACGCAGGCGAATAATATTCGCTCGGCCGGATGGTTGCGTTCGAACATTGTCTCAGCAGGTAGAGCGCTTTTTCGGCGGCTCCGTCCCGCCGCTAAGGGCTCATCACCGTGTCACCTTATGACTTGTGTCACATCATGTCGCGCCCGCCCAGCTCACCTCGCCGGTGCCACGATAGATGACAACCTGTTAACTCGTTGGACCGGTTTTCCGACTCCTCCACAGACGCCTCCGTTAATTTCACTTTGTGACAAATCCAGTTAGCAACTGCGCGTAATCCGGATGGTTCGACGCCGGTTTCCCGCCCGAACAGCAAAACAATCGCCATTGCCGGAGTAGTTCAGGTGTTTGAGCAGGTCCGTCGAACTGCACACCGAGTACAGCTATTTGCTGAAACCGTCGGCCGGTGTCGTCGGCAAGTGTTGCCCTTCCCGAAACCGCGCACCCTGTGACCAGACTGGCAACGACGGCGGCCCCGCGGACCGGACGGATCGGCGACCGTGGGTGACCTGCGATCGAGCCCGCTCGCCCGGTGAATCGCAGCTCAGGATCGAGGTGAAGCATGGGGGTCGGTCAGCTACGGTGAACAGCATGAGTGGCCAGCATCCCCTCGATGTCGTGATCGTGGGCGGCGGATTCGCAGGCATCGGTTCGGCGATCCAGTTCAAGCAACTGGGTTATGACCGCATCGCGATCCTCGAGCGGGAAAGCGACCTCGGCGGCGTCTGGCACGTCAACCGTTACCCGGGGCTGGCGGTCGATCTCCCCTCCCCGACGTATTCGTTCGATTTCGAACCCAATCCCTACTGGTCACGGCTCTATGCACCGGGCGCGGAGATCAAGCAGTACGCCGCACACGTCGCCGACAAGTACGGCGTGCGCCAGTACATGCGGTTCAACACCAAGGTCGACAACGCCCGCTGGGACGACGAACAGAAGGTCTGGAACGTCACGGTCTCGGGCGGTGAGACCATCACCGCCCGCTTCCTGATCGCGGCCACCGGCTTCATGTCCCAGGCCTGCTACCCCGACATCCCCGGCGTCACCGAGTTCGCCGGCAAGATCATCCACACCACCGCCTGGGACGATGCCTATCCGCTGGAGGGGCGCCGCGTCGCGATCATCGGCACCGGCGCAACCGCCGTGCAGCTGATCCCCGAGGTGGCCAGGAAGGCCGCGGAACTCTCGGTCTACCAGCGCACCCCGATCCACGTGGTGCCGAAGCAGGACTTCGCGATCCCGCGTGCCGTGCAGAACCTCTTCGCACGAGTTCCGTTGACCCAGCGCATCTTCCGCTGGATGACCGACATCCAGGCCTCGGTGGTCTTCCTGCCCGCCATCAAGTTCCGCCAACTGCGGCTGCTGGTCAGCCTCACTGCGGTACTGGCCGGCATCCAGCGCTTCGCGGCCATCCGCGACAAGAAACTCCGCGAGGATCTGACGCCGCGCTACGACTTCGGATGCAAGCGTCCGACCTATTCCAACGAGTACTACAAGACCCTCACCCAGCCGCACGTCCATCTGCGCACCGCGGGGATCGAGCGGATCGAGGCCGACGCGATCGTCACCGTCGACGGGGTCCGCACCGAGATCGACACGCTGATCCTGGCGACCGGTTTCGACATGTGGGAGTCGAACTTCCCCGCGATCGAGATCATCGGCCGTGAGGGTCGCAACCTCGGAAAGTGGTGGCGCACAAACGGTTTCCAGGCCTACCAGGGGATGGCCGTACCGTACTTCCCGAATTATCTCGGCGTGGCCGCGGGTCCGTACGCCAACAGCGGGTTGTCGTTCTTCAACATGGTCAAGTACCAGAGCAGGCACATCGAGCGACTGTTCGGTGAAGTGCGCCGGCGCAACGCCACGACCTTCGAGGTGACCGAAGAGGCCAACACCGCGTTCCGGGAACGCATGGAGCGTCTGCAGGAGGGCACCCTGCTGCATCTGGGCGACTGCGCCAACTCACGGTCCTACTATTTCGGCCCCAACGGCGAGACCGTGTTGCGTCCGACGACGCCGCGCACCGCGCTGCGCGAGCAGGAGACCTACCCGCTGACCGACTACGCGTTCGCCTGACCTGGCCGTCGGTCGGCGTTGGTAGCATTCGGTTTTCTGCACCGCGCCACGAACGGATTCCGGGCGCCGCAACGGAGGGAGACACGTGGCAGAGGCAACGGCTGACCCTGTGCGGCTTCCACCGGGCCCGCGGATCCCGAAGTTGGTTCAGGGTCTGATGATGCTGACCGTCCGTCCGCGGGCGGTCGCAGCGGCCTATCGGCGCTACGGCGGAGAATTCACCGCCAACGTCCCGGTCCTCGGGCGCACGGTGGTGATCAGCGATCCCGGCTTGATCAGGGAGATCTTCTCGGCCGACCGGGACCTGATCCTGCGCCCGGGACACAACCTGGGTGCCACGATCGGCCCCGGTTCGACCTTCAGCCTCGAGGGAGAGGAGCACCTGCGCAGGCACAAGCTGCTGGTGCCGCCGTTCCACGGCCGGCGGGTGCGCGGGTATGAGCCGATCATCGAGGAAGAAGTCCTCCGCGAGATCGCCACCTGGCCACAGGGCCAGGAGTTCGAGACGCTCGAGCCGATGATGCGCATCACGCTCAACGCGATCCTGCGAACGGTGTTCGGCGCCGAGGGCGCCGCCCTGGACGAACTGCGCGAACTGATCCCGAAGGCCGTCGAGATGGGATCGCGTTTCGTGCTGCTGCCGGCCGCGGCGCGCCGGGACCTGGGCGCCTGGAGCCCCGGCGGGCGCTTCAAGCGCCTGCGCGACCGCATCAACGCGGTGATCGGCGAGCTCATCGACGCCGCCCGGTCGGACCCGCACTCCGAAGACCGCGCCGACGTGCTGTCACTGCTCGTCCACGCACGCTATGACGACGGCCAGCCGATCGCCGACGACCACATCGCCGACGAACTGCTCACGATGATGGTCGCGGGCCACGAGACCACCGCCACACAGCTGGCGTGGACGATCGAGCGACTGCGCCGCCACCCCGACCTGCTGACCAGGCTCACCGAGGAGGTCGACGCCGGCGGATCCGAGCTGCGTCAGGCCGTCATCTGGGAGTCCCAGCGCACCCGCCCGGTGATCGACAACATCCCACGCCAGACCAGGCAGCGGGTGCGACTGGGCCAGTGGGTGCTGCCGGAGAACACCAACATCTTCATCAGCATCCAGCTGGCGCATTTCGACCCCGCCAACTATCCGGATCCCGAGGCGTTCGACCCGGACCGTTACGCCCAGGGCGCTCCGAAACCACCGACCTGGATCCCGTTCGGCGGCGGGATCAACCGGTGCATCGGCGCCAACTTCTCGAACATGGAGATGGACATCACCCTGCGGACGCTGTTCCGCGAGCTGCGTTTCGGTCCGACGTCCGAGCCTGATGAACCCTTGTGGGACAGGGGAGTTGCGCTCGCGCCCAAACGGGGCGGTCGCGCTGTGGTGTACCGGCGGGTCCCCGCCGCGACGTCGTCTCCTCAGCGCGCGCCGTCAGCGAGCTGACACCGTGCGCGGCCGGTGACGCGCCACCAAACGCTCCGCCTTGCGCGGGCTCAGCGCCGCGCGGCTGACGTCGCCGCCGTAGTGTGCGACCACGCGGCGGTCCATCACCTTGCGCCACAGCGGTGGGAACGCGGCCAGCACCACCATCGCGGCGTAACCGGCCGGGAGCTGGGGCGCGTCGTCGGCATGGCACAGCGCCTGATACCGGCGATGCGGATTCGCATGGTGGTCGGAGTGGCGCTGCAGATGGAACAGGAACACATTCGAGATCACCGAGTTGCTGTTCCAGCTGTGCGCCGGGGCCACCTTCTCGTAGGTCCCGTTCGGTCGCCGGCCACGGCGCAGACCGTAGTGCTCCAGGTAGTTGATCGTCTCCAGCAGGAAGACGCCCACCAGCGCCTGCCCGATCAGCCACGGCAGCACCTCGACACCGAACGCGGCCACCAGCCCGGCGAACAGTGCGACCGTCAGCAACCCCGCGTTGAGGACGTCGTTGTGCACGCTCCACACGGACTTGCCATGGACGCGCAGGCGGCGGCGTTCGATGTTCCAGGCCGAGCGCAGACTGCCCGGGATGGACCGGGCGAAGAACTGGTAGAGATTCTCGCCGAGCCGGGCGCTGGCCGGATCCTCCGGGGTGGCCACGCGGGCGTGGTGGCCCCGGTTGTGCTCGACGTAGAAGTGCCCGTAGCCGCTCTGGGCGAGCGCGACCTTGCTCAGCCAGCGTTCCGAGCGGGCGCGTTGGTGGCCCAGCTCGTGGGCGGTGTTGATGGCCACCCCGGCGATACCGCCGACGGTCAGCATCAACCCCACCTTGTCGGCGACGTTGAGCGTGACCCCGCCACCTCCGCTCCAGAGCCAGCACGCCAGCACCAACGACAGGTACTGCGCGGGCAGGTACGAGAACAGCGCCCATCGGTAGAAGCGGTCCTGCTCGAGGTAGCGCAGCGCGCTGTCGGGGGGATTCTCGGAGTCGCTGCCCACCAGGTAGTCCAACAGTGGGATCACGGCGACCGTCATGATCGGTCCGGACCACCAGAACAATCCGCACCCGGTGAGCAGCACGCCCAGCCAGGACACCGGTACCAGCACCGGGATGACGATGCCGAGCAACCAGACGTAGCGTTTTCGGTCCCGCCAACGACGAGCGAACGCCGATTGCTGACCGGCGTTCGCCTGCTGTGGATGCTGAGCTGGCATCGTGACCTCTGAAACCCCCTCCGAACCGTACTCATGATCAATCGTTGCAGGTTAATGCGACAGTTCGATAACGCCGTCATACCATTGCGGCGCGCTGCGGAGCAATCTCCTCAGCGAACCACGTGCGGTAACCGACGTTGCTCGCCGATTGGGGACCAGCCTATCCGAGAAGCTCGGCGATCGTGGCGGTCAACTCGGGGGTGTCCGACGTCGAAAGGTTGCGGTACTGGCCTCCGGTGATCTGCGCGACCGACTCCCACGTCGCCCGGTCGGCGTCCTCGCCGAAGTCGATGACGTTGACCGCCACCGGCCGTTCGGGGTCGAACGCACCACGGATGTAGTCCTGCAGCCCCTCGCTGCCGAGGGTCCGGTCGGTGTGCGGTCCGGCGGTGATCACCAGGACGGAGTTCTGCTGTCCGTCGCGATACTTCGCCGACGCGTCGGTGTAGACCAATCGCAGCGTGGTGAAGGACACGGCGCCGCCGCCCGAGGGACTCTGGGCATCCAGGGCCGCCGTCACGGCCTCGGCGCGGGGGCGACCGTCGACCGGCTCGTCGAGCGCGCCGGCACCGACCACGGACCGACCCGCCACCCCGTCGAAGGTCCACAGTCCGACACCCGCGTCGGGCGGTAGGACCGACAACCGTCCCTTGAGCGCGGCCACGACGTTGGACAGCCGGGACCGTCCGCCCTCGTCGGTCGGCATCGACTGGTCGAGCATGATCGTCACGGTGGAACTCTGCGCAGGGGCCGCCAGGGTGTCGGCGATGGTGGCCCGGGTGGCCGCGTCACCGACCTCGACCGGCGCGTCCACCGCGGCGAAGTCGACGACGTCGCTGGCCGGCGGATCCTGGCCCTCCACACGGAAGCCCGCCTGGCTGAACTCGCCGAGTTGCTCGGGTTTGCGCAGGAACCGCGCGAACTCGCTGGCCGCGGTGAGCTGTTCCTGGCTCAGCCAGTCACCGGAGAGCAACACGGTGGGGAAGTCGGCCACCGGCGTCGGACCTTCGGGTCGCCAGGAGCGCACCTTCGACGCGGCGTCGGCCGTCGAGGCGGTGCGCTGGTAGAGCTGCTGCTCGGTGGTCGCGACCGCGTGCACCGGTGCGGTGCGCGGGTCGTCGGCGTCGATCAGCGCGTTGAGCGCGGTGCCGGCGGTGGCGTCGGCCAACTCCGGGGCCCCCGACATCAGCGCGTTGACCGCCCCCAGGCCGGCTGTGGCGGGAGCGCCCTGCGGCGCGGACGCCGCGGCCACGGCTTCGGCGAGCAGGGCGGTGGCGTCGGCATCGGCTTCCTGCGGCAGCGCCAGGCGCAGCCCGCCCCAGCCGGCCAGCCCCAGGCCGTCCAGTGCCGCCGGGTCGTTCTGCAGGCGGGGCAGTGCCGCCCAGGTTTGGCCGGCGAGCGCCTCCTCGAGCTCGGGGGCGACCGCGAGGACCACGGGGGAGCTGACCAACGGGCGGCTGTCGCTGATCGTCGCGGCGCCCACCGCGGCTTCCAGCCGCGCGTCGGAGGCGCTGCTGGCCGGGATCCACAGCGCCGGGCGCGCACCGAGGTCGTCCGGCCACTGTTCGCTCAGACCGTTCACGACGGCAGAGGAATCCGACTCGGCCACACCGACTTTCACGCACCGGTCACCGACGGGTGCGGCACTGTCGTTGTATCGCTGCGCCAGGTTGCGCACCGGCTCGCCGATCGCGGGATCGACCACCACGGCGATGTCGATCTCCCCTTCGACGCAGCGTGCGGCCGCCACGTCGGACCGATTGGACAACACGTCACCGAAGAAGCGCCACAGGATCACCACACCGACGACCACGACGACGGTGACCAGCGCCACGATCACGCCCACGCTGACGCCGCGGCGGCCGGGGGTGACGGCACGGTGGCTGCCGGTCCATTCGCCGGAATCCCAGTCCCGGCTGCGCGGCGCGGGCGCGTCGTCGGACGCCGCGGTGTGCCGGCCGCCGCCGTCGGCACCATCGTCGGCGCCGTCGCGCGCACCGGGTTCGGACGCACCGAACGCGAACCGTTCGGTCCGGGCGTCCTCGGCGCCGGTCTCGTCGGGGTCGGGAAGACTATGCCGTCCCATGCCTGCCTGCTTTGTACTCCCGGCGGCGTCGGTGCAGGATCGGCTCGGTGTAGCCGTTGGGCTGCGCACCGCCGGCCAGGATCAGTTCCTGAGCCGCCTGGAACGCCACGCTGCCGTCGAAATCCTTTGACATCGGCCGGAAATCGGGGTCGGCCGCGTTCTGTTCGTCCACCACCTCGGCCATCCGGCGCAGGCTGGACTTCACGTCTTCCTCGGTGATCACACCGTGGCGCAGCCAGTTCGCCAGCAGTTGGCTGGAGATGCGCAGCGTCGCGCGGTCCTCCATCAGGGCGACGTCGTGGATGTCGGGCACCTTCGAGCAGCCGACGCCGGCGTCGATCCAGCGCACCACGTAGCCCAGGATCGACTGGCAGTTGTTGTCGACCTCCTCGCGGATCTCCTCGGGAGCCCAGGCCAGTTCCTTGGCCAGCGGGATGGTCAGCAGTTGCTCCAGCGAGGCGCGGCGTGTGCCGCCCAGCTCCTTGTGCACCGCGAACACGTCGACCTCGTGATAGTGCATGGCGTGCAGGGTCGCCGCGGTCGGCGACGGCACCCACGCGGTGGTCGCGCCCGCCTTCGGCTGGCCGATCTTCTGTTCGACCATGTCGGCCATCAGATCGGTCATCGCCCACATGCCCTTGCCGATCTGCGCCCTGCCGGAGAATCCGGTCTCCAGGCCGATGTCGACGTTCTGATCCTCGTAGGCCTTGATCCAGTCGGTGGACTTCATCGCGCCCTTGCGGATCATCGGGCCGGCTTCCATCGAGGTGTGGATCTCGTCACCGGTGCGGTCGAGGAAGCCGGTGTTGATGAACACCACCCGGTCGGCGGCGGCCTTGATGCAGGCCTTGAGGTTGACCGTGGTCCGGCGTTCCTCGTCCATGATGCCGACCTTGAGGGTGTTCTGCGGCAGGCCGAGGACGTCCTCGACGCGGCTGAACAACTCGCAGGTGAACGCGACCTCGTCGGGGCCGTGCATCTTGGGTTTGACGATGTAGATCGACCCGGTGCGGCTGTTGCGGTAGGGCCCGTTCTGCTCGCCCTCCTTGAGGCCGTGCGTCGCGATCAGCGACGTGAACAGGGCGTCCTGGATGCCTTCGTAGACCTCGTTCCCCTCGGAATCGACGATGGCGTCGTTCGTCATCAGGTGGCCGACGTTGCGCACGAACAGCAGGCTGCGTCCGGGCAGCGTGACCTCTTTCTCCCCGTGGGCGGCGGTGTAGGTGCGGTCGGCGTTGAGGACGCGGGTGAACGTCTTGCCGCCCTTGCTGACCTCCTCGGACAGGTCGCCGCGGTTCAGACCCAGCCAGTTGCGGTAGCCCAGCACCTTGTCGGGGGCGTCGACGGCGGCCACGGAGTCCTCGAAGTCCATGATCGTGGTCACCGCGGACTCCAGCACCACGTCCTTGATGCCGGCCTTGTCGGTCTTTCCGATCGGGGAGTCGGCGTCGATCAGGATCTCGACGTGCAGGCCGTTGTTGACCAGCAGGACCGCGCTCGGGGCGGCCGGCTCGCCGAGGTAACCGACGAACTGCTCCGGCGCCGCCAACCCGACCGAGCCGCCGTCGTCGAGGGTGGCCGTGACGCGGCCGTCGGCCACCGCCAGCCCGGTGATGTCCGCCCAGGAGCCGGACTCCAGTGGCGTTGCACCGTCGAGGAAGCGGCGCGCGTAGGCGATGACCCGGTCCCCGCGCACCGGGTTGTAGGAGCTACCGGGTTCGGCCCCACCGTCGGTGGATATGACGTCGGTGCCGTACAGCGCGTCGTAGAGCGAGCCCCAACGGGCGTTGGCGGCGTTGAGCGCGAACCGCGCATTGAGGATCGGCACCACCAGCTGCGGACCGGCGGTGGTGGTGATCTCGTCGTCCACCCCGGCGGTGGTGATGGTGAAGTCGTCCGGCTCGGGCTGCAGGTAGCCGATGTCGGTGAGGAACTGCTGGTACTCGTCGGCATCGAACCCGCCGATCACCCGCGCCCGGTGCCATTTGTCGATCTGGGCCTGCAGCTCGTCGCGCCGCGCGAGGAGGTCCTGGTTCTTCGGGGTCAGGTCGGCCACGACCTTGTCGACGCCGGACCAGAAGGTGTCGGGGTCGATGTCGGTGCCGGGCAGCGCCTCGTTGTTGACGAAGTCGTACAACTCGGAGGCGACGCGCAGGTTGCCCACCGTCACGCGTTCGGACATGGTTCCTCCCTCGTCTGCAGCCGCGCAGCGCCTGCAAGATCTGCGGTGTCGTCGATCCAGCTTACCCAGCGGTAACACGCGCTACGTCCGGGCCGCAGCCTCCCGCAACGCTGTGCAGGAGCCCAGCAGCCGGGCCCGCAGTGGCGCCGCCCGCTCGCTGAGGGCCTGCTGCTGCGCGGCATATTCGCGCCGGCCGGCCGGGGTCTCGACGCGGATCGCGTCGAATCCGTACGCGGTCAGGTCGTACGGGCTGGCCCGCATGTCCAGGACACGAGCCTCGAGGGCGAGTTCGAAACAGTCCAGCACCAGGTGGCTGTCGATCAGCGGCCCCAGCTTGTAGGACCACTTGTAGAGGTCCATCCCGGCATGGACGCAACCCGGTTGCTCGAGCTCGATCTGCGTGCGGCGACTCGGCTTGTGCTGATTGCGGCGGGCGGCCGGTTCGGTGAAGAAGCGGTACGCGTCGAAGTGGCTGCAGCGCAGCGGCATCGAGTCGACCACCGCGTCGGTGTCGGCGGCCGGCAGCCGCATCGGCACGCCGCCGTGCCGCACCTGCGGCGCGCGGTAGACCATGGCCCACTCGTGGAGTCCGAAACAGTTGAACCGCGCGGGGCGCGCCGCCGTGGCCGCGAGCAGCTCGGTGATGAACGCCACGGTGTCGGCGCGGGCCTGCAGGTAGTCCCGGCTGACGGTGACGCCGTCGGGGGTCTCCGTGTAGCCGGCGCGCGGCAGGTAGCGGCGGGCCTCGTCGCCGTCGAGGACGGTGCCGTAGCCGGGATGCCACCAGCGCAGCTGCCGTGGCCGCAGGCTGTAGTAGGTGAACAGGAAGTCGTAGACCGGATGGGCCCGTCCGGCGCGCCGCTGCGCCAGCAGCGGTTCCAACACGGCGTCGGCGCGCTGTCGGTATGCGGCGGCGCGGGCCGGCCAGTCGGACATCACACCCGGTGGGTGCCGTCGCGAACCGTGCCGACGAGGTCCTCGACGAGGTCTTCCAGGGCCACCATGGCGCTGACGGTACCGTCGGCGCCGGTCACCAGCGCCAGGTGACTGTTGGTCCGCCGCAACCGCGATAGCGCGTCGGGCAGGGGCAGCGACGCCGGTACCCGCGGCAGCGGACGGACCAGGGAGAGGTCGACCACCGCCGAACCGTCGGCGGTGCTGTTGACCAGCGGCAACACGTCTTTGATGTGGACGTACCCCAGGTAGGCGCCGCCGTCGTCGGCGACGGGGAAGCGCGAGTAGCCGGTTTCCCGCAGCGCTTCTTCGAGCGCCCCGACGGTGGGTCCGCGGCCCGGCGCGGCGGCCGGGACCGCGCGGATGCGATGCAGCGGCAACGCGACGTCGTTGACGTTGCGGTTGCGGATCTGCAGCGCCCTGGTCAGGCGGCTGTGTTCCTCGGGGTCCAGCAGACCCTCCGAGAGGGATTCGGCGATCATCTCCGACAGCTCGACGGTCGACACCGTCACGTCGAGTTCGTCCTTGGGTTGGACACCGAACGTGCGCAGGGTGATGTTGGCGCACCAGTTGTAGAACGCGATGAACGGTCGGGCCGCGCGCATGTAGACGAGGTAGACCGGGATCAGCAGCATCGCGGTGGACTCCGGCCCGGCGATCGCGATGTTCTTCGGCACCATCTCGCCGAGCAGCACGTGCAGGGTGACCACGATGGACAGCGCCACCAGGAACGACACGGTGTGCAGCAGCGCGTCGGGGATGCCGAGCAGGTCGAAGGGTTTCTCGAGCAGGTGGGCGACCGCGGGTTCGGCCACCCGGCCCAGCAGGATCGAGCACACGGTGATGCCCAGCTGTGCCCCGGCGAGCATCAACGACAGGTGCTCACCGGCCCGGATCACCGTGACGGCGCTGCGTTTGCCCTGCTCAGCCAGGGCCTCCAGGCGGTCACGGCGCGCCGAGATCAGCGCGAACTCCGAGGCCACGAAGAAGGCGTTGGCCGCCAGCAGCACGAAGGTCAGCAGCACGCCGAACAGGTCACCCACGGCGTTCTCCGGTGCGTCCGAGTTCGGTCAGGCGCAGCTGGTCGATGCGCCGGCCGTCCATCTTGACCACGGTCGCGCGCCACCGCACGGGGTCCTCGACCGGGCCGTCGGGGTCGAAGGCCGTCAGCTCCACCGATTCGCCCTCCTCGGGGATGTGGCCGAGGGTCTCCAGCACCAGTCCGCCGATCGTCTCGTAGTCCCCTTCGGGGGCACGGAACTCGGTGTTCTCGGCGACCTCGTCGATGCGCAGCAGGCCCGACACCTGCCAGCCGCGGCCCGCCTGCACCACGTCGGGGGGCTCGTCGTCGTGCTCGTCGCGTACGTCGCCGACGATCTCCTCGATGAGGTCCTCGACGGTGACCATGCCGGCGGTACCGCCGTACTCGTCGACCACCAGCGCGGTCTGCAGCCCGTTGGCGCGTACCTCCGACATGACGGCGTCCCCGTCCAGCGTGGACGGCACCTTGTTGACCGGTTGGGCCAGGTCGGCCAACCGCGTGGAGGCGCGTTTGTCGTGCGGGACGGCGAAGACCTGCTTGACGTGGACGACGCCGATGGTCTCGTCGAGGTCGCCGCGGATGACGGGGAAGCGGGAGTGCCCGGTGCGCACCGCGGCCTCGCTGAGGTCGAGGACGGTGTCGCCGGCTTCCAGGGTGTCGATCTTGGAGCGCGGGGTCATGAGCTCCTCCGCGGTGCGGTCACCGAACTGCAGCGACCGGTCCACCAGCACCGCGGTCACCGGGTCCAGCGAGCCGCTCTGCGCCGAGGACCGCACCAGCGACACCAACTCCTGGGGGGAACGCGCCGACCGCAGTTCCTCGGCGGGTTCGATCCCCATGCGGCGCAGGATCCAGTTGGCCGTGCCGTTGGTCAGTCTGATCAGTGGGGTGAACAGGAAGGAGAACATCAGCTGCGGTCCCGCCGACCACCGCGCGGTCGGGACGGGCCGCGCCACGGCGAGGTTCTTGGGCACCAGTTCGCCGAAGACCATCGAGATCGACGTCGCGATCAGGATGGCCAGGATAAAAGCCAGTCCGCTGGTGAGGTTCTCGGGCACCCGCAACGCGGTCAGGCCGGGGGCGATCAGCCGGGCCACGACGGGCTCGGCCAGGAATCCGGTGGCCAGCGTGGTGATCGAGATTCCGACCTGGGCGCCGGACAACTGGGTCGACAGGGTGCGGTGGGCGCGCTGCACGAGTTGGTCGCGTCGGTGACCGCTGCGGGCGTTCGCGTCGACGGTGCTGCGCTCCAGCGCCGTCAGCGAGAACTCGGCGGCGACGAACACCGCGGTCCCGGCGGTCAGCAGGCCGAAGGCCAACAGCGACAGGAGCGACATCGCGACGTTCATCGCGGTGCTCCCGAGAAGGTGGCGAGATGGTCGGGAGAGCCGGGCCGGATGCCCGGCCGCCTAGAGGAAGGCTCAGCTTCACATGGCTCGTGACCGGGCCGTTCGGCGGAAACCCCCGGTTCGGCCGAACTCGCGTCCAGTGCCTGCGGCACCTGGTCCCTTTCGTCGTGGCGCGGACTGATCCCCACATGTTAACGGAACCGCCGTGCGCCCCTGCGCGAGATTCTGCTTCGGTGAGGCTGGCCTCACCCGGTGGTAGGTTGCGGAGAAGTTCCACCCGTGTGCGTGTACGGCGCGGCTGTCACGGACAGCGCCCTGCGGAAAGGCGGCGACGCAGATGACGAGATCGATCTCCCGGTGGGCGGGTGCGGTCGGCATGACCGTCGCCATGCTGGCGTTCACCGCGTGCGGATCCCAGTCCGAGGAACAGGACGGGGACAAGATCGTCGTGTACTCGGGCCGCAGCGAGGCGCTGGTCGCGCCGCTGCTCGAGCAGTTCACCACCGACACCGGCATCGAGGTCGAGGCCCGCTACGCGGGGTCGGGTGAGATGGCCGCGCAGCTGCTCACCGAAGGCGACAGGTCGCCGGCCGACGTGTTCCTGTCCCAGGACGCCGGTGCGTTGGGCGCGGTGTCGAAGGCGGGCCTGCTGGCTCCGCTGGACCCGCAGACCGTGTCGGCGGTGCCGCCGCAGTACGCCGCACGCGACGGATCGTGGGTCGGCGTCTCCGGTCGCGCCCGCGTGATCGTCTACAACCCGACCCTGGTGCCCGATCCGCCCGACACCATCGACGCCCTGCTGGCACCGGAGTGGAAGGGCAAGATCGGGTTCGCTCCCAGCAATGCGTCCTGGCAGGCGTTCGTCACCGGTCTGCGGGTGCTGCGCGGCGACGACGGCGCCGAGCAGTGGCTGCGTGCCTTCAAGGCGCAGGAGCCGGTGTCGTTCGAGAACAACGTCGCTGTCCGCGACGCCGTCGACGCCGGTCAGGTGCCGCTCGGGCTGGTCAACCACTACTACCTCTACGAGCTCATCCACGCCAAGGGCGCCGACGCCGTCACCGCGCGTAACCAGTTCATGGCGCCGGGCGACCCGGGTGGCCTGGTCAACGTCGCCGGGGTGGGCGTGCTGAAGGCAGCGCCCAATCCCGAAGGCGCGCAACGCTTCGCGGCGTACCTGGTGGAGGAGTCGGCGCAGAAGTACTTCGCCGAGGAGACCTCGGAGTATCCGCTGGCCGCCGGCGTCGCTCCGGCGGCGGACATGCCGCCGCTGGAGTCGTTGCAGCCGCCTGCGGTGGACCTGTCCGATCTCGACGACATCGAGGCCACCCAGGAACTGCTGGTCGAGACCGGCCTGCTGACCAACTGACCGTGACCGTCGTCGCGGGCCGTCGTCCGCCCGCGCTGCTGGTGCTCGCCGCCGCAGCGGTGGCTGCCGCCACGCTGGTGCCGCTGGTCTATCTCGTCGAGCGGGCCGCGCAGCGTGGGTGGAGTTTCGTGTTCGACGAGCTGTTCCAGCAGCGCACCGCGGCGTTGGTGGGGCGGTCGCTGCTGCTGGTGGCGGTGGTGACGGCGGCGTGCGTGGTGCTCGGGGTGGCGCTGGCGGTGCTGGTGACACGCACCGACCTCCGGGCACGACGCCTCTGGGCAGTGGCGCTGACGTTGCCGTTGGCGATGCCGAGCTATCTGCTGGCCTACCTGTGGGTGTCGGCGTTTCCGACGGTGGCCGGTTTCTGGGGATCGGCGCTGGTCCTCACGCTGGTCAGCTACCCGCTGGTGCTGCTGACCACGATGGCCGCGCTGGCGCGCGTCGACCCCGCGCAGGAGGAGGTCGCCCGGTCGCTCGGGCTGGGCGGTTGGGCGGTGCTGTTCCGGGTGACGTTGCGGCAGTCCCGTGCGGCGATCGCGGCCGGCGCGCTGCTGGTCGCGCTCTACGTTCTCAGCGACTTCGGCGCGGTCGCGGCGATGCGCTTCGAGGCGTTCACCTGGGTGATCTACGGGGCGTACCGGTCGGGTTTCAACCCGTCGCGCGCGGCGGTGCTGTCACTGGTGCTGTTGGTGTTCGCGCTGGCGCTGGTGGCGGCCGAGCACCGGGTGCGCGGACATGCGTCGGCGTCGCGGGTGGGCAGCGGGGCACCGCGGCCCGCGCCAGTGAACCGGTTGGGCGCCTGGGGTCCGGCCGCGGTCGCGGTCCCGGTGGCCGTGCTGGTCGCGGCGATCGTCGTTCCCCTTGTGGCCCTGGCTGATTGGTTGGCGACCGCTGGTCCGCGCTGGGACAGCGCGCAGTGGCTGGATGCGCTGGGCTCCACCGTCTGGCTGTCGGCGGCGGCGGCCCTGGCCTCCACCGCGGCGGCGTTGCCGCTGGGGGTGCTCGCCGCGCGGCACCGCGACCGCACGACCCGCGCGCTGGAGGGGGTGAGCTACATCGCCCACGGCTTGCCGGCGATCGTCATCGCGATCTCGATGGTCTCGCTCGGGGTGGTGCTGTTGCGGCCGCTCTACCAACGGGAGCCGCTGTTGATCCTGGCCTACACCGTGCTGTTCGTCCCGCTCGCGATCGGCTCGGTGCGCACCGCTGTCGAGGCCGCGCCGATCCGGCTGGAGGAGGTGGCCCGCGCACTCGGGCGGCCGCCGCTGCGGGCGTTCGGCACCGTGACCGCGCGGGTGGCCGCGCCCGGCATCGCCGCCGGAGCGGCGATGGTTCTGTTGACCTGCATGAAGGAACTGCCGGTGACGTTGTTGCTGCACCCGACCGGAACCGACACCCTGGCCACCCGGTTGTGGGGGTACAGCTCGGTCAGCGACTACGCGGCGGCGGCCCCGTACGCTGTGGCGCTGCTGGTGTTCGCCGCGATCCCGACGGCGGTGCTGGGGTTCTGGAGCACGAGTGTCGGTGGGGTGCGCAGTGATTGAGGCGGCGGCAGCGGTGCAGGCGGCAGGTCTGCGCAAGACGTTCGGCGAGCGCGTGGTGCTCGACGGCGTGGACCTCGAGGTGCCCGCGGGCACCATCACCGCGGTCCTCGGCCCGTCGGGCTGCGGCAAGACGACGCTGCTGCGCATCCTCGCCGGCTTCGAGGAGCCCGACGCGGGGCGGGTGCAGATCGCCGATCGGGTGGTGGCCGGGAACGGGGTCACCGTGCCGGTGCACCGTCGTCGGGTCGGCCTGATGCCGCAGGAGGGAGCGCTGTTCCCGCACCTGAGCGTGGGGGAGAACATCGCGTTCGGCATGTCCGGCCGGGGCCGTGACGAGGTGCGGACCAGGGTCGGGCACTGGCTCGACGTGGTCGGTCTGCAGGGGCGGGCCGATGCGCGCCCCCATCAGCTCTCCGGCGGTCAGCAGCAGCGCGTCGCGTTGGCGCGGGCGCTGGCTGCCGAGCCGCGGGTGCTGTTGCTCGACGAGCCGTTCGCGGCCCTGGACGCGGGGCTGCGCGTGCGGGTGCGCGAGGACATCGCGGCGATCCTGCGCGACACCGGGACGACGGCACTGCTGGTCACCCACGACCAGGCCGAAGCGTTGTCGCTGGCCGACTCGATGGCATTGCTCATCGACGGGGCGGTGGCCCAGCACGGCCCGCCGACCGAGTTGTACGACCGGCCGGCCACGCTGACCAACGCCCGCTTCATCGGGGGGACCATCGAGATCTCGGGGACGGTCGCCGGACCGGTCGTGCACACGGCCCTCGGTGCGCTGCGGACGCGGCTGCCGGTTGCCGACGGTGCTGCGGTGGTGGTGTTGCGCCCCGAGCAGCTGCAGGTCAGCGACGATCCGTCGGCCGCGCCTGCCACCGTGACGGCGCTGCGGTTCTACGGCGCCGAGACCGTGGTCGCGGCCCGGCTCTCCGACGGTGCGGTCGTCTCGCTGCGCCGCCCGGGACGACCCGACCTGCAGCCGGGAGACCCGATCCACGTGACGGTGGCCGACGCCGACGGATGCGGCGTGCTGGCCTATCCGTCACCAGCCGGTCGGTAGGGGGTGGCCCTCGGCGAAGCCGGCCGCCGACTGCACCCCGAGCACGACCTTCTCGTGCAGTTCGGGCAGGGTGGCCGCACCGACGTAGGTGCAGGTGCTGCGCACGCCCGAGGTGATGTGGTCGATCAGGTCCTCGACCCCGCCGCGCACCGGGTCCAGGCCCATGCGCGATGTCGAGATGCCTTCCTCGAACAGCGCTTTGCGGGCCCGGTCGAACGCGCTGTCGCCGGAGGTGCGGGCGGCCACCGCTCGTTTGGAGGCCATCCCGTAGCTCTCCTTGTAGGGCTGGCCGTCGCGGTCGTGCATCAGGTCGCCGGGGGACTCGTAGGTGCCGGCGAACCACGAACCGATCATCACGTTCGACGCACCCGCGGCCAGCGCCAGCGCTACGTCACGCGGATGGCGCACCCCGCCGTCGGCCCAGACGTGTCCACCGAGTTCGGATGCCGCTGCGGCACATTCGACGATGGCGGAGAACTGGGGGCGCCCCACCCCGGTCATCATCCGGGTGGTGCACATCGCACCGGGACCGACGCCGACCTTGACGATCGAGGCGCCCGCGTTGATCAGGTCCTGCGCACCCTGACCGGAGACCACGTTGCCGGCGGCCAGCGGCAGACCGAGGTCCAGTGAACGCACCGCCTCGATCGCGTCGAGCATCTTGCGCTGATGACCGTGAGCGGTGTCGATGACCAGGAGATCCACGCCGACCTCGGCCAGTTCGCGGGCCTTGGCGGCGACGTCGCCGTTGATGCCCACCGCGGCGGCGATCCGCAGCCGGCCTTCGCCGTCGACCGCCGGGGAGTAGATGCCGGCCCGGATCGCGCCGGTGCGCGTCAGCACTCCTGCCAGGGTGCCGTCGGCCTCGGTGAGCACGGCGATGTCGATGGGCGCGTGCTCGAGCAGGTCGAAGATCTTGCGTGGGTCGGTGCCGACCGGCGCGGTGACCAGGTCGGAGATCGCCACGTCGCGCACCCGGGTGAACCGGTCGACGCCACGGCAGGCGGCTTCGGTGATCAGCCCGATCGGGCGGTCCTCGAAGAGCACCACCGCGGCACCGTGGGCCCGCTTGTGGATCAGGGCGGTCGCGTCGGACACCGAGTCGTCGGGGGAGAGCGTCACCGGGGTGTCGACGACGGTGTCGCGGCTCTTGACGAAGTCGACGGTGTGCTTGACCGCGGCGACGGGCAGGTCCTGAGGCAGCACCACCAGGCCGCCGCGACGGGCGACCGTCTCGGCCATCCGCCGCCCCGCCACCGCGGTCATGTTGGCCACCACCACCGGGATGGTGGTGCCCGAGCCGTCCACGGTGGACAGGTCGACGTCGAAGCGCGACGTCACCTCCGACGGTCCGGGCATGACGAACACGTCGTCGTAGGTCAGGTCATACGGCGGGCGGTGGCCCTCCAGAAAGCGCATGATTCCAGCCTAGTGGCGCGCGTCAGGCCTCCACCTCGCTGCGGTCACCGCTCCACAGGATGTGGAAGCGCTTGTCGCGGTCGGCGTCGATGCGCCCGTAGGTGTGGGCGCCGAAGTAGTCGCGCAGGCCCTGGGTCAGTGCCGCGGGCAGACGTTCTGTGCGCAGCGCGTCGTAGTAGGACAGCGCCGAGGCGAAGCCGGGGATCGGGATACCCAGTTGCGTGGCGGTCACCACCACGCGCCGCCAGCTGTCGATCGCGGCCTCGATCGCGTCGCGGAAGTACGGGTCGACGATCAGCGTGGGCAGGTCGGGATTGTTGTCGAAGGCGTCTTTGATGCGGTTGAGGAACTTGGCGCGGATGATGCAGCCGCCCCGCCAGATGGTGGCCATGTCGCCGGGGGTGATGTCCCAGTCGTATTCGGCCGATCCGGCCTGGATCTGGTTGAAGCCCTGCGCATAGGCGATGATCTTCGACGCGTACAGCGCTTGGCGGATGTCCTCGACGAATTGTGCAGCGTCGGAAGGCTTCTCACCGAGGGCCCCGGAGGCCAGCCCGGTGGTGGCCTGACGCTGGGCCACCGACCCCGACAGCGCGCGGGCGAAGACGGCCTCGGCGATGCCGGTCACCGGCACACCCAGGTCGAGCGCGGACTTGACCGTCCAGCGGCCGGTGCCCTTCTGTTCGGCCTCGTCGAGGATCAGGTCGACCAGCGGCTTGCCGGTCTTGGCGTCGTTCTGGCGCAACACCTTTGCGGTGATCTCGACCAGGAAGCTGTCCAGGTCCCCGGCGTTCCACTCGTCGAAGACGTCGGCGATCTCGCCGGCGCTCTTGCCCAGCGCGTCGCGCAGCAGTTGGTAGGCCTCGCCGATGAGCTGCATGTCGGAGTACTCGATGCCGTTGTGCACCATCTTGACGAAGTGCCCGGCGCCGTCGGGGCCGACGTGGGTGCAGCACGGCACTCCGTCGACGTGGGCGGAGATCTCCTCGAGCAGCGGTCCCAGCGACGCGTAGGACTCCGCGGGCCCACCCGGCATGATCGACGGCCCGAGCAGGGCGCCCTCCTCGCCGCCGGAGATGCCGGCGCCGACGAAGTGCAGACCGCGCTCACGAATCGCCTTCTCGCGGCGGATCGTGTCGGTGTAGAGCGCGTTGCCGCCGTCGATGATGATGTCGCCGGGTTCCATCGCGTCGGCGAGCTCGTTGATCACCGCATCGGTCGCGTCACCGGCCTTGACCATGATCAGGACCCGGCGGGGCTTCTCGAGGGCGTCGAGGAACTCGCGGATGGTCTCGGTGCGCACGAAGTCGCCCTCGTCGCCGTGCTCGGCGAGCAACGCGTCGGTCTTGGCCACCGACCGGTTGTGCAGCGCGACGGTGTAGCCGTGCCGGGCGAAGTTGCGGGCGATGTTGGAGCCCATCACGGCCAGACCGGTCACCCCGATCTGCGCGGTGCCGGTTGCGGCCTGCGACGACGACGTCATAGAGGAGAAACCTTTCGAGTCCGGTTACAGCACACCTTCGGACGTCCTGTGACGTCCCGGGAAGCTTCGGTCACGCGAGGAACAGCCGGTGCAGCTCGGTCAGCCACGGCACCGCGAGCGCGACGGTGGGGACGACGAGCACGGCGGCGGCGGTCACGTACGCTGCGCCGGCGTGCAACCGGCTGTTGGGGGCACCGCCGAGCCGCCGCACGCGCACCAGCGTCGACGGACCGCCGGCGGCCAGCGCCCCCCGCGGGGTGTGGCCCGAGGCGCAGGCGACCAGCGCGCGGGCCAGCGGGCGCGGGCCGGTGGTACGGACCGCGGCGTCGTCGGCGAGCAGTTCGATGAGCAGCCGCACCGCGGTCAGCGCGTTGCCGCTGCGCACCCAGCGGGGGAACGCGGCGCGCACCGCGGTGAACATCTCCAGGACGAGGTCGTGCCGAGCGCGCAGGTGGGCGTGCTCGTGGGTCAGGATCGCGGTCATCTCGCGGTCCGACAGCGTCTTCACGGCACCCTTGCTGACCACGACGCGGCTGCGCACCCCCGGCAGGCAGTAGGCCAACGGCTGCTCGACGTCGAGGATGCGCAGGTCCGCGTCGGCCTGCGGGTGGGACGCGCCGACGAGGTCGACGACCATCCGGTGGTGTGCGCGCCGGCGACGGGTGGCGATCGCGACCCGCAGGATCGAGACGATCAGCCGCGCCCCGATCACCAGTGTGAGGGCGAAGACGGTGACGTAGACGGTCCACAACGGCCAGCCGAGCGTCGCGATCGAGCTGGTCACCGTCGCGGTGGGCCGACCGTCGGCATCGGGTTGCAGCAGCCGCAGGGCGATCGCGAGACCGGCCGAGAAGGCCGAGAGCACCGCGGCCAGGGCGATCGACTGCCAGAGCACGATGGCGGCCCTGGGCGCACGCAGCGGCCAGGAGGCTCGCGCCAGCAACGCGGGCACCGGACCTGACAACAGCAGGGCGATGATCGTGAAGGCCAGCGCGGACACGCCGATAGTGTCCCTCAGCCGGTGCCGGATTCGCCAGCGGGTCCCGCGTCGCGGTGCTTGCCCTCCAGATCGGTGAGCGCGCGCCGCAGCGCCGCGGCTTCGTCGGCTCCGACGCGTTCGACGAAGTGCACCAGAGCGGCTTCGCGGCTACCGGAGTCGGAGGCCTGGTCCAGCGCGTCGACCATCAGGCCCGCGACCAGTTCGTCGCGGCCGTGGGTCGGGGCGTAGCGGTGGGCACGGTCATCACGGTGCTGGACCACGAGGTTCTTCTTCGCGAGGCGCTGCAGCACGGTCATCACGGTGGTGTAGGCGAGATCGCGACGAGCCGACAAGGCTTCGTGGACCTGACGGACCGTCTGCGGTTCGCCGGTGGACCACAGGTGGTCCATCACGGAGCGTTCGAGCTCCCCGAGGCGAGTCAGCTTGGCCATCTTCCGTTCTTCTCCTACAGGCGGTAGGGCAAAGCGTACTACGGACGTACTACCGCGTGTCGTACCGACCGCTCGAGCTGGACCCGCGACCTCCTCCGACGCCGCCGGTAGCAACCTGCCGGGCCGGTGAGGGGCCGTTTCGGATGGGCTTGTGAGTCCAGTCACAGGGGGTAGCTCCTTTGAGGTGCATGACTATAGTAAGCCTAACCTAACTGACTGAGAGGGAGGTGTCATGACGGTCGTCGTCGACGATCCGCTCATCGCGAGCATGGCCATCACCAGGCCGCTGCCACTGCACGAATCCAGCCGACGGTTGCGGGAGCTCTACGCCGCCTGCCCTCGGGTGTACGGCGTGGCCGTGATGGGAGATCTGTCGCGCCGGCGCTGGTGGCCGCTGACCGAACTGGTGACCACCGACCGTCTGACCCGGATGTTCGACGCCGGCCTGGCCGAGACCGACAGCGCGTCTGCGGTGACCCAGCAGCTGGCGGCCACGTTCGCCCATGTCGTGGTGGGCCGGGTGATCCCGCTGCTGGTGCTGGAGGGCCGTGCCTGGGACACCGGGCTCGAGAATCTGTGGGCGCATGTCGACTCCGAGGGTGCCATCGACTGGGTGGGCGTGAAGGACCCGACCGTGCGGGTGCTGCCCGACGACCCCTGCTTCTCGGGGCGGAAGGATTCCTGCCGGTTGATCGACGACGGCATCGTGGCGCTGCCGAGCGAGGCGGCCCTGACGACGTGGGTGGCCCATCGCAGCCACCGGGCACTGACCCCGCTGTTCCGTCGCCTGGCCGAGATCAGCGACCACGCCATGCCGATCTCGGCCATGTGGCACGTGGTGGGCGGCACCGTCGTGGGCGCCGCCACCCAGATCCCGCTGCTGGCCGGGTCCAGTGAGGCGGTGAGCATGCGGCGCGGGCAGGCCGTGCTCGACGCACTCGTCGGGTTCGGCGTCCCCGTGCGCGGCACCTCGCGGACCAATCCGACGAAAGTATTGCTTAATTAGGCAAGCCTTGCCTATTCTCAAGGAGACGTACCACCGGACCGTGCCGGAGTCCTGAGGGCTGCAGGACCCCCGGTCCACACCAAGGACGGGCCCCACGCCGAAAGGTGTGGGGCCCGTCTGCATGTGGCGACACCACCCCCGCGGACCCCGACACCGGCGCCGCGTGTAGACACGAGCCGTGAACACCCAACGCCCCGAAGGTCTCGGCGACGGTTTCGACACCGAACTCGGACTGAGGTATCTGGACGTCACGCCCGACGGTGGTCGCGCCGAGCTGACCATCCACGACAAGCTGTTGCAGCCCTGGGGCATCGTGCACGGCGGCGTCTACTGCGCGATCGTGGAGAGCCTGGCCAGTGTCTCGGGCCATGTCTGGTTGAGCGAGAACGGCGGCGGCACCGTGGTCGGGGTCAACAACAACACCGACTTCCTGCGTGCGATCTCGGGCGGCACGGTCACGGCGACCTCGACGCCGATCCACCGGGGGCGTCGCCAGCAGCTGTGGCAGATCGTCATCACCGACGAGAGCGACCGCACCGTCGCGCGCGGACAGGTGCGGCTGCAGAACATCACCGAGGGCTAGACACACGAGCGCTGCCGCGCAGCCGTTCTCGTGGCAGGATCGCCCACTATGCGTCTGACCCCGCATGAACAGGAACGGCTGTTGATCTCGTATGCGGCCGAGCTCGCGCGGCGCCGGCAGGCCCGCGGCCTGAAGCTCAACCACCCGGAAGCCGTCGCGGTGATCACCGACCACATCCTCGAAGGTGCCCGCGACGGGCGGTCGGTGGGCGATCTGATGGTCAGCGGTCGCGAGGTGCTGCGCCGCGACGACGTGATGGACGGCATCCCGGAGATGTTGGACGACGTCCAGGTGGAGGCCACCTTTCCCGACGGCACCAAGCTGGTGACCGTCCACCATCCGATCTCGTGAGGACGCCCCGGTGATACCAGGAGAGATCGTCTTCGGCGAGGGCGACATCGAGATCAACGCCGGTGCCGACCGCCTCGAACTCGAGGTCGTCAACACCGGCGACCGGCCGGTGCAGGTGGGCAGCCACGTCCATGTGCCGCAGTCCAACGCCGCGCTGAGCTTCGACCGGGCCGCCGCCCACGGCCACCGGTTCGACGTCCCGGCCGGCACGGCGATCCGGTTCGAGCCCGGGGTCGCCCAACGCGTGCGCCTGATTCCGCTGGCCGGTACCCGCGAGGTGCACGGCCTGAGCCTCGACCCGCCGGGTCGCCTCGACGAGAGGTCGTGATGACTGGTCTGTCCCGCGCGCGGTACGCCGCGCTGTACGGTCCCACCGCCGGCGACCGGATCCGGCTGGCCGACACCGACCTGTTCATCGAGATCACCGAGGACCGCAGCGGGGGACCGGGACTGGCCGGGGACGAGGCGGTCTTCGGCGGCGGCAAGGTGCTGCGCGAATCGATGGGACAGTCGCGCGCCACCCGCGCGGACGGCGCCCCCGACACCGTCATCACCGGTGCGGTGATCCTGGACTACTGGGGGATCATCAAGGCCGACATCGGGATTCGTGACGGGCGCATCGCCGCGATCGGCAAGGCCGGCAACCCCGACATCATGTCCGGGGTCCATCCCGACCTGGTCGTGGGACCGTCGACCGAGGTGATCGCCGGCAACGGCCGCATCGTCACCGCCGGCGCGATCGACTGCCACGTCCATCTGATCTGCCCGCAGATCCTCGAGGAGGCGCTCGGCAGCGGCATCACCACGATCGTCGCCGGCGGCACCGGCCCCGCCGAAGGCAGCAAGGCCACCACGGTCACCCCGGGCGCCTGGCACCTGGCCCGCATGCTCGAGGCGCTGGACGGCTGGCCGGTCAACGTCGCATTGCTCGGGAAGGGCAACACGGTCTCGGCCGAGGCGATGTGGGAGCAGTTGCGCGGCGGCGCAGCCGGTTTCAAGCTGCACGAGGACTGGGGGACCACCCCGGCAGCCATCGACGCGTGCCTGACGGTGTGCGAGCAGGCCGGGGTGCAGGTCAACATCCACACCGACACCCTCAACGAGACCGGGTTCGTCGAGAACACACTGGCCGCGATCAAGGGCCGCTCGATCCACGCCTACCACACCGAAGGCGCCGGTGGCGGCCACGCGCCGGACATCATCACCGTCGCCGGCGTGCCCAACGTGCTGCCCAGCTCCACCAACCCGACGCGTCCGCACACCGTCAACACCCTCGACGAGCACCTCGACATGTTGATGGTGTGCCACCACCTGAACCCGAGCGTGCCCGAGGATCTCGCGTTCGCCGAGAGCAGGATTCGCCCCTCGACCATCGCCGCCGAGGACCTGCTGCACGACATCGGGGCGATCTCGATGATCGGCAGCGACGCCCAGGCGATGGGCCGCGTCGGCGAGGTGGTGTTGCGCACCTGGCAGACCGCACACGTGATGAAGCGCCGCCGCGGGTTCGCGCCGGGCGACACCCGGGCCGACAACGCCCGCGCGCAGCGCTACGTCGCCAAGTACACGATCTGCCCGGCCGTCGCGCACGGTATGGCCTCCGAGATCGGCTCCGTCGAGGTCGGCAAGCTCGCCGACCTGGTGCTGTGGGAGCCGGCGTTCTTCGGGGTGCGACCGCACGCGGTGGTCAAGGGCGGGATGATCGCCTGGGCCGCGATGGGGGACGCGAACGCCTCGATCCCGACGCCGCAACCTGTGCTGCCGCGACCGATGTTCGGTGCGGCACCCGCAGCGGCGGCGGCCACGTCGGTGCATTTCGTGGCACCGCAGGCGATCGAGGACGGACTGGCCGAGCGGATCGCGGTGCACCGCAGGCTCGTCGCGGTCGACAACGTGCGCGGCGTCGGCAAAGCGCAGATGCCGCGAAACGACGCACTCCCGGACATCCAGGTCGATCCGGACACCTTCACCGTGCGCATCGACGGCGAGGTCTGGCAGGAGCAGCCCGCCACCGAACTGCCGATGGCGCAGCGATACTTCCTGTTCTGATGTCCAACCTCACCACGCTGCTGGCCCTGTCGGACTCGCGTCTGCCCACCGGCGGGCACGTGCACTCCGGCGGGGTCGAAGAGGCCGTGACCAGCGGGCTGGTCGCCGACCTGTGCACCCTCGAAGCGTTCCTGCGGCGCCGCATCGTGACCACCGGACTGGTCACCGCCTCACTGGCCGCGGCGGTGGCCGACGGCACCCTGTCCGCGGAGTCCGGCACCGGTGGCGATGCCGAAACCGACGCGCGCACACCGTCTCCGGCCGCCCGGCAGGCCTCCCGCGCCCAGGGCAGGGGGTTGCTGCGGTTGGCCCGTCGCGTGTGGCCGGGCCACCGATGGGACATCCTCGGTGCGACACCACACCTCTCGGTGGCCGCCGGGCTGGTCGGCTCCGTCAGCGGTCTGAGCCCACAGCACACAGCGCTCTCGATCGTCTACACCACCATGACCAACTCCGCCACCGCCGCGCAGCGTCTCCTCGCGCTGGACCCCGGTGACGTTGCGGCCCTGACCTTCACGCTGGCGCCGGTGTGCGAGCAGACGGCCGCCGAAGCCGCCTGCGGCCTCGCCGATCTGTCCGACCCGCTGCTCGACGTGCTGGCCCAGCGGCACGTCGAGCGTGACCGACCCCTGTTCGCCTCCTGACCGAAAGCACGGTGCCGATGCCTCCCCACTTCCTGGACGGCCAGCCCCACGGCCACACCGACCGTCCGCGCCGCCTGCGTCACGCGGGGGAGCCGCTGCGTATCGGCGTGGGCGGCCCGGTCGGCTCCGGCAAGACCGCCCTGGTCGCCGCGCTGTGCCGCCAACTGCGTGACGAGCTGTCGCTGGCCGTGCTGACCAACGACATCTACACCACCGAGGACGCCGACTTCCTGCGTCGGCACGCCGTTCTGCCGGACGACCGCATCGCCGCGGTGCAGACCGGCGGCTGCCCGCACACCGCGATCCGTGACGACATCACCGCCAACCTCGACGCGATCGACGACCTGATCGCCGCGCACGACGATCTCGATCTCATCCTGGTCGAGTCCGGCGGCGACAACCTGACCGCGACGTTCTCCTCCGGTCTGGTCGACGTCCAGATCTTCGTCGTCGACGTCGCCGGCGGGGACAAGGTGCCGCGCAAGGGCGGACCGGGGGTGACGTTCTCGGATCTGTTGGTGGTCAACAAGACCGACCTCGCGCCGCTGGTGGGTGCCGATCTCGAGGTGATGCGCCGCGATGCGGCCGCGGTGCGCGACGGCCGGCCCACCGCGTTACTCTCGTTGACCGTCGACCCGGCGGCGACACCCGTGCTGGAGTGGGTCCGCGAGCAGCTGCGGGTGGCGCAGGCGGTGTGAATGCGCTCTGAGGTGCTGATCGCGGTCGGGCCGGATCGCACACCCCGTGTCGAAGGTCGGGGCGCGATCGCGGTGCGCCACACCGGGATCGACACCGTACACCTGGTGTCGGCGGCTGCCACCCCGCTCGGCGGCGACGTGATCCGCGTCCGCGTGGTCGTCGAACCTGGTGCACGACTGAACATTCGCAGCGTCGCCGCCGCGGTGGCGCTGCCCGGCGGAGCCACGGTCGAGTCACACGCGGACTGGGAGATCGAGGTCGCCGGCGCCCTGCACCTCGATCCGGAGCCGACGATCGTGGCGGCCGCGGCGCGTCACATCACCTCGACCCGACTGTCCCTGACCGCGGGCGCGTCGGTCCACCTGCGGGAGCGCGTGCAGATCGGCAGAACCGCTGAGCGCGAAGGGTTTTGGAGCGGGTCCCTGCACGCCGACGCCGATGGTCGACCGCTGCTACGCCACCGGGTCGAGTTGGGTCGGGGATCGTTGGCCGACGACGCGATCGCCGCGCCACTGGCCTGCGTGAGCGAACTGCACTACCCGCGCACCGATGTCACCACCGCCGGGGTGGCGCTGGAGCTGGCCGGCGGTGGTTGCCTGGCCACCTGGCAGGGGCAGCGACTCTAGCCGCCGGTCAGCTCGCTGCCCGCTCGGTAGTCTGCACCGAGGCGGCGATCTCCTGCAGCTCCTCGAGACGCGTTCGCGCGTATGCCTGCTGCTCGGTGATGGTGAGCTGGCCGCGTTTGGTGGACAGGAAGGTCACCGTCCACGACAGCAGGGTGACCAGCTTGGTCTTGAAGCCCACCAGGTACACCAGGTGCAGGATCAGCCACGCCAACCACGCGATGAAGCCACCGAATTCCAGCGGGCCGATCTTGGCGACCGCGCTGAACCGCGACACCGTGGCCATCGAACCCTTGTCGAAGTAGTTGAAGGGTTCACGGTCGGCGGGATCGGCACCCTGAAGCCCGGCGGCGATCGCCTTCGCGGCGTACTTGCCGCCCTGGATCGCACCCTGGGCCATCCCGGGTACACCCTCGACGGCGGCCATGTCGCCGACGACGAACACGTTGGGGTGACCGGGGATCGAGAGGTCGGGCAGCACCTTGACCCGGCCGGCCCGGTCGAGTTCGACACCGGACTGTTCGGCGAGGTCGCGCCCCAGGGGGCTGGCCGAGACACCGGCCGACCACACCTTGCAGGCCGCCTCGATGCGCCGCAGCTTGCCGTCGGGATCCTTGACGGTGATGCCGTTGCGATCGACGTCGGTGACCATCGCGTTGAGCTGGATCTCGACACCCATCTTCTCCAGCCGGGCCTGGGCCTGCTTACCCAGCTTCTCACCCATGGGCGGCAGCACCGCGGGTGCGGCGTCGAGCAGGATGACGCGCGCTTTCGTCGAATCGATGTGCCGGAACGCGCCTTTGAGCGTATGGTCGGCCAATTCGGCGATCTGGCCGGCCATTTCGACGCCGGTGGGTCCGGCGCCGACGACGACGAACGTGAGCAGCTTCTCTCGGCGCAGGGGATCGCTGGAGCGCTCGGCCTGTTCGAAGGCGCCGAGAATGCGGCCGCGCAACTCGAGCGCGTCGTCGATGGACTTCATGCCGGGCGCCCACTCGGCGAAATGGTCGTTGCCGAAGTAGGACTGGCCCGCTCCGGCCGCGACGATCAGGCTGTCGAACGGGGTGACGTAGGTGTGTCCCAGCAGTTCCGACCGGACGGTCTTGGCCGCGAGGTCGATGCGGGTGACGTCACCGAGCAGCACCTGCGCGTTCTTCTGGTTGCGCAGGATCACCCGGGTGGCCGGCGCGATCTCGCCTTCCGAGATGATCCCGGTGGCCACCTGGTAGAGCAGGGGCTGGAACAGGTGGTGGGTGGTCCGCGCGATCAGCTTGATGTCGACGTCGGCCCTCTTGAGCGCCTTGGCCGCGTTCAGACCACCGAATCCCGATCCGATGATGACCACTTTGTGCCGATCGGATGCGGGGGCTCCGGCATGGCTCATTGGTAACTCCTCAGCGGATGGTGGTGGCGGTTTCGTGTCTCGTACCCATTCACCGCAACGAGAACCTTAGTCCCGCTTGTTCCGCCATGCGGGCCTGGTCAGCCGAAGTTCACCAGCGCGCCGTGGGTCACGTGCAGGGTCTGACCGGTGATGTGCCGGGCGGCCGGGGTGCTCAGGAACAACGCCAGGCGGGCGATCTCCGCGCTGACCGACGGAGGGGTGCTGCTCAGCCCGTCGTAGCCGGGCTCCACGCCACGTCCGGCCGCCACCGCGTTGATCGTGATGCCGCGGACACCGAAGTGGTCGGCCTGCCCGGCGGTCCACTCGGCGATCGCGGCCTTGACCGCCGCGGCGGCGCTGCCCGGGGCAGGCGGTTCGGGGATCACGGTGACGATCGAGCCGCCCGAGCGGAGCTGGTCACCGACCAGGTGGGTGGTCAGCACGGCCCCGACCAGGCCGGCGTCGAACAATCCCCGCCACTCGGCCGCATGGTCGGCCAGCGCGTAGACCCGCGCATCGCCGGGCGTCCACACCGGGCTGGGGACGTTGACCACGATGTCGAGGTGGGAGGGCAGTTCCGATACCGCCGCGGCCAGCGAGGCCGGATCGGCCGGGTCGACGACCACACCGTCGACGTCGAGCTCCTTGGCCGCGACCTCGAGTTCGTCGGCGCGACGGCCGGCGAGCACCAGGTGGTGGCCGGCCTCGGCGAAGCTCTGGGCGATGGTCCGACCGAGGTCGGTGTCACTTCCGGTGATCAACACGTCCATCGTCGACCCCTCTCCGTTGTTCGGCGCTGAACCAGCGAGATGGGCACGATGTTACTGGACGGTAGCTAGCCCGTGTGACCGACGCGCCGTGAGCGGTAACACATCCCCGGGCGCCGACGATCACCCCAGAGAAGAACACGCCGCCACCCCCGGGTCACGCTCGGGGGTACTGTTGCTGCAGCTAATACTGAATAGAAGCTTGACCAGCAATACTCTTTAGTTCAGCAAAGTAACGATTTAGCACACAGATAGCACTTCGCACTTGCGTCACGGCTGTAACACGGTAGTTTCTTCACCATGGATCAGGTGGACCCTCGCCGTAGCAGCCTGTCGAAGTCGCTGGCCTTCGCGGCCTTGACCGGTGCAACCGTTGCCGCGCTGTCATTGCCCGCCGTGGCGCACGCTCAACCGGCGCCTCCGCCGGCACCCCCGCCGGCTCCCGCGCCCGTCGACCCTGCGCCCCCCGCCGCGCCCGCCCCGGCGGACCCGAACGCCCCGGCACCTGCACCGGCACCGGCACCTGCACCGGCCGACCCCAACGCACCGGCACCCGCACCCGCACCTGTGCCGCCGGCGGACCCGAACGCACCCGTGCCGCCCGCGGAACAGCCGGCCGAGCCTGCACCGGAACCGGGCCGTGTCGACAACGCCGCCGGCGGGTTCAGTTACGTGGTCCCGGCCGGCTGGAAGGTCGCCGACGCGACGCAGCTGTCCTACGGCCAGGCGCTGCTGACGAAACTGCCGCCGGAGGGCTCGCCGCCGGACGCGCAACCCCCCAACGACACCAGCGTGCTGCTGGGCCGGCTCGATCTGAAGCTGTTCGCCGGCGCCGAAACCGACAACACAAAGGCCGCTCAGCGCCTCGCGTCGGACATGGGCGAGTTCTTCATGCCGTTCCCGGGCACTCGCGTGAACCAGCAGACCGTCCCGCTCGAGGCGGGTGGCCTCGACGGCGTGGCGTCCTACTACGAGGTGAAGTTCACCGACACGAACAAGCCGAACGGCCAGATCTGGGCCGGTGTGGTCGGCGAACCGACCGCCCCGGGCACACCGCGCGGTCAGCGCGCACCCGAACGTTGGTTCGTCGTGTGGCTGGGTACCGCCCAGAACCCGGTCCCGCAGCAGGAGGCGGTGACCCTGGCCAATTCGATCCGGCCCTGGAGCCCGCCGCCGGCCGCGCCGGCTCCGGACCCGAACGCGCCGGTCCCACCGGCCGACCCGAATGCGCCCCCGCCGGACCCCAACGCCCCGGCGCCGCGGCCCGCAGTCGGTCAGCCGGTGCCCGTCGACCCGAACACGGCCCCCGGGATGCTGCCGCCGGCCTGACGGTCTGATCGTTTCCGTACGCATAGCCGCACCGTTACCCGCAGTCGGTATATCTGGGGGTGCGGTCCGGCGGCGTCCGTCCGGGCCCGGTCGGCACCAAGGAGGTCCTGATGGAATTGCTCGCTACCGAAATCCTGGCCCGTTCGACGACCCTGACCAGCGTGGGCTGGATCGGCTACATCATCATCGGCGCGATTGCCGGCTGGATCGCCGGCAAGATCGTC
This sequence comes from Mycobacterium sp. pV006, assembly GCF_041287115.1. Lineage (NCBI taxonomy): Bacteria > Bacillati > Actinomycetota > Actinomycetes > Mycobacteriales > Mycobacteriaceae > Mycobacterium > Mycobacterium sp. pV006. The sequence goes on along the minus strand of NZ_JBGGKT010000007.1, from coordinate 109,832 downwards.
AAGGGCTCGGGCTCGGGCATCCTGATGAACATCGTCATCGGCATCGTGGGTGCGCTGATCGGTGGATTCCTGCTCAGCTTCTTCCTCGACACCGCCGGCGGCGGATGGTGGTTCACGCTGTTCACCGCCATTCTCGGGTCGGTGCTGCTGCTGTGGCTGCTCGGTAAGGTCCAACGGAAAGCCTGATCACCCGCGTGAGTTCGGCCATGCGGGCCTGGCAGGTGGCCCGGCCCGGCCCGATCTCCGGCGGTCCGCTGCGCGCCACCACCGTGCCGGTCCCGGTTCCCGGCGACGACGAGCTGCTGGTCGCGGTACGCGCCTGCGGGGTGTGCCGCACCGACCTGCACGTCGCCGAAGGTGACCTCGCGGTACACCGGCCGGACGTCATACCCGGTCACGAAGTGGTCGGCGAGGTCGTCGCGGCCGGAGCAGGTGCGAGCGGCTTCGCTGTCGGTGACCGCGTCGGCATCGCGTGGCTGCGCCACACCTGCGGGGAGTGCCGGTACTGCGTGCGGGGCGCAGAGAACCTGTGTCCCGGTTCCCGGTACACGGGCTGGGACGCCGACGGCGGCTACGCCGAATATGCGACCGTGCCTGCGGCGTTCGCCCTGCCGTTGCCGGCGGGGTACGCCGATGTCGAACTGGCCCCACTGCTGTGTGCCGGAATCATCGGCTACCGAGCACTGCTGCGGGCCGACCTGCCGCCGGGCGGGCGCCTGGGGATCTACGGTTTCGGTGGCAGCGCGCACCTGACCGCGCAGGTGGCGCTCGCGCAGGGCACCGAGGTGCACGTGATGACCCGAGGGGAACGCGCGCGGGAGCTGGCACTGGAGCTGGGGGCGGCGTCGGCGCAGGGCGCCGGCGATCCGCCGCCGGTGCCGTTGGACGCGGCGATCTTGTTCGCACCCGTCGGGGACCTGGTGCTGCCCGCGCTCGAGGCCCTGGACCGCGGCGGCACGCTGGCCGTCGCCGGGATCCATCTGACCGACATCCCGGCGCTGAACTACCAGCGTCACCTGTTCCAGGAGCGTCAGGTCCGCTCGGTCACCTCGAACACCCGCGCCGACGCGCACGCGTTCCTGGAGTTCGCCGGACAGCACCGGCTCGAGGTCAGCGGCCCGACGTATCCGCTCGACCATGCCGACCGGGCGCTGGCCGATCTCGCCGCGGGACGGGTGGCCGGAGCCGCGGTCCTGATCCCGTGACCGGGCTCAACCCAGGTGCCACACCATCGCCGCGGCCAGCGCGCCCATCCCGTTGAGCGACCAGTGCAGCGCGATCGGCGCGATCAGGCTGCCGCTGCGCCGGCGCAGCCAGGTGAAGACGAATCCCGCTGCCGCGGTGGCCAACACGGCGCCGACCACGCCGACGACCACCCCGAAGACGCCGCCACCCAGGATCTTGGTGAAACCCACGTTGCTGGCGGTCAGTCCCAGTGAGGTGGCGATGTGCCACAGGCCGAACAGCAGCGACCCGGCTGCGGCGACCCCGCGCCAGCCCCAGGCGCGGTCCATCGCGCCGTGCAGCACACCCCGGAACGCGAGTTCCTCGGGGATCACGGTCTGCAGCGGAATGATGATCATCGACGCGATCAGCGCACCCGAGAGCGTCGCGTAGTTGTTGTTGAGGAACATCGGTCGGGTCCACGGCAACAGCACCCCGACCGCGATGACGCCGCCCACCAGGATCACTGCCGCGGCGGCGTAACCGGCGCCGGACTTCCAGTGTTCGCGACCGAGACCGAGTTCGGACCAGCCCAGGCCGTGCGAACGCACCAGCAGCACCAGCGCGACGGCTGCGGCGGGTACGACGGCGACGTTGGCCCACGGGGTGGTGAAGTGCGCGACGAGGTTCGTCACCGCCAGGACCACCACCACGACCGCGATGTCGACGTAGATCCGCAAGTGGTGCAGCGCCGAGAGTTGGGCCAGCAGCGGATGCGGCTCGACCGGTGCGGCGACGGAGGCGTCAGACATAACCGTGCAAGATTACCGGCTCATTCGTTGTCCCCGCCGGTGTCGGCGGTCGCGTCCGCGCCGGCGGTGCCGAAACCCGACTCCCGCGCCGCGGGCCACACCCAGTCCTTGACCTCCGGGATGTCCTCGCCGTGGGCGCGGGTGTAGTCACGGGCGGCCAGCCGCTTGTCACCCATCTGCTGGCGCAGCGTCGCGCAGGTGGACCCCAGTGACGGAACGCGATCGATGACGTCCATGACCAGGTGATACCGATCGAGGTCGTTGAGCATCACCATGTCGAACGGCGTGGTGGTGGTGCCTTCCTCCTTGTACCCGCGGACGTGCAGGTTCGGATGGTTGGTGCGGCGGTAGGTCAACCGGTGGATCAGCCACGGGTAGCCGTGGTAGGCGAAGATGATCGGCTTGTCGGTGGTGAAGATCATGTCGAAATCACGCGTCGACAGCCCGTGCGGATGCTCGGTGGCGTCCTGCAGCCGCATCAGGTCCACGACGTTGACGAACCGCACCTTCAGGTCGGGTAGATGTTGGCGGAGGATGTCGGCAGCGGCGAGCGCCTCCAGTGTCGGGATGTCGCCCGCGCAGGCCAGCACGACGTCGGGATCGGTGCCGACGACCTCGCTGCCCGCCCACTCCCAGATTCCGAGCCCGCGGGTGCAGTGCGCCACGGCCTGGTCCATGGTCAGGAAGTTCGGCGACGGCTGCTTACCGGACACCACGACGTTGACGTACTGCCGCGACCGCAGGCAGTGGTCGTAGGTGGACAGCAACGTGTTGGCGTCGGGCGGCAGGTAGACGCGCACCACGTCGGCGCTCTTGTTGACGACGTGGTCGATGAAACCCGGGTCCTGATGGGAGAACCCGTTGTGGTCCTGGCGCCAGACATGGCTGGACAGCAGGTAGTTCAAGCTCGCGATGGGCCGCCGCCACGGGATGTGGTTGGTCACCTTCAGCCATTTCGCGTGCTGGTTGAGCATCGAGTCGACGATGTGGATGAACGCCTCGTAGCAGTTGAACAGGCCGTGGCGGCCGGTCAGCAGATAACCCTCGAGCCAGCCCTGGCACTGGTGTTCGGAGAGCATCTCCACGACGCGGCCGACGCGGCCGAGGTGATCGTCGACTTCGGGGCCGAGCAGTTCGGCGTTCCACTGCTTGTCGGTGGCGTCGTAGACCGCCTGCAGGCGGTTGGACGCGGTCTCGTCGGGGCCGAAGATCCGGAAGTTGTCCGGGTTGAGCCGGATCACCTCGGTCAGCCACTTTCCGAGCACTCGGGTCGCTTCGTCGACGGTCGCTCCGGGCTCGGGCACGTCGACAGCGAAGTCGCGGAAGTCCGGCAGCCGCAGGTCTTTGAGCAGCAGGCCGCCGTTGGTGTGCGGGTTGTCGCTCATCCGCAGCGCACCCTCGGGTGCGAGCTCGGCGATGTCGGTGTGCAGTTTGCCGGTGTCGTCGAACAGTTCCTGCGGCCGGTAGGAGGACAGCCAGTCGGCGAGCACCGCGAGGTGTTCGTCACTGTCGCGAGCACTGGACAGCGGCACCTGGTGGGCGCGCCAGGACCCCGTGGTCTTCTTGCCGTCGATGTGGGCGGGTCCGGTCCAGCCCTTCGGGGTACGGAAGACGATCATCGGCCAGGACGGCCGGGAATCGTCGCCGGCCGCCGCGGCGGCCTTGATCTCCGCGATGTCGTCGAGCGCGTCGTCGAGCAGCGCGGCGAAGCGCCGGTGAGCATCGAGGTGGTCGTGGTCGTCGTCGGCGACCTCGAAGAAGTACGGCTTGTGGCCGTAGCCGATCATCAGGCTGCGCAGTTCGTCTTCGGGGATGCGGGCCAGCAGCGTCGGGTTGGCGATCTTGTAGCCGTTGAGGTGCAGGATGGGCAGCACGACACCGTCTGCGGCCGGGTTGACCAGCTTGTTCGAGTGCCAGCTGGTGGCCAGCGGTCCGGTCTCGGCTTCCCCGTCGCCGACGACGGCGGCGACCAGCAGGTCGGGGTTGTCGAATGCCGCGCCGTAGGCGTGCGACAGCGCGTAGCCGAGTTCTCCGCCCTCGTGGATGGAGCCCGGGGTTTCGGGTGCGACGTGCGACGGGATGCCGCCGGGGAACGAGAACTGCCGGAACAGTCGCCGCAGGCCTTCGTCGTCGCAGGTGATGTCGGGATAGATCTCGGTGTAGGTGCCGTCGAGGTAGGTGTTGGCCACCAGTCCCGGTCCGCCGTGCCCAGGCCCGGTCAGGTACATGGTCGACTGCCGGCGTTCCCTGATCACCCGGTTGAGATGGGCGTAGAGGAAGTTCAACCCGGGCGTGGTGCCCCAGTGGCCGAGCAGACGGGGCTTGACGTCGTCACGGGTCAGGGGGCGGCGCATCAGCGGGTTGTCCAGCAGATAGATCTGCCCGACCGAAAGATAGTTCGCCGCTCGCCACCACCGATCCAGACGTTCGATCTCGGTGTCGGGCACCTCGGCACGGTCGACCGTCGTCCATGCGCGGGGTGGCTCGGTGGGGGCGGTAGTCGTCATTTCTCCATCCAAGTCGGCGGCAGGCGGATTGCAAACCCATACCCGGTGGCGATCTCGTTAATCTCTGCGCTGCCGTTATGGTGTGCAGTCATGCCCCTTGCTCCCAGGACACCGGTTCTCGTCGGCTACGGCCAGATCAACCAGCGCACCGAGGATCCGGCGGTCGAACCGGTCGATCTGATGGCTGCGGCGGCGCGCGAGGCCGCCGAGGCCCGCGTCCTCGAGGCGGTCGACGCGATTCGCGTGGTCAACCTGCTGTCCTGGCGTTACCGCGATCCCGGTTTGCTTCTGGCGCAACGTATCCGCGCGGACAAGGCGACGACGCGCTACACCGGCATCGGCGGGAACGTGCCGCAGACCCTGGTGAACCTGGCCTGCCTGGACATCGCGCAGGGCAAGGCCGACGTCGTCCTGATCGCCGGCGCGGAGACGTGGCGCACCCGCACCAAGATGCGTCGCTCCGGGCAGAAACCCGACTGGACCCGCCAGGACGAGTCGGTGCCCCTGCCGCCGGGCTCCGACGAGAGTGTGCCCATGTCGGCCCCGTCGGACGAGCGGATCCAGCTCGACCGACCGTCGTTCGTGTATCCGATGTTCGAGACCGCGGTGCGTATCGCCGCGGGGGAGTCGATCGCCGACCACCGTCGTCGGATCGGCGAGTTGTGGGCGCAGTTCTCGGCGGTGGCTGCGGCCAATCCGCACGCCTGGAGCAGGGAGGCGCTCACCGCCGAGCAGATCACCGAGCCGTCGCCCGCCAACAGGATGATCAGCTGGCCCTACACCAAGCTGATGAACTCCAACAACATGGTCGACCAGGGCGCCGTGTTGATCCTGGTCTCGGCGGAGAAGGCGGAGGAACTCCGGATCCCCACGGAGCGCTGGGTTTTCCCGTATGCCGGTGCCGACGCGCACGATACGTACGCGATCGGTGAGCGCGCGGAGTTCCACGCCTCGCCGGCCATCCGCATCGCGGGTCGACGCGCGCTGGAGCTGGCCGGCACCGGCACCGACGACATCGATCTGATCGACGTGTACTCGTGTTTCCCGTCGGCGGTGCAGGTCGCGGCCAAGGAGCTGGGCTTGCCGGTCGGCGATCCGGCGCGGCCGCTGACCGTGACCGGCGGGCTGACCTTCGCCGGCGGGCCGTGGAACAACTACGTCACGCACTCGATCGCGACGATGGCCGAGCAGTTGACCGCCGGGGCCGGCCGGCTCGGACTGATCACCGCCAACGGCGGATACCTGACCAAGCACAGCTTCGGGGTGTACGGCACCGAACCTCCGGGACGCGAGTTCCGTTGGGAGGACGTGCAATCGGAGGTGGACCGGGAGCCGACTCGCACAGCGCTGGTGGAGTGGAGCGGCGTCGGGACCGTCGAGTCGTGGACCACGCCCGTGGACCGGGACGGCACACCGGAGAAGGCGTTCCTGGCCGTGCGGACCGAAGACGGTGCGCGCGCGCTGGCGGTCATCGCCGACGCGGACGCCGCGGCGGTGACGGTCACCGAGGACATCGCCGGGGCGGCCGTACGGGTGAACTCCGACGGGACCGCGAACCTTCAATGAGCCCCGTCAGGGCAGATCGGTGTAGCCGGGACGGAACTCGTCGGCGGAGAACGTGAACCCGTTGCCACTGCGCTCGGACTGACACGAGATGCCCACGGCCTCTTGCACATTGCAGCGAAAGCCACCGACAGCGAGGATGCGGTCGTACGGCAACTCGGTCGCGTCGTCGGTCCCGAACGGTGGGTCGTCGAGCGCGACGAGGCGGGCCGCTCGGTCATGGGTCACGACCACCGCGTTCGGCGGCGCGGGCCGGCCGTCCTCACCGGACACCTGAGCCGGCGCGCCGGTGATGCCGATGCGGGCGCTGTTACGGGCGTTCTGGCAGCCGGCGTGCACACGCGGCACGATGGCGCATTCCCAGTTGCCGCTCGGCGAGGTGAAGTAGTAGGCGGTCTGCCCGTCGACCTCTTCGGCGAAGTCGAAGGCGTTGGCCAGCCGCGCATTGCTGGCGACGGTGGTGCTGGGCGCGGCGACGGTCGGGGGCGCCGGGGCAGGGGCGGCATCGTCGGTGGTGATGACGGTGGGGCCGGAGCACGCGACGAGGACGCCGGCGAGCACCGGCAGACCGGCGAAGGTGAAGGCATGCATGTCGGGTCACCAGCCTGCCACGCGCTACTAGGACTGTGTGCACACCCGGTCGCGGAGTTCGTCGTCGAGGGCCACCCGCACCAGGGCGGCGGCCAGGTTGGCCGCGCGCCGCGGAGCCAGCCCGGCGAGCTCTCCGGAGTCCTTCGGTAACCCGAGGTCTACCGCGGCTTCGGTGGCCCGGTCGTCGAAGTACGGCCGCACCCACGTCCAGGTGTCCTGCACCTCGCGCAGGAAGATGTCGGCGCCGGTGTCGCCGATGCCCTTGAACTGCTGCAGGAGCTTCTTGGTCTTGTCGATGTCGCGTTCTGCGGCCACGGCCAGCCGGCGCAGGTCACCGTGGTACTCGTCGAGCGCCGTGGCGGCGATCTCCACCGCGCGGGTGGCCGAGCTCTCGTCGTAGCGGGCGTAGCCGGCACGGCCGAACGCGTCGATGAACACCGACCGCTGCCCGTCGCAGACGTTGCGCGGGGTGCGCAGCCCGGCGCGGAACATCTCGCGCGCGGCCCGGGTCGCGACGGCCGCGTCGATCGGCTTGCTGGCGAGCATGCACAGCATCAGCAGCTGGAACAGCGGCATCGGTTTGTCCCGCATCCGGATCCCGGCCTGCTCGGCGTAGGTCGTACCTGCCTGCTCCAGCAGGCGCTCCACGATCCGGCGTTGCGTCGATGTGGCCATGCCAGCGGGCTTGCCCGAACGGTCCGGTGAGAAACGCCGAGCAGACGCAAACTCCCCCGAAATCCGCGGAAATCGGGGGAGTACGCGTCTGCTCGCGGGGAAAAAAGTCACGCCGCAGCGGGGGACGTCGCCTCCGCCACGGGCTCCAACGCCTGCGCGACGATGTCGGCGACGTCGGTCATCGGCCGGACGTCGAGCTCCTCGAGCACCTCGGCGGGCACGTCGTCGAGGTCGGCCTCGTTGCGCGCCGGGATGAACACCGTGCTCAGCCCGGCCCGCTGTGCGGCCAGCAGCTTCTGCTTGACGCCGCCGATCGGCAGCACCCGACCGTTAAGCGTGACCTCGCCGGTCATGCCGACATCGGAGCGCACCTGCCGCCCGGTGGCCATCGACACCAGCGCGGTCACCATCGTCACGCCCGCCGACGGTCCGTCCTTGGGGACCGCACCGGCCGGCACGTGCACGTGGATGCTGCGGTTGAGCCGGGCGGGGTCGACGCCGAGCTGTTCGGCGTGCGACCGCACGTAGGACAGCGCGATCTGCGCGGATTCCTTCATCACGTCGCCGAGTTGACCGGTCAGCTGCAGACCCGGTTCCCCGTCGGTCGCGCCCGCCTCGATGTAGAGCACGTCGCCGCCGAGGCCGGTGACCGCCAGGCCGGTGGCCACGCCGGGCACCGCGGTGCGTTCGGCCGATTCGGCCAGGAACCGCGGACGTCCCACGTAGCCGACCAGGTCCGGTTCGTCGATGACGATCCGTCCGGCGTCGGAACCGAGCCGCGTGGTGACCTTGCGCATCAGCTTGGCCAGCAACCGTTCGAACTGACGGACACCGGGTTCGCGGGTGTAGTCGGCGGCCAGCTTCCGCAGTGCCGCATCGGTGACGACGACCTCGTCGTCGCCCAGCGCCGCACGTTCACGCTGCCGGGGGAGCAGGAAGTCACGCGCGATGGCGAGCTTGTCATCGGCGGTGTATCCGTCGATCTCCACCAGTTCCATGCGGTCCAGCAGCGCCTGCGGGATGTTCTCGATCACATTGGCCGTCGCCAGGAACACCACGTCGGACAGGTCCAGGTCGAGATCGAGGTAGTGGTCGCGGAACGTGTGGTTCTGCGCCGGGTCGAGCACCTCGAGCAGTGCCGCGGCAGGGTCGCCGCGGTAGTCGGAGCCGACCTTGTCGATCTCGTCGAGCAGCACCACGGGATTCATCGAGCCCGCCTCGCCGATGGCGCGCACGATCCGGCCGGGCAGCGCGCCGACGTAGGTGCGGCGGTGCCCGCGGATCTCGGCCTCGTCGCGCACACCGCCGAGCGCCACGCGCACGAACCGGCGGCCCAGCGCACGGGCGACGGATTCACCCAGCGAGGTCTTGCCGACCCCGGGAGGACCGGCCAGCACCATCACGGCACCCGATCCGCGTCCGCCGACGACGGCCATGCCGCGCCGGGCACGCCGGGCACGCACCGCCAGGTATTCGACGATGCGGTCCTTGACGTCGTCGAGGCCGTGATGGTCGGCATCGAGGATCTCTCTCGCCGACTCCAGATCGGTCGAGTCCTCGGTGGTCACGTTCCACGGCAGGTCCAGCACCGTGTCCAGCCAGGTGCGGATCCAGCCACCCTCCGGACTCTGTTCGTTGGACCGCTCCAGCTTGCCGACCTCGCGCAGCGCGGCGTCGCGCACCTTCTCGGGCAGGTCCGCGGCCTCGACCCGGGCTCGGTAGTCGGCTTCCTCGTCGGAGCCGTCCGGATTCAGCTCACCGAGTTCCCTGCGGATCGCGTCCAGTTGGCGACGCAACAGGAACTCCTTCTGCTGCTTGTCCATTCCGGCGCGGACGTCCTCGGCGATCTTGTCGTTGACCTCGACTTCGGCGAGATGTTCGCCGGTCCACTCGATCAGCGACCGCAACCGTGTGGCCACGTCTTCGGTCTCGAGCAACTCACGCTTCTGCAGGTCGGTCAGATACGACGCGTAGCCGGCCGTGTCGGCCAGTGCCGACGGGTCGGTGATCTGGTTGACCACGTCGACGATCTGCCACGCCTCACGGCGCTGCAGCATTGCCAGCAGCAGCTTCTTGTATTCGCCGGCCAGGCCGGTGGTCTCGTCGGTGACCGCGCCGTCGGGCACCTCGGTGACCGAAACCCACAGCGCCGCACCCGGTCCCGCGGCACCGGCGCCGATCTGCGCGCGTCGTCCGCCACGCACGACCGCCGCCGTACCGCCGCCGGGGACACGACCGACCTGCACGATCGACGCCAGCACACCGTGGGTGGGGTAGCGGTCGTCCAGCCGCGGCGCGATCAGCAACGTGGCCGACTCGCTGGCCTGGGCGGCTTCGACCGCAGTCCGTGCAGCGTCGTCGAGTTCGATCGGCACCACCATGCCGGGCAGCACGATCGGCTCACGGACGAAGAGCACGGGCACTTGCAGAACGTCAGGCATCAAACCTCCAAAGTTGAACCTGATGCGCTCAACCTTGACCGGATCCATTTTGTTCCCCGGAACCTCACCTTCCGACGGGTGATGAAGTGGCCGGCCTGACAGACGAAAGCAGGGAGCCTGCCGTTCGGGGGAAACGGCAGGCTCCCTGGGTTCCGGGAACCCGTCAGGCCGAGGCCTGTGCACCCAGGACGCGCTGGATGTCGGGCTTCATCTGCTGCAGCTGCTGACCCCAGTAGGCCCAGCTGTGCGTGCCGTTAGCCGGGAAGTTGAACACCCCGTTGGTGCCGCCGGCGGCGATGTAGTGATCGCGGAAGCTGACATTGGTGCGCAGCGTGAACCCTTCGAGGAACTGCGCAGCCATCAGGTTCTGGCCGGCGGTGCCCGCGTCGAGCTCCGACGGGGTACCCGTGCCGCAGTAGATCCAGATGCGGGTGTTGTTTGCGACCAGCTGGTTGATGTTGACCATCGGGTCGTTTCGCTTCCACGCCGGGTCGGACGACGGTCCCCACATGCTCTCGGCGTTGTAGCCGCCGGCGTCGTTCATCGCCAGACCGATCAGCATCGGCCACCAGCCCTCGGACGGGTTCAAGAAGCCCGACAGCGCGCCGGCGTAGATGAACTGCTGCGGGTGGTAGATGGCGTAGGTCAGCGCGCTGCTGCCGGCCATCGACAGCCCGACGACGGCGTTGCCGGTGCGGGAAACCCCGCGGTTGGCCTCCAGCCACGCCGGCAGCTCCTGGGTCAGGAACGTCTCCCACTTGTAGGTGTAGTTCTGCCCGTTGCCGCGCGAGGGCTGATACCAGTCGCTGTAGAAGCTGGACTGGCCGCCGACCGGCATGATCGTCGACAGACCGGACTGGTAGAACCACTCGAAGGCGGGGGTGTTGATGTCCCAGCCGTTGTAGTCGTCCTGCGCGCGCAGACCGTCGAGCAGGTAGACCGCACGCGGTCCGCCACCTTGAAACTGGATGCGAATGTCACGGTTCATCGACGGGGAGAACACATCGAGGTATTCGACCGGAAGACCGGGACGGGAGAACGCCCCGGCGGTCGCCGAACTGCCCGCGAGGCCGATCAGCCCCGGCAGCGCAGCGGTCGCGACCGCGACGGCCGCCGCCCGCCGCAGTGCGGTCCTCGTCGACCCACGCAACTTCTCTTTCCACTTCATAACGGCAACCAACCACCTTTCCGGTCAAGTCTCACGCAGACGTCGCCTGTGCCGTCGCGTTGCAGTCGTAATGAAACACGTTGCGGCTACGCAGGTACGGCGCCGACACGGCGGTTCGACGTCGCGGTTGGCTAACGAAAAGGACTCGGGCTGGACTCGTCGGACGCAGGGGAGCAGGATTGCTTTCCGTGTCCGCCGCCACCGACCGGGACCCGCACGACCTCGAACGATTCGTCTCCGCGCAGCAACGGGCGTACTCGACGGCGCTGGGCGAACTGCGCGCCGGCGCCAAACGCAGCCACTGGATCTGGTACATCTTCCCGCAGTTGCGTGGCCTGGGGCGCAGTTCCACCGCCACGCGATACGGCATCGTGTCGCTCGCCGAGGCGCGGGCCTATCTGGCCCACCCGGTGCTGGGACCGCGGCTACGCGAGTGTGCCCGCGCCCTGGCCGCCCACACCGACCGATCGGCGACCGAGATCCTGGGTTCGCCCGACGACCTGAAGGTGCGCTCGTCGATGACGTTGTTCGCCCGGGCCGCCGGTGACGACGCCGCGGAGTTCCGCTCGGTGCTCGCGACGTTCTACGACGGCGTGGAGGATCCCGCGACGGTGGCGCTGCTCGGCGACGGCTAGTGCCGCGGCGCCAGGATCAGCCAGCCCTGACCCGGGACCGCGGTGTCGGTGACCACCTCGTTCGGCGGCGCCCCGGACCCGGCGACCACCTGCGCTCGGCTAATCCCGAATTCGTTGAGCGACAAGGGCAGTGGCTCGTCGTCGACGTTGAGCGCGACGACGAGCGCGTCGTCACCGTTCCGGGTCAGATAGACGTATCCGGTGTTGGTGACCCGCAGCGGGACGGTCCGTGCCGTGTGCAGCCACGGGTGGCGACGTCTGAGTCCGATCAGGTGCTGGTGGGCGCGGAAGATCTGATGGCCGTGTTCGCCGACACCCTCGAAGGGTGCGCCGAACTCGGGCCGCACCGCGTCGTCGCCGCCGAACCGTTCCTCCTTCACGCCCCGGTAGGCGACCTCGTCGCCGGCGTAGATGCTGGGCGTGCCCGCGGTGGTCAGCAGGACCACCAGGGCGTGCTCGACGTGGGCGGGGTCGGTCAGCCGGCTCGCGATGCGGGTGACGTCGTGGTTGCCGATGAACGTCATCGGGACAAAGGACTCGAGAAAGTCGTTGTGCCGCTTGAGCGCCCAGTCCAATTCGTGCAGGTTCGCGTCGTTGAGGCTGCTCCAGACGGCCTTCCACAACTCGTACTGGGTCACCGAGTCGAACCCCGAGTCGTCCACGCGCGCGGCGTAGTCGCCGTGGATCACCTCGCCGACGAACCACGATTCGGGGAACCGCTCCCGGACCCTCGGCAGGACCTGCGCCCAGAACCGGTCGGGCACCGCGTAGGCCGCGTCGAGCCGCCAGCCGTCGGCACCGCGCGCCAACCACTGACACATCACCTCGACGGTGTAGTCGACGACCTCGGGGTTGGCATGGTTGAGCACGACCAGCTCGTCGTGCCCTTCGAACGTGTCGAACGTGTTGCCGCGCAACCGGAACCACGAGGAGTCCGATTCCAGGGAGGCCGCGGCCAGCCGCGGGAAATCGGTTCCCACGTGGTTGAAGACGCCGTCGAGCAGTATCCGCAGACCACGCCTGCGCGCCTCGGCGACGAGGTGGTCGAAGTCGGCTTCGGTGCCCAGCCGCGGGTCGATGCGCCGGTGGTCGGTCGTGTCGTAACCGTGGGTGCGGGAGGCGAAGATCGGACCGAGCGCGAGCCCGGAGGCCCCCAGTTCCACGGCGTGGTCCAGCCAGTCGACGAGGCGACGCAACCTGTGCTCGTCGGGACCGGGCGGCGACTCGGCGGGGTGGGCGCCCACGAATCCCAACGGATAGACATGCCACCAGAGGGTGTGCTGGACCCATGCCGGTTCGGTCATGGCCGAAACGCTCTCGCCTACAACGCCTTCATCTCCTCGGTCAGCTCGTCTGCCGGACCGTCGACGTCGCATCCCGGTGCCACGTCGGTGATCGGTAGCGGCGCGACGGGTGGGCGGGGCGCGCCCCACTCCTGCAGCCATCCGGTCAGCTGCGCCGTCGACGCCGCGTAGACGATGCGTCCGAGGCCTACCCACGCATGCGCCGCGGCACACATCACGCAGTGCTCCCCGGAGGTGTAGACGGTGGCCGCGGCCCGCTCCTCGACGCTGAGCTGCGTCACCGACCAGCGGGCGATCTCGAACTCCGGGTGGCGGGTGGCGTCGCCGTGCTGGACCCGGTTGTGGTCCTCGAACCGGACGACGCCGCGCCCGTCGACCAGCAGCGACCCGAACGGCTCGTCACCACCGTCGAGGGCCGTGCGCGCGAGTTCGACACATCGGCGCAAGTGGATCAGGTCGGAGTCGGTGACGGCCATGCTCTCGAGTTTCCCACCCCACCGCGACAGGGGGCGGGCGGATCGTGGTCTAGTCAGAAGATGCTGGAGTACACCCGCGTCGACGATCTGGGCGCCGACGACGTCGCACGCCTGCGGGCCTGCTACGAGCCGCTGACGGAGGCGGTACGCGACCTGATCGACGCCTCGATCCGTACCGAGGTGGGCCCCGAACAGGTCAGGGCCTCGATCGCCGACATCGAGTCCGCGACGCGACGCCTGCGTAGCGCGCAACGCCCGGGTTCCTTCGGCATCCGTTACAGCGCCGAGGGCGAGCCGATGCCGTGGGGGAACGCGGTGGTGGGGGTCCGCAACCCGACCGCGCCACCCTTGGTGGTGCGGCGGTTGGCCGACGGGTCGGTGCGCAGCGACTTCGTGCTCGGAGCCGCCTTCGAAGGCCCGCCGGGCCACGTGCACGGCGGGGTGTCGGCCGAACTGCTCGACCATGTGCTGGGCGAGGCGGTGAGCGCCCCCGACGTCCACCGACTGACCGGCACGCTGACTCTGCGGTACCTGCGGCTGACCCCGCTGGGCAAACCGCTGCACCTGGTCGCACGCCTCACCCGCACCGACGGGGTGAAGACCTACGCCGAGGGGCACATCGCCGACGAAGACGGTCCGACGGTGCGGGCCGAGGGCGTGTTCATCGAGCCGCGGTGGGCCCGGCAGTGACGGCGATGGTCGTCAGATTGCGTGTGATCGCCCCGATTTCGGCCGCCAGCACGCGCGCCGACGCCTTGTCCAGGCCGTGGCGCGGCACCGCGTCGCGCAACCGCCGGTCCGCGGCGTTCAACTCGGTGGTGTCGATGACCCACGGGGTGTCCGGGGTGGGCGGATCACCGCTCAACGACTCGAGGTAGGCGTCGACCGCCAGGAAGAACTCGCTGTTGTGGACCATCGGGGGAGAGATGGGCAGATCGGTCTCCAACGTGCTGCACGACGCGGTGATCCCGTTGAGCGCCGTGCGGTATGCGCGCAGCCAGTGGCGTAGTTCCCGGGACTCCAGACGGGCCGCCCCACAGGCGGCCTCGAACGCCGCGCGCGCCCGGAACGCCCGCTGCCACGCCGTCGCCAGCGTCTCCGACGGCGCGGGCAGCACGTGCAGGTAGGCCTTGATGACGGTGGTGACGTAGTCGATCTCGGTCTTGAGGAGTTCACCGGCGCGCTGCTCGAGGCGCGTGAGTTCGTCGTCGGGCAGGATTACGTGCGCGAGCACCGCGAGCGCGCCACCGACCAGGACACCGAGCACCTGTTCGGTCACCGGCGGCGCGGTGCCGACGTCGGACACGGCGAGCAGGAACACCACCGCCGTGACCAGCGCCGCGGTCGTCGCAAGATAGCCGTGGTGGGCCACCGCGACGGTGACGCCGATCATCAGCACCGCGACCGCCGCGATCAGCACGGCCGGCGGGTGCAGTGCCGCGAGCAGCGATGCGGTGACGGCCAGCGCCACGACCGCGGCCGCCAGCCGGCCGGCGCAACGTGTGTAGGTGTGGGCGGTTTCGGGTCGCAGCACCAGAAGCACCGCAAGCGGCAGCCACGGGTTGTGCACGGCGTCGGCGTAGCGCTCGAGCGCGACGGCGAATGTCACGGCCCCCGCCAACCGCAGCGCATGCCGGAACACCGGTGATCGCCAACGGATGTGGTCGCGCATCAGTTGGGTCGCGGCCCTCAGCGAGGTCCGCAGTTCGGGGCGGCGCAACCGGACGATGTCGGGCGTGGACGGCACGAAGTCGCCCAGCCGGATCGCGACGGCTTCGTGGCACTGCACCGCCAGGCGTTGCGCGGCAGGGGCGTGCGCGCCGTCGATCTGCTCGACCGCGCCGTCCAGCCGCTGGATCGCGGCGTCGGCGCGCGGGCCCGCGTCGGATCCGCTGTCGGCGACGGCGGCCAGGGTGTCCGCGGCGGCCTCGAGGACCGCTGTCATCCCGTCGGCGGCAGCGAGCTCACGCAGGCTCGCCGAGATTTGTTCCGGGAGCGCATACCAGCTGCGGTACTGGGCGGGTCGGCGTCGGGGTTGGCCGTCGAGGTCGGCGAACGCCGACCGCAGGGTGACCAACGCGGAGTCGTCGCGCTCTGGCGGGTGCCGGTCGGTGACCGCGTAGGCCCGTGCGTCGTCGGCCAGCGACTGGTAGGCCGCGGTCAGAGCGTCGCGCTGGCGCAGCCACCGGCGCGGCGGGAACGCCGCGACCAGTCCGGCCTGCAGCAGTCCGCCGAGGACCGCCAGCCCGGCGGTACCCAGCGTCGTCGACCAGCTCGGCGTCTCCGGGACGGCGATCACCAGCAGCGCGGCCGACGCGGTCGTGGTCAGCCCCGCGTTGGTGCCCAGCGCCCACGGCATCGCCGCACCGAAACACCACACCGCCACCACGGCCACGAAGATCCACGGGTAGGCCGCCGTCGCGGAGCCCAGCAGAACGGCCGCGCCCAGCAGGACCGAGATCCCCACCACCAGTGGGATCCGGTTGCGCGGACTGTCCCGTAGCGCAGCCGCGCCGGCGACCGCCGCCGCGCCTCCCACCGCGGTGGCCGATCCCGCGGGCCCCCACAGCACCGCAACCAGAGTCACCACGGCGACCGCGAGCAGACATCGCACCAGTACCGGGTCCGGCATCACCGGACGAAGTGCGCGGCCCATGTCCACGCCTCCATTCTGGCCCGCTAGGTTGACCGGAGTGGAGAAAGTCATCGTCACGCTGCGTGGCGCGCTGCCCGACGAGCCGTGGTGCGAGCGGTTGCGGACCGAGGTGGCGGCCGACCTCTGCGCCCTCGGGGTCCCGGGTTTGACGATCCATGTCCGCGATGCGGTGGTCACCGACTCGCTGATGACGCTGACCACGCTGGATCCTCCGGTCGTCGCGGTGGTCAGCTTGTGGACCGAGCAGTACTACGGCGAGCAGATGACCTCTGCCACAACACTTCTGGCCGCCATGTGTGATGAGGCGGCGGCGTACCTGGTCACCGAGTCGGTTCCGCTGACGCCGCCGTCGACCGAGCCCGGCCGGCGCACCCCGGGGCTGGCGAACATCGCATTGCTGCGGCGTCCCGCGGACATGGCCGTGTCGACCTGGCTGGCGCGGTGGCACGGTGACCACACGCCGGTCGCGATCGAGACGCAGTCGACGTTCGGATACGTGCAGAACACCGTGGTGCGCCCGCTGACCGCCGGCGCTCCGGCGGTGTCGGCGATCGTCGAGGAGCTGTTCCCGATCGAGGCGACGGCGGACCTGCACGCGTTCTTCGGCGCCGCCGACGACGACGACCTGCGCGACCGGATGGCACGAATGCTCGCCAGCACCGCGGCTTTCGGCGCCGACCGCGACGTCGACACGATCCCGACGAGTCGCTATATGGTGCGGGACCCGTTCCGGCGCGCGGATACAGTGCAGCCGTGAGCCTGCAGATCAGCGACGACAACCGCGTCCGCACCCTCGTCCTGGATCGTCCCGAGGCGCTCAACGCGTTCAACGAGGCGCTCTACCTCGCCACCGCGACCGCGCTGCGCGACGCCGACGCCGATCCCGACGTCGCCGTCGTGCTGCTCACCGGCGCCGGCCGCGCGTTCAGCGCGGGCAACGACCTCAAAGAGATGGCGGCCGGGATCGCCGACGGGTCCCTGACCACCAACGGCAGCCACTTCGCCACGATGATCGAGGCGCTCACCGCGCTGTCCAAGCCGCTGATCTGCGCGGTCAACGGCGTCGGGGTGGGCATCGGCACCACCATCCTCGGTTACGCCGACCTGGTGTTCATGTCCACGACCGCGCGGTTGAAGTGTCCGTTCACCAGCCTGGGGGTGGCACCCGAGGCGGCGTCGTCCTACCTGCTGCCGCAGTTGATCGGTCGCCAGAACGCGGCTTGGATGTTGCTGTCCTCGGAGTGGGTCGACGCCGAGGAGGCGCACCGGATGGGCATCGCGTGGAAGATCTGCGAGCCCGACGAGTTGCTGCCCGAGGCGCGCCGGCATGCAGACATCCTCGCGGCCCGGTCCATCCCGAGTCTGGTGGCGGTGAAGAAGGCGGTTGTCGAACCGTTCCGGGCCGGGATGGCCGCGGCGACCGAGTTCGAGAACGCGGCGTTCGCGGAACTGTTGGGCGGCGCGGCGAATGCCGCGGCCCTGGCTGAATTCACCGGTAAACGCGAAAGCTAGCCGGTGACCCGATCGGGCGCGCGCTCGGCGAAGTGCGCCTCGATGATGGCGCGCAGGGTGCGGCGGCACCGGCCGCAGTCGCCCCCGGCACCGCACGCCTCGGCGATCTCCCGGGACGTGCGCGCACCGTTGGCGACCACCTCGGTGACGGTGTGGCTGGTGGTCCCGGTGCACAGGCAGACGAACATGGTGGTGGCTAACTCGGTTCGCCGACGCTCATCAGGTCGGCGAAGCGGCCGACGAAGCGCGTGGGGTAGGGGCCCATCCCTGCGTTGGTCATCCATTCCGCGGCGGCGTCGGGGTGCTCGATCCACTGGCGCACCTTGGCCTCGTCTTCGATCTCCTGCAGGATCAACACCTCCTGACCGTCGTCGAGCGCCCGGTAGACCCAGATCTTGCGGACTCCGCCGGCCTTGAAGCGTTCGAGGCCGTCGTGGATCTTGACCATCAGCGTCGGCACGTCGTCGACCGAGGAGACCACGCCCACCACGACCCGGCCGACGTGTCGCTCGGAGCGGGGACCGCTGATGTCGATCTTCTCGACCACCTCGCCACCGAATATCGGTGGAATGTCCTCGGCACCGGAAATGTCGAACAATTCGAAAATCGCCGGTGAGCGGAGCACTTCTCGAATGGAATTCGCCTGCCTGATCCCGATCGTGGTCAACACCCGGCGCGGTTCCCAGATCGATTCGTACAACACGACGTGGTGAGCACCCATTCGCGCCAGCGCATCGCGTTGTTTCTTCAACCATTTCCACATCCGGTCGACGTCGTCGACACGGAAATCGCAGGCAAGAATGAATGAGTGCAGACCGTAGTCACCCATTGGATATCCTTACCTATCTCGACCGGGCAGAAGGGTTAGCGAAGTCTAACCTTACTTAGCCTAGGCAGTCCAGAGTTGGGTCCGGATTCGAGGTCCAAGCGCGTCAGTCCGAGCGTCCACCGCGCGAAATTCCCGCTGCGACACCGGAAATGGCGGCGACATCGCCGGCTTTCTGGACTAGATTGGAAGTGTTCACACACAGCCCGTGTAGATAGCGCACGCGATCAGCCCACCACGCGTATAGGAGCGGTCATGCAAGGCGATCCAGAGGTTCTGAAATTGCTCAACGAGCAATTGACCAGTGAACTGACGGCGATCAATCAGTATTTCCTGCATTCCAAGATGCAAGAAAACTGGGGCTTCACCGAATTGGCCGAACACACCCGCAAAGAATCCATCGAAGAAATGATTCACGCGGAGCACATCACCGACAGAATTCTTCTGCTCGACGGCCTGCCGAATTACCAGCGTCTGTTCTCGCTGCGCGTCGGACAGACGCTGCGCGAGCAGTTCGAGGCCGACCTCGCCGTGGAGTACGAGGTGGTGGCCCGCCTCAAGCCGGGCATCCAGATGTGCCGCGAGAAGGGCGACGCCACCACCGCGACGCTGTTCGAGAAAATCCTCGCCGACGAGGAGCTTCACATCGACTATCTCGAGACCCAGCTCGAGCTGATGGGCAAGCTCGGCGAGGAGCTCTACATGGCCCAGTGCGTGTCGCGTCCCCCGAAGTGACGGTTCGACCCCCGACCCCACGGGAATGAAAGCTTCCTGACCGGCGTAACTTCCATAGGCTATCTAACGATAGTCCGAGCGAAGTTCACGCTCGAGCAGGAAGGCAGGTATGACGGCTTCTCCCGAAGCGCGCCCCGCGACGGCGGAGCCGACAGAACCCACACCGGTGAGCCCGCAGCGGCGCAACGTCATCTTCGTCGCCGTCGTGCTGGGCATGTTCCTCGCGGCACTCGATCAGACGATCGTGGCCACGGCCCTGCCGACGGTCGCCGCCGACCTCGGCGGTGCCGGTCATCAGGCGTGGGTGGTCACCAGCTACCTGTTGGCCTCGACGATCGCCACCGCGATCGTCGGCAAGCTCGGGGACCTGTTCGGCCGCAAGATCGTCTTCGCGACGGCCGTCGTGTTCTTCCTGATCGGTTCGGTCCTGTGCGGCATCTCCTCGTCGATGGGGATGCTGGTCGCGTCGCGGGCGCTGCAGGGCATCGGCGGCGGCGCGCTGATGGTCACCGCCGCGGCGCTGATCGGCGAGGTAATCCCGCTGCGCGACCGGGGCCGCTATCAGGGCGCGTTGGGTTCGGTCTTCGGCGTCACCACCGTCATCGGGCCGCTGCTGGGCGGCTACTTCACCGACCACCTGAGCTGGCGGTGGGCGTTCTGGATCAACGTGCCGATCGGCATCGTCGTGCTGATCGTGGCACTGACCACCATTCCGGCGCTGCAGCGACGCGGCCGGCCGGTCATCGACTACGCCGGTATCGCGTTGATCGGCCTGGGCGCCTCTGGGCTGACGCTGGCCACGAGCTGGGGCGGCAGCACCTTCGCGTGGTCCTCCCCGACGATCATCGGCCTGTTCGCCGGGTCGGCCCTCGCGCTGGCGGCCTTCGTGCGCGTCGAGTTGCGGGCACGCGAACCGATCCTGCCCATCCGGTTGTTCGCCAGCCCGGTGTTCACGGTGTGCTGCATCCTGTCGTTCATCGTCGGCTTCGCCATGCTGGGCGCGCTGACCTTCCTGCCGACGTTCATGCAGTTCGTCGACGGCGTGTCGGCCACGGAGTCCGGGCTGCGCACCCTGCCGATGGTGGCCGGCCTGCTGTTGACCTCGATGGGCAGCGGGGTGCTGGTCAGTCGCACGGGCCGGTACAAGATCTTCCCGGTCGTCGGCACCGCGGTGATGGTGCTCGGCTTCCTGCTGCTGTCCCGCATGGACCAGACGACGCCGATGCTGCAGCAGAGCGCCTACCTGTTCATCCTCGGCACCGGGATCGGGATGTGCATGCAGGTGCTGATCCTGATCGTGCAGAGCACGGTGAAGTTCTCCGACCTCGGCGTGGCCACCTCGGGGGTGACGTTCTTCCGCACCATCGGAAGTTCGTTCGGCGCGGCCATTTTCGGGTCGCTGTTCGCCAACTTCCTCGACGCGCGCATCGCGCCGGCGTTGGCCGCCGGCGGCGCTCCGCCGGCGGCCGGCGAGTCCCCCCAGGTGCTGCACCGACTGCCCGACGCCGTCGCCGCACCCGTCGTCACCGCCTACGCGGACTCGCTGGGTCTGGTGTTCCTCTTCGCGGCGCCCGTCGCCGCTCTCGGCTTCATCGTGGCGTTGATGCTCAAGCAGGTGCCGCTGCAGGACATCGAGACCGCCGGCGCACTGGACATGGGGGAGGGCTTCGCGATGCCCACCTCCGACACGCCCGAGGAAATGCTCGAGACCTCCGTGGCCCGCCTGATCCGGCAGTCACCCGACATTCGGCTGCGCAGCATCGCCGGCACCTGCGGCTGCGAATCCGACGTGGCCCTGCTGTGGGCGATGATCCAGATCTACCGGCAGAGCCAGGTATTCGGCTCGGCCCGACTGACCGAGATGGCCGAGCGGCTGCGGGTGCCACCGGAGGTGCTCGAGCCCACGTTCGACCGGCTCGTCGACTGCGGACACGCCCTGCGCACGGGTGATCAACTGTGGCTGACGCAATCCGGCGCCCGGCAGGTCGACGCGACGTCCGCGGCGCTGGTCAGCAGGATCATCGCGAAGCTGGAGAGTTCACCGGGTTTCGAAGGCCGGCCCGACCGCGCCGAGGTCGAGGCTGCGCTGGAGAAGATCGCCCAGCGCCTGCTCGTGCAGCGCGACTGGGAGGACGACCGCACGCAACTGGCCGCCGCCGCCCGGTGACGCGGCTACCATGCGGGACATGAGCCGTATCGGAGATTTCGCCGACGACGACGTGACCGGATTCGCCGTGAAGTCACCCGATCTGGGGGCCGCGATGGCCGAGTTCACCAACGCCGTCTACACCAAGAGCCGGCTGCCCATGCGGGTGCGCGAGGCGGCCCGGATCGTGATCGCCTACGCCAACGAGTGTGTGGTCTGCCAGAACACCCGTGACTCGCAGGGTGAGGACAACGGCATCACCGAGGAGTTCTACGACTACGCCACGCAGTGGCGGACCTGGCCCGGCTACAGCGACGCCGAACGCATCGCGATGGAGTTCGCGCATCGCTTCGCCACCGACCACACCGGCCTGCGCGACGACGAGGACTTCTGGCGCCGCGCCGCAGAGCATTTCGACGACGAGTTGCTGACCGACCTGGCCATCTCGTGCGCGATGTGGGTGGGCATGGGACGGATGCTGCGCACCCTCGACATCGGGCAGAGCTGCAAGATCACCCTGTAGTTCAGCGCACCCCGCGCAGCAACCGGCCCGGGCGGGCACCGGTGTCGGCACCGTGCCGGCGGGTCACCACGCCGCTGACCACGGTCGCGTCGTAGCCCGACGCGCTCTGGATCAGCCGCCGGCCGCCGGCGGGCAGGTCGTAGACCATCTTCGGCACGTCCAGTTGCAG
Source organism: Mycobacterium sp. pV006 (assembly GCF_041287115.1). Classification (NCBI taxonomy): domain Bacteria; kingdom Bacillati; phylum Actinomycetota; class Actinomycetes; order Mycobacteriales; family Mycobacteriaceae; genus Mycobacterium; species Mycobacterium sp. pV006. The sequence continues at coordinate 87,929 of NZ_JBGGKT010000007.1, read as the reverse complement.
CGCCGCCATGTCGATGACGTTGATGTCGGCTTTCTTGCCCGGCGCGATCACACCACGGTCGGACAGTCCGAAAAGTGTTGCGGTGTCCAGGGTCTGCTTGCGCACCACGGTCTCCAGCGAGAACTTGGGTCCGCGGTGGCGGTCGCGCGCCCAGTGGGTCAGCAGGAACGTCGGATAGGACGCATCACAGATCAGCCCGCAGTGCGCGCCCCCGTCGGACAGGCCCGACACGGTGCCCGGGTGCGACATCATCTCGTAGATCGCGTCGTGGTTGCCGTCGGCGTAGTTGAAGAACGGCAGCATCAGCATGGCCGTCGCGTTGTCCTCGAGCATCAGGTCGTAGAGCACGGCCAACGGGTCGGCGCCGGTCCGTTGAGCGATCGCGGCGACCGTCATGTCGGGCGTCGGCTCGTAGTCGGGCGGATTGCCCATCGGGTAGATCCGGTCGAGGGAGTACTGCACCAGCGCGAACAGCCCGTCGAACAGCGGAATCGGCTGCGGCGGAAGGTCGCTCTCGGAGAGGATCGCCGCGCGCACCGCGGGCTCGGCCAACTTGGCGGCGAGTTCCTGCGGCCCGAGCTGCGCCTTCAGCGCGCGGAAGGTGGGCCGGTGGGTGAAGGCGTGATATCCGGGGAATCCGAACAGCATCCCGAAGGGACGCGCCGCGAACTGGCCGTACACCGCGATCCCGTTGTCGTGCGCCTTGCCGATGCGGTCGAGCTGCTCGCGGTACAGCGTCGGCGCACCTCCGGTCTGCAGCAGCGTGAACGACACAGGTCTGTCGATGTCCTCGGCGATGCGGGTCAGCAGATCGAGTTCGGTCAGCGAGGCTGCGTCGTTTTCGCCCGCGGTGCCGGCCGGGGAACACTCGAAGACCGCCTGGCCACCGGCCGCCATCGCCCGGCCCAGCCCGAGCAGCTCCGCCTCGACGGCGTAGGTTCCCGGCATCACGGTGCCGTCGAGCGCACGGTGGGCTTCCGTGCGTGACGTCGAAAAGCCCAGCGCCCCAGCCTCGATCCCTTCTCTGACGATCCGCGCCATCGCGTCGATGTCCTCGGCGGTGGCGTCCTCGTTGCGCGCGCCCCGTTCACCCATCACGTAGCCGCGCACGGCGCTGTGGGCGATCTGGGTCCCGTAGTCGATGGCGAACTGACGCTTGTCGATGGCGTCCAGATACTCCGGGAAGCTCTCCCACTGCCAGGTAATGCCCTCGGCCAGCGCCGATCCCGGGATGTCCTCGACCCCTTCCATCAGCTCGATCAGCCACTGTTCGCGGCCGGGCCGAACCGGCGCGAACCCGACGCCGCAGTTGCCGCCGACCACGGTGGTCACCCCGTGCAGGCTCGACGGTTCCAGCGTCTCGTCCCAGCTGACCTGTCCGTCGTAGTGCGTGTGCACATCGACGAATCCCGGAGCGACGATCCGACCGGTCGCGTCGATGGTCTCGGCGGCCTCGGTCTGCAGCCCGGCATCGTCGCCCTCGCGGCGGCGCACCTCGATGATGCGACCGTCCTTGACGCCGACGTCGGCGCGGAACCGTTGCGCGCCGGTACCGTCGACGACGGTTCCGCCGGTGATCTTCACATCGAGCATGGGACTTCCTCTCAGACCAGGCCGGTCGCGTCGAACATCCAGGACATGTCAGCGTTGGCGAAGTCCTCGAGCCAGGTCGGGGGCGCGTGGTTGGCCAGACCGGCCATGTCCCAGTAGTCCTTCCACAGCGTGATCTTGCCGCCTTCTACCCGGTGTACGGACACGAACGGCAGAAGTGCGGATTCACCACTGTCCCAACGCCATTGCTCGCTGTGCTCGTACATCACGTCGGTGCCGTTGGTCACCATGAGGCCGGGGAAGTTCTCGTAGGCCGCCAGCGGTTCGATGCCGATCTTGAGCCGTTTGACGATGTCGGCGGGACCACGGGCGGCTGCGGCCGGCCCGACCGGCACGTCGAGGTAGATGCAGTCCGGGGACAGGAACGTCTGCACGCCGTCCCAGTCGCGGGCCGACAGGGCGGCCCACATGCCGGTGACCGTGGCCTCGAGATCAGCTGACATCGGCCAGTTCTCCTTCCTGAGCCGCGAGGGCGGGGGTGTGCTCGCCGGCCCTCAGGAACTGTCCGGTGCGCCGCCGGCCGAGCACGCCGGTCGGCTTTCCGCCGGTGAAGACCGCCCGGCCGCCGACGAACACCGCAGACACGGTGTCGTCGTTGCGGTTGACCATGCGGGACAGCCCGCCGTAGATGTCGACGGCCTCTTCGGCGTAGTCGTCGAGCGTGCCGTCCAGGTGTTCGGGGTCGACGATGACCAGGTCGGCGCGGTCACCGAGGCGCAGATGGCCGGCGTCGATGCGGTACCAGTCGGCCAGTTCCCCGGTGAGCCGGTGCACCGCGTGCTCGACCGTCATGAAGGGTGTGCCGGCCCGTTCGGCGTCGCGCACATGACGCAGCAGCCGCAGTCCCATGTTGTAGAACGCCATGTTGCGCAGGTGGGCGCCCGCGTCCGAGAAACCCATCTGCAGGCCGGGATCGACGGCCATCGCACGCAGTGCAGCCGGCCGGTGGTTGGAGATCGTGGTGCGCCAGCGCAACGACTTTCCGTGTTCGACCACCAGGTCCAGGAATGCGTCGACCGGGTGGATGTCGCCGCGCTCGCGACCCACCTGGCCGAAGGACTTGCCGACCACGGAAGCGTCTGGGCAGCCGACGATCTCGGCGTCGAAGAAGTCGCGCTGCCACACCCGGACGCCGAGCTTGTTCTCGTAGTCCTTGCGGAACCGGCGGCGGTAGTCCTGGTCGCGCAGCATGTCGTTGCGTTCGAGTTCGTCCTTCAGGTGCAGCGCGGCCTCGCCGGATCCGAACTCCTCGAAGATGACGAAGTCGATGCCGTCGGCGTACACCTCGAAGGGCACCGGCAGGTGTTGCCAGCGGAAGTCGCCGCCCAGCCGGTTGGCCAGCCGCGCCATCGGACCGAGCGCCCGCCAGGCCAGGGGGTTGGTCTTGACGTCGGCTGCCGACAGCAGGCTGGTCTTCAGTGGGGCACGTCCCAGCCCCAGCGACCGCAGCAGGTGCACTCCGATGTTGGCGGGGTTCTCGATGTCGGGCGCGGACTGCAGGACACGGCCCGAGCGGCGCAGCAGAGCGGCCAGTCGGCGTCGTTCGGTCCGGTGGGCATAGGTCGACGGGAGTGTGCGGGACCGGCACACCTCGCCGTCGAGCTTGTCGAAGCGCAGTTCCATCGACGACATGCCGAGGAATCCGGCACGCAGCGCGTCGACCAGCATGCGCTCCATCCGGAGTTGCTCACCGGGGGAGGGCGTCACCTCGGAACGCGTGGCGCGGTCGAGGCCCATGGTCGCCGCCCGCATATCGGAGTGGCCGAGGAACGCCGCGACGTTGGGGCCCAGCGGCCGCGCCTCCAGCGAGTCGATGTAGTCCTCGGGTCCGGACCAGTTCTGGTGGCGCTGCACCGCGGAGATGACGTGGTCGCGGGGGATCGCCTCGACCCGGCCGAAGATGTCGCCTGCGGTGACGGGGTCGACGTGCACGGTGGACAGCGAGCAGGATCCCACCACCACGGTGGTGACGCCGTGGCGCAGCGATTCCGACAGCGCGGGGCCGTCGAGCACCTCCACGTCGTAGTGGGTGTGGATGTCGATCATGCCGGGCAGCACCCACTTGCCGCGCGCGTCGATCACCTGGCGGCAGCCGGTGGCGTCGAGGGCGTCGGCCCTGATCGCGACCACGTGGCCGTCGCGGATACCGAGGTTGCGCACGGCCGAAGGACCGCCGTTGCCGTCGAACCAGCGGGCTCCGCTGATGATCGTGTCGTAGGTCACAGCCTCATCGAACAGCGCATGCATACAGGTGTCAACAGATCGGGGGATTTGTCTACTCGCGCCTGGGGGCGCCGTCCCGCGCGGATAATCGGGGCGGTGACGCCGCTGCAGCGCTACATCGCCGAAGAGATCGCCACCGACCACGTCGACGGCCTGCTGTCGCGGCGAGAGGCTCTGCGCCGCCTGGCCCTGCTCGGTGTCGGCACGGCCGCGGCGACGGCGCTGATCGCCGCGTGCGGGCGCGGCGACGACCCCGCGGCCCCGACGCCGTCCGGAGGTCCCGACGGCGCACCGCCACCCGGCATGGACGCGGCCCGGCCGACCTCGCCGGTCCAGTGGGACGGACCCGACTCGACGCTGCAGGGTGCGTGGGCAGAGGCGCCCGATGCGCGCGGCGCCGTCCTGGTGATCCACGAGAACAAGGGACTCAACGATTGGACCCGCTCGGTGGCCGGGCGCCTGGCCGGTGCCGGATATTCGAGCCTGGCCATCGATCTGCTCTCCGCGCAGGGCGGTACCGCGACATTCGCCGATCCCGCGGAGGCCACCGCCGCGCTGGGCGGACGCGAGCCCGCGTCGATGCTCGCCGACATCCGCTCCGGGCTGGCCGAGGTGGCCCGCCGGACCCCCGATCGCCGGGTTGCCGTGATCGGGTTCTGCATGGGCGGCGGCCTGGTGTGGCGCCTGCTCGATGCCGGCGCCCCGGAAGTGGCGGCGGCGCTGCCGTTCTACGGACCCACCCCCGAGGATCCGGACTTCTCCCGTTCCCGCGATGTCGCGGTGCTGGCGTTCTACGGCGCGCTCGATCAACGGGTCAACGCCACCGAACCGGTCGCCCGCTCAGCCCTGCAGGACGCCGGCCTGGTGCACGAGATCGTGATCGAACCCGACGCCAACCACGCGTTCTTCAACGACACCGGCGACCGGTACGACCCGGCCGCCGCGCGCGACGCGTGGCGCCGGTCGCTTGACTGGTTGTCCACGCACGTCGGTTGATCCGCGACTACGATCAGCGCATGTTGCGGGGTCTGGGCCTACTGGCAGCCATCGCCCTGACCGGCGGTGTGGTTGCCGCGCCGGCCGTTGCGCAACCTGCGCCCGCCCCCTGCGCCTATGTCCTCAGCCCGCCTCGACTCGTCGACGTCGACGGCACCACCATGGTCACCGCCACAGTGGACACCGGAGCCTGCGACGGTGCCGTGACCTACCAGACGATGGTGTGCCTGCAGCCCACCGGCGGCACCGGCCCCGGCCAGTGCGCACAGGGTCGCGGCATCCTGCCGGCACAGGTCTTCGCTCCGCACCGGGCCGGTACCAGCTATACGGCCACCGGACGGGGCTGTGCGTTGCGGGGTAATCCGCCGCAGTCGTTCTGCGTGGAACCGCAGCCGTCGACCGTCACGCTGTGAGCGTTTAGTCCGTCGGCCGCGAGGGCACCCGCCGAATCAACGAGGTCGTCAACACGCGGCCCGGGATCGGAGGAGCCGAGATGGACAACACCGTCTGGATCATCGTCGCCGTCGTCGTCGCGCTCATCGTGCTGGGCGCGGTGGTCTTCCTCGCGGGTAAGGCCCGCCACCGTCGCCGCGCCGAGGAAGCCGACCGCATCCGGCAGGAGGTCGCCGAGGACAGCCGCCGCGTCGATCGGCAGGCGGCGCTGGCGCAGGAGGCCGAGGCCCGTGCCCGGGCAGCCCAGGCCGAGGCCGATGCGAAGGCCGCCGAGGCCGCCCGCCTGGCCGACACCGCGGCCAGCCGTCGCCAAACCCTCGACAGCGCAAAGGAACACATCAGCTCGCGCCTCAGCGAGGCCGACGAACTCGACCCGCGGGTGGGACGGGACAAGAACGACCCGAACGACACCCACGGTGCCACGGTCACCGATCAGCAGCGGGGCGCCGATCGGATGCGCCCCGACGTCACGCAGCGCTGATCAACTCCGCGGCGGGGTCCAGGCCACCGGCAACCGTTTGATCCCGTGGATGAAGGCCGAGTGCAGCCGGTCGGGTTCGGCCGTCGCGGTCAGGTCGGGGACCCGGCGGTGCAGTTCTTCGAACGCCACGGTGATCTCGCGACGGGCGAGGTTGGCGCCGAGGCAGAAGTGGGCACCACCGCCGCCGAACCCCAAGTGCGGGTTGGGGTTCCGTCGCACGTCGAACGTCCACGGATCGGCGAACTTGGCTTCGTCGCGGTTGGCTGACCCGTACCACAGTGTCACCTTGTCCCCGGCCGGGATGCGCACGCCGCCGAGTTCGACGTCGGCGGTGGCGGTGCGGCGCATGTAGGCCACCGGCGAGGCCCACCGCACGATCTCCTCGACCGCGGTCGGTGCGACCGCGGCGTAGTCGGACCACCAGGCCTCGCGCTGGTCGGGGTAGCGACTCAACGCCAGCACGCCGTGGCTGATGGCGTTGCGGGTGGTCTCGTTGCCGGCGACGACGAGCAGGATGAAGAACGACGCCACCTCCGCCGACGTGAGCCGCTCACCGTCGAGCTCGGCTTCCACCAGGGCGGTGGTCAGGTCGTCGGCGGGATGGCTGCGTCGGGTGTCGGCGAGTTCGGACGCGTAGGTCCCGATTGCGATGGCCACCGACATGAACTCGTCGAAGTCGGTCGCGATGTCGGGGTCACCGAAACCCAGGATCACGTTGGTCCAGTGGAAGATCCGTTGATGGTCGGCTTCGGGGATGCCCATCATGTCGCAGATGATCTGCAGCGGCAGCGGCCCCGCCAGCGCGGTGACGATGTCGGCCCGGCCGTCGGGATGGTCGGCGATCATCGCCTCGACGAGGCGGCCCGCACGGTCGCGCACCGAGTCCTCGATGACCGCCAGCACCCGCGGCGTGAACGCGCTGCGCACGATGTTGCGCAACCGGGAGTGCCGGGGATCGTCCATCGCGATCATCGACCCGAAGTACTCGGCCAGCTCGGGTGTCTGGTCCCCGATGGTGATACCCAGGGCCGAGCTGAACAGTTCGGGATGGCGGCTCGCGTAGTGGATGTCGTCGTATCGGGTCAGCACCCAGTGCCCGGCGACCTCGGCGTCCGGGTCACCGACGAACGCCTCATGGAACGAGATCGGGGCTTCGCGGCGCAGGGTGGCGAATGCGCCGTCACGCACGTCGTCGTCGAGTCCCCAGAAGTCCCACGAGCTCAGGTCCACGTCGCCTAGCGCGACCTCCGGCGGTGCGGCGCCGTTGGTCCGCGGGACGATTCCGGTGTCGGAGGTCATGCGGACCCAGCGTAGCTTCAGGGCCGGGACTCGTGCCCTTTTCTGCCCTCGGTGCGGCGGTCCTCTTTCATCCGCGACTCGTGCAGGTGCCGGGCGCCGCCGACCAGTTCTTCGCGCACCCGTCGTTCGTGGTCGCGGAACACCTCCCAGTAGGTGTCCTCGAACTCCTCGACGATCTGGAACGTCCAGCGCCCTTCGAGCACGTTGCGGCCGACGAGCTCGGATTCCAGTCGTTCGGCCACCGCCTCGTTGCCGGTGTCGCGCAGCATCTCGGCCGCCTCACCGGCCAGCAGGTCGGCCCGGCCCATCAATTGGTGGAAGGAGTACAGGTGTCCCCGCGCACGCTCGAGGTACTCGAGCCCCTCGGTCAGCTTGCCGACGGCATCGACGACGTCATCGCTTGGCTCAGTCACCGAGGTCAGATACCCGGCCACCACGGCGGGCAATCACGGGGTCATTTTTCGACGACGGCCTTGATGCGCTCGAGGGTCTTGCGCATGTCGCGCAGGTTGCGCCGACGGCGGAGCTGCCCGCCGAGCACGGCGTAGACCGACATCAACGGGCTGGGGTTGAGGTGGAAGGACTCCGTAACCTCGGTGTGGCCGAGGTCCTGCGCGGACGGGTCGAGCCGGTAGTGCCAGTTGTTGACCGCCCGGTCACCGACGAGCACCTCGAAACCGAACTCGCGGCCCGGTTCGCAGGCGGTCACCCGGCAGACGGCCCAGTACACGGGCCCGATCTCGTTGCGGCGGACGTGTCCGCGGAAACGGGCACCCAGCGCCGGCCCGGTGGCGCCGTCGAGCCACTCCGCCTCGAAGGTCTCCGGGGAGAACCGACCGATGTTCTCGACGTTGGCGATCAGGTCCCAGATGCGGTCGGCCGGGGCGGCCATCGTGACCGTCACCGAACCGCGCAGCGGACTGGTCAACGATCGAATTCCGAGTCGTCGTCGGTCGGGACGACGATCGACTGGTCGATCAGATCGGCTTCGCTGGCCTGCCAGTCGCGGCGACCGGCCACCCGCTGCGCCTCGGACCAGACCGTGGTGTCCTCGGTATCGTCGACCGGGAGATTCTGATCGACGACGTCGGCCTCCGGGGCGTCGTCGAACGAGCTGGGATCCGGAGTTGTCATCGTTCCCTCTCTTTCGCTGACGTGCGCGGACTCCGTCCACGATAGGCCTGCTCGACGGTACCCGCCCGATCCGGTCGCCTGCGATGGACGCCGTACCATCTCCGGTATTGTGCGTAACTGCGCAACGACAACACGGGTCCTCTAAACCGGCGGGGCCGCCAATCTTTAAGCATCTCGATTGGAAAGGCTTGCGACTTGCCAGAAGCCAAAGACGGGGCACGCGACCTGACCCCGCATTTCGAAGACGTCCAGTCGCACTACGACCTCTCCGACGAGTTCTACCGGCTGTTCCTCGATCGCACGCAGACCTACAGCTGCGCCTACTTCGAGCGCGACGACATGACCCTCGAAGAAGCCCAGATCGCGAAGATCGACCTGTCGCTGGGCAAACTCGGTCTGCAGCCGGGGATGACGTTGCTCGACGTGGGATGCGGCTGGGGCGGAACCCTGCTGCGCGCCATCGACGAGTACGACGTGAACGTGGTGGGGTTGACGCTGAGCCGCAACCAGCAGGCACACGTGCAGCGCCGCCTCGACGAGCACCCGAGCCAGCGCTCCAAGCGCGTCCTGCTGCAGGGCTGGGAACAGTTCCGCGAGCCCGTGGACCGCATCGTCTCGATCGGCGCGTTCGAGCACTTCGGCCGCGACCGCTACGACGACTTCTTCTCGATGGCCTACCAGGCGCTGCCCGATGACGGCGTGATGATGCTGCACACCATCGTCAAACCCGACGACGACGAGTTCAAGGCGCGCGACCTGCCGCTGACGATGACCAAGATCCGCTTCTTCAAATTCATCATGGACGAGATCTTCCCGGGCGGGGATCTGCCCCAGCCGAACACGGTGCGCAGCCACGCCACCAAGGCCGGCTTCACCGTCGCCCGGGTGCAGCCGCTGCGCCTGCACTACGCGCGCACCCTCGAACTGTGGTCGGCGGCGCTGGAGGCCAACAAGGACGAGGCCATCCGGGTGCAGTCGCAAGAGGTCTACGACCGCTACATGAAGTACCTGACCGGCTGCGCGGACCTCTTCCGCGAGGGCTACACCGACGTCTGCCAGTTCACGCTGACCAAGGCGTAGTCAGCGCCGCGGGCCCGGCGGTAGGACGGTACCGTTGGAGCCGACAACCCACACGGGAGCGCACACCCATGCGCTGAGAGGACGGCTCAGGGCCGTCGACCGTATGAACCTGACCGGGTAATGCCGGCGTAGGGAGTGAAGCGATGGCCGACGTCCGTTCCGAGAATCCGATGAGCAGGCCGTCGTACCGCTGGCGCGTGGTCGACATCGTGGTGGCCAGCGTCCTTGCCGTCGCGTCCGGTCTGGTGTTCGTGATGTGGAACGTCGCGTCGAACCCCATCGGCGCCCCGCTGGGCGCGCTGCTGCCCGGCCTGCAGGCGCTGTTGGGCGGCGGCTGGTTGTTCGCCGGGGTGCTGACCGCGCTGGTGATCCGCAAGCCCGGCGCGGCGCTGTACGGCGAGCTCGTCGCCGCGACGGTGTCCGCGCTGGTCGGCAACCAGTGGGGGGTGCTCACCCTGGAATCCGGTCTGGTGCAGGGGCTGGCCGCCGAGCTGGTGTTCGCGGCGTTCCTGTACCGCCGATGGACGCTGCCGGTCGCGGTCCTCGCCGGCGCGGTGGCCGGTCTGGCACTCGCGGTCAACGATCTCCTGCTGTGGTATCCCGGCGCGGCCGCGGCGTTCGCCACGATCTACACCGTGTCGGCGATCGTCTCCGGCGCCCTGCTGGCCGGCGCCCTGTCGTGGTACGTGGTGCGCGCGCTGGCCGAGACGGGCGCGCTGTCGCGCTTCGCCTCCGGGCGCACCGCAGCTCGCGGCGGCGCGGTGCGATGACCGGCGGGGTCGCCGTGCGCGCCCAGGGCTGGCACTGGCGGCACGCGGGTCGCTCCGCCGCGGCGATCCGGGGTCTGGATCTGGCGATCGAACCGGGGGAGCGGGTCCTACTGCTCGGCCCCTCGGGTTCGGGCAAATCGACTCTGCTGCAAGGACTTGCGGGGCTGCTCGGCGGCAGCGAGGACGGTGACGAGTCAGGGCGGTTGCTGGTCGACGGCGCGGCACCGCAGGACCGCCGGCACCGCATCGGCATGGTCCTGCAGAACCCGGATTCGCAGGTGATCCTGTCCCGGGTCGGCGACGACGTGGCGTTCGGGATGGAGAACTTCCGCACCGAACGCGACGCGATCTGGCCCCGCGTGCGCCGGGCGCTGGCGGCGGTCGGTCTCGACGTGCCGTTGCGCCGGGACACGTCCCGGCTCTCCGGCGGCCAGCAGCAGCGCCTCGCGCTGGCAGGGGTGCTGGCCATGGACCCCGGCCTGATCCTGCTCGACGAGCCGACGGCCAATCTCGATCCCGCCGGCGTGGTGGAGGTCCGCGACGCGGTGGCCGCGGCCGCCGCGCACACCGGGGCCACCCTCGTGGTCGTCGAACACCGCACGCAGGTGTGGCTTCCCGTCGTCGACCGGGTGGTCGTGCTCGGCGCCACCGGCGAGGTGATCGCCGACGGGCCACCCGAGCCCACACTGAGGCAACAGCACGACTCACTGACGCGCGCCGGCGTCTGGCTGCCCGACGTGCCGCTGCCGTCGGTGACCCGCGACCGCCGGCCCGCAGACCCGGTACTCGACGCCGTCGCCCTGACCGCTGCCCATCCCGGCGGGCCCGGCACGCAGCCGCTGGACTTCACGCTGCGCCGCAGGTCGGTCACCGTCGTCACCGGCCCCAACGGTGCGGGAAAGTCCGCACTCGCCCTTTCGGTGGGCGGGCTGCTGCCCCCGCGCGGCGGAACGCTCGAGGCGCACCCCGGATTCGCGCCGGCGCCCGGCCGGCGTCGGCCGGTGGACTGGAAGTCGCGGGACCTGTTGACCCGCATCGGCAGTGTGTTCCAGAACCCCGAACACCAGTTCCTCACCGCGAGTGTGCGTGCCGAACTGGCGCTGGGTCCGCGGGCGCTCGGCCACCGTCGGGATCGGATCGACCGGACCTGTGACGCGCTGCTGGACCGGCTGCGACTGAGCACACTCGCCGACGCCAACCCGTACACATTGTCCGGCGGCGAACAGCGACGGCTGTCGGTGGCCACGGTGCTGGCCACCGCACCGGCGGTGATCGTCCTGGACGAACCGACGTTCGGGCAGGACCGCACGACGTGGGAGGAACTGATCTGCCTGCTCGCCGAGATCGCCGACGACGGAACCGCGGTGGTGGCGATCACCCATGACACCGACTTCACCGACCTGCTCGCCGACCAACGCGTCGAGTTGTCCTCGCCCGCTGTGGCCGAGAGGGCCGACCGGTGAGCCGGATCAATCCGGTCGCACGGCTGGCCGCGGCACTGGTCATCGCCGTGGGACTGGTGCTCAGCCTGGACTGGGTGTCGGCAACCACCGCGCTGGCGTTGGAGTTGATCCTGTTCCTGGCGTTGCGGATCCCGTTGCGCCCCTTGTTGATCCGCGGGTCGATGCTGGTGGTCTTCGCCGGGCTGACCGCGCTGACCATCCTGCTCTACGGCGAGCCGAGCGGTGTCGTGCACTGGCAGTTCCTGCTGATCACCGTCAGCGACGGCTCGGTCGAACTGGCGGTGGCCACGTTCCTGCGCGTGCTGGCCATCGCGCTGCCGTCGGTGGTGCTGTTCATCGACACCGACCCGACCGAACTCGCCGACGGCCTGGGGCAGGTGTTGCGGCTGCCCGCGCGCTTCGTGCTCGGCGCGTTGGCGGGGCTGCGCCTGGTCGGGCTGCTGCGGCAGGACTGGCGGTATCTCGGCTACGCCCGCCGCGCGCGGGGCGTCGCCGACCAGGACCGGCTGCGGCGCACCGCCGGCCAGGCATTCGCGCTGCTGGTCTTCGCCGTCCGGCGCGGATCCATGCTGGCCACGGCGATGGAGGCCCGGGGGTTCGGCGCGTACCCGACCCGCACCTGGGCCCGCCCGTCGCGGTTCGCGGGCGCCGAGATCGCGGTGATCGCCGCAGGTTCGGTGATCGCCGTGACCGCGATCGCCGTGTCGGTACACACCGGACACTGGAATTTCATTGGTTCCTGACGACCTCGCGCGCCGACTCGACGGCACGGAGGCACGCACCGTGCTGATCGGCGGCCGCTCCGGGTCCGGCAAGTCCACCCTGGCGACGATGCTCACCGCCCGGTGGGTGGACAGCGTCGTGGTCACCCTCGACGACATCTACCCCGGCTGGGACGGCCTGGCCTGGGCCGTCGAGCACGTGCACGACGAATTACTGACGCCCCGCGCCCACGGCAGGACGGGCCGGTGGCGGCGCTGGGACTGGGTCCTCGAGGCACCGGCCGAATGGCACGCCGTGGCCCCGCAGCAGCGGCTGATCGTCGAAGGATCCGGAGCCCTGACCGCCGCCAACCGGTCGCTGGCCGACCTGGGCATCTGGATCGAGGCCGACGACACCGAGCGCAAGCGCCGCGCGTTGCTGCGCGACGGCGACACCTACCGCCCGCACTGGGAACGCTGGGCTCGGCAGGAAGACGCGTTCCTCGCGGCCCACCATCCGCGTGCGGTCGCCGACCTCATCGTGTTCAACGGCACCGATGGGTGGCGCTGGTCGACCTGACGGGCAGACTCGGGGCATGCAGCTTGTCACGATCGACGACGTCCGGGCCGCGGCCGAGCGCATCCGCCCCCACGTGGTGCGCACCCCGCTGCTGCCGGCGCTGTGGGGCGACGCGGATCGCAGCCTGTGGATCAAACCGGAGAGCCTGCAGGCCATCGGGGCGTTCAAGGTGCGCGGCGCGTTCAACGCCCTCTCCGTCCTGCGCGCCGCCGACCCCGACGTCTCCGACGTGGTGGCGTACTCCAGCGGCAACCACGCCCAGGCCGTGGCCTACGCCGCACGGACCTTCGGCCTGCGCGGCCACATCGTGATGCCGGAGGAGACACCGTCGATCAAGGTGGACGCCACGCGCAGACACGGGGCCCGGGTGGTGCTCTGCAGCGCCGGAGCGCGCGAACAGGTGGCCGACGAGGTCGCCCGGGACACCGGCGCGGTCATGATCCCGCCGTTCGACCATCCGGATGTCATCGCCGGGCAGGGCACCGTGGGCCTGGAGATCGGTGAGGATCTGCCTGAGGTGCGTACCGTCCTGGTGCCGGTCAGCGGCGGGGGCCTGTGTTCGGGGGTCGGGGTCGCGATCCGCGCGCTGTGCCCGCAGGCTCGCGTCGTCGGCGTGGAACCCGAACTGGCCGCCGACACCGCCGAGGCGCTGCGCGTCGGTCACCGGGTCGACTGGCCCATCACCGACCGCAACCGCACCATCGCCGACGGGTTGCGTTCCCAGCCGTCGGACCTGACGTTCGCGCACCTACAGACCGTGGTCGACGAGATGATCACCGTCTCCGAGGACGAGATCCGGTCGGCGGTGGCCGACTTCGCGCTGCGCGGCCGGTTGGTCAGTGAGCCCAGCGGCGCTGTCGCGTTGGCGGCCTATCACCGCGGAGTCACGCCGGACGGGCCGACGGTGGTCGTGCTCTCCGGTGGCAACATCGAGCCCGCGGCGCTGCGCGAGTATCTCGCCGCCGGGCCGCACCGATATCGGTGAAACGATCACCGTGGTCGCGGCGATAGGTAACTATCGGAAAATCCGGGTAAAAAGGAGGTTGTGCTGAGACCTCTGCAGCAAACCGCGCTGATTTGCGCGGCACTGTTGACCATCCTCGTTGCGGCCGTCGCGCCGGCAGCGCCGGTGTCCCACGCCGCGGTGTCGCTGCCGCGCCCGGTGCAGGTTTGGCCCGCGCCGGGCCAGACGGTCGGTGTCGCCCATCCGGTCACCGTCACCTTCCGGTCCGCACCGGCCGACCGGGAGGTCGTGGAGCGCTCCTTCGAGGTCCGCGCCGCGGGCGCGCCCACCCCGGCACCCGGATCGGTGACCTGGCTCGACGACCGGACCGTGGAGTTCACCCCGGACGGGTTCTACCCCGCCCATTCACGCATCGACGTGCGCGCCGACGGCCTCTCCACGAGCTTCCAGACCGGCGCCGCCGTAGTCAGTGTCGCCGATATCAGCGCGTACACCTTCACCGTCAGCATCGACGGTGTGGTGGCCCGGCAGATGCCGGCCTCGATGGGCAAGGCGAAGTTCCCGACGCCGGTCGGCCGCTTCACGGCGCTGTCGAAGGAACGCAACGTCACCTTCGACTCGCGCACCATCGGCATCCCCCTCGACGACCCGGAGGGCTATCTGATCAAGGGGGAGTACGGCGTGCGGGTCACCTGGGGCGGGGTCTACGTGCACTCCGCACCGTGGTCGGTGGGTTCGCAGGGCTACGCCAACGTCAGCCACGGTTGCATCAACCTCAGCCCGGACAACGCCGCCTGGTACTTCGACACCGTGCGGATCGGCGATCCGATCATCGTGCAGGCCTGACGGCCCCGCTCAGCAGTCGGTCTGGATGCGGAACTCGGCGCTGACCGCTTCGTTGGGCTTCTCGGTGAAGTTGCCGTCGGCGGTTCCGGTGATCGTGTAGCGCCCGTTCTCGCCGCTGACCTGGGCCTCGCCGACGTTGTCGGTCCAGAACGAACCGGTGAAGCCGCCGAAGTCGTTGAACTGGACGGACTGTGCGGTCATCGGTCCGCTTGCGTCCAGGATCGCCGAGAAGCTCCCGGTGTCCCCGGGCGTCTCGATGAACCACGACCACCCGGACTGGTGACACCGCACCGGATGCGCACCGTTGACGGCCTGACCGTCGATCGTGACAGTGGCCGTGGTTCCGCCCAGCGCGGGCTCCGGGCTCGAGCACCCGGCCAGACAGAGGGTGAGGCCGGCGGCGGCTGCCAGGACTTTGCGGCGCGTCATGAGGTCCGACTCTATTCGGTCGGGCCCCCCGACAGCGTCAGATCCGCCAGAGCGATTCCTGTGCCACGCTCGCGACCAGCGTCCCGTCCTCGTCGACGAGCGATCCGCGGGCCAGACCGCGGGCGTCGTGGTGGCTGACCGCCTCGGCGTCGTAGAGATGCCACCGGGCCACGTCGACCGGCCGGTGGAACCACACCGCGTGGTCGAGACTGGCCGCCCCGCCCGGCCCCGGCGACGACGCCCGTCCGGGTGGGCGGGCGACGGCGACGAGGCCCACGTCGGAGATGAAGGTCAGGGCGCACGCCTGCAGCACGGGATCGTTCTCGACCGGTTCGCGGCTGCGGAACCACATGGGCTGCACCGGCCATTCGTCGAGGCCGGTGCTTCCGCAGCGCACCTCGAAGTGGTCGGCCCAGGTCTCCGGGATCCCGGTGACGATGGTGGCGTCGGCGAGCGCGAAACCGGAATCGTTCGTGCGCTGCCAGTCGGTGGTCGGCTCGTCGCGGTGGAACGAGGCCAGCATCTCGAAGATCGGCACGCCGTCCTGGCTCGCGGTGATCCTGCGGGTGTTGAAGGATTTGCCGTCGCGGGTGTTCTCGACGACGTACTCGATGTCGACGCCGACCCGGCCACCCTTGATGAAGTAGGCGTGCAGCGACTGCGGCAGCCGCGTGGGGTCGACGGTCGCGCCGGCGGCGGCCAGCGCCTGTGCGGCGATCAGCCCGCCGAAGAGCCGACCTTCGGTCCCGAAAGATGCTGTGGAGCGGAAGGTTTCGCCGTCCCGCTCGAGACGGACGAGGTCTGCGATCCAGCTCGGCATGACCCTCATCGTAGAGAGCAGCTTTGCTGCGTCCGCCGTCACCCCAGCGCAGCGGCGGTCTGCTCGTCTGCCGGCAGGAAGGCTTCGATGCTCAGTTCGGCGGCGGTGAGGTCGAGCGCGGTGCCGAAGGTGGTGACCGTGCTCAGGAACTTCAGCCGGCGACCGTCGGGGGTTTCCAGGTCGAGCGGGACGGCGACTTCGCCGAGGTCGGGTCCGTCGTCGAAGCCGCCGGGGTAGGAGGTCAATTCGTCGGCCAGTGCGGCGAGTTCGGACAAGCCTCCGGCGGCGGCCTCGCGGCGCAGCCGGCTCAGCAGGTGGGTGCGCCACTGCGCGAGGTTGCGGATGCGCGGGGCCAACCCTTGCGGGTGCAGCGCGATGCGCAGGGCGTTGGGCGGGTCCAGCAGAACCGGGTCGACGCCGTCGAGCAGCACGGCGGCGCCGGGGTTGGCCGACAGGATGGTCCAGGTCCGGTCGACGGCGATGCACGGGTAGGGCTGGTAGGCGTCGAGGACCTGCTGTACCCCGGCGCGGACGGCCGCCATGTCCGGTGCGTCGAGGGGTCGTTCGGTGTAGGCGGGTGCGAAGCCCGCGGCGGCGAGCAGACCGTTGCGCGCTCGGGGCGGGATGTCGAGGACCTCGGCCAGGCGCAGGACCATGGCACGCGACGGGGTCGAGCGACCGGTCTCGAGGAAGCTGACGTGCCGGGCGGAGACTCCCGCCGCGATCGCGAGATCGAGTTGGCTGCGCCGGCGCAGCGCCCGCCACTGCCGCAATTGCTCACCGAACGGGTTCGGGCGGGGGTCCGGCGCGGCCATACCCGTCAGTCTGACGCGGCCCGCGCGGCCAGACCACTACCTCCCAGGTAATTGCGACGACTACCTCGGGCAGGAATCGTGGGTGGTGGAGCACTCGGGAAGGAGTTGCCATGTCGGACAACGTGATTGCGCCCCGGGCGCCGGTTCCGCGGTGGCTACGGGTGGTGTTGATCTGTGACCGGGCCGGCTCGGCGTGGTACATCGGGGCGGGGTTCTTCTTCGCACCGGTCCTCATGCTGGTCTCACCGTGGCCCGCGCTTACCGCAGCGCTGTGGGTGGTCATCGCGTTGGCCGGACTGTGGTTGGGATTGCTCGGCATCGCCATGGCCACCGGTCTGGCCCTGGTGCTGCGCTCCAACGCCGAGATCCCCGAGGACTACTGGCGCACGATCATCGACTTGCCGGCGTAATCGACCTGCCAGTGTTTGATGCCGTTGAGCCATCCCGAGCGCAGCCGGTCGGGAGGTCCGAGCGCGCAGAGGTCGGGGATGTGGTCGGCGATGGCGTTGAACATCAGCTCGATGGTCATGCGGGCCAGATTCGCCCCGATGCAGTAGTGCGCGCCGGTACCACCGAACCCGACGTGCGGGTTCGGGTCGCGCAGGATGTCGAACGTGTACGGATCGTCGAAGACCTCTTCGTCGAAATTGGCTGACCGGTAGGACATCACGACGCGCTGCCCCTTCTTGATCTGCACCCCGGACAATTCGACGTCCTCCAGCGCGGTGCGCTGGAACGACGTCACCGGGGTGGCCCACCGGACGATCTCGTCGACGGCGGTGGCGGGCCGTTCCCGCCGGAACAACTCCCACTGGTCGGGGTGCTCGGTGAACGCGATCATCCCGTGGGTGATGGAGTTGCGGGTGGTCTCGTTGCCGGCCACCGCGAGCAGCACCACGAAGAAGCCGAACTCGTCGTCGGAGAGCTTGTGGCCCTCGACATCGGCTTCGATCAGCTTGGTCACGATGTCCTCACCGGGTTGCTCGGCACGCAGGGCGGCCAGCTCCATCGCGTACATGATCAACTCGGTCGCGGCGCTGCGGTTGTCGTAGTGCGCGAACTCGGGGTCGTCGTCGCTGACCATCTGGTTGGACCAGTCGAACAGCTTCTTCCGGTCCTGCAGCGGAACGCCGAGCAGCCCCGCGATGGCCTGCAGCGGCAGCTCGCACGAGACCTGCTCGACGAAGTCGCCGACCCCGTTGGCCGCCGCGGTGCGCGCGATGTCCTGAGCCCGGCGGTCGAGGTCGGCGCGCAGCCGTTCGACGGCGCGCGGCGTGAACCCCCGCGAGATGATCTTGCGCAGGTGGGTGTGGTGCGGGGCGTCCATGTTGAGCAGGACGTACTTCCCGGTCTCGATCTGCTCGCCGGTGGAACCCTCGGGGTAGCGGGGCAGCGCCGTCTTGGCCAGGCTGGAGAACACGTCGCTGCGCTTGGAGATCTCCTTGACGTCGCGGTGTCTGGTCACCAGCCAGAAGCCGCCGTCGTCGAATCCGCCTACGCCCCTGGGTTGTTCGTTCCACCAGATCGGTGCGTGACGGCGAAGTTCGGCGAGTTCCTCGACCGGCAGCCGGTCGCGGTTGAGGTCGGGATCGGTGAAGTCGAAACCGGGCGGGAAGGTGGGAGTCGCCATGCGTGGCTCCTTAAACCGACAGCGGGCCTACCGCATTGCTACACCACCGACCGGCGTCGTGTAACGAAATCGGCGCGCGAAAGGAAGCACAGGGTGACAATGACGGCGACCCGAAAGGAGTCTCGGTGAAGTTGCGACGCGATGCGGCCTCGACCGGTCTGATCGGCGCGGCGGTGACCGCTGCCTTTTTGATGTGGGCTCCCGCCGCCGCAGCACAACCGGGTTCGGTGGAACCGGTACCTCCGCCGCCCGCCCCGGGTCAGCCGGTGATCACCAGTGCCGCCGCACCCGCCGAGGGCGTTCCGCATCTGCCCAGCCCGGACAACCTGCCGCCCGGGACCTCGACCACGCCGGTGTCGCAATCGCGGCTGGACTACCTGCGCGACCTGTGGCACGCGATGCGGACCCAGGAGGTCAGCGGCGCCGACGCGCTTCTGCTGCTGACGCAGCGACCGCTGAGCTCGGGGCCGCAGGTGATGCAGCCCGTCGCCCCGCCGCCGGCTCCGGCCCCGGCGCCCTGACCGTCAGACCGACGCCGCCTCGTTGAGCTCGTTGAGCGTGTTGGTGGCCTCGAGGTACTCCTGCACCCAGCGCTCGATGACGGTCGCGGTCTTCTCGACCTTGGTGAACTGACCCACCACCTGACCGATCGGGTTGAACGCGACGTCGACGGTCTCGTTGGGGTACTTGTGCGTCGCCGCGACGGCCATGCCGGAGACCATGTACTGCAACGGCATTCCGAGCGGCTTCGGGTTGTTCGGGTCCTCCCACGCGTCGGTCCAGTCGTTGCGGAGCATCCGTGCGGGCTTCCCGGTGAACGACCGGCTGCGCACGGTGTCGCGGCTGGTGGCCTTCGCGTAGGCCTCGTGCTGCACGGGGGTGTTCTCCGACTCCTCGACCATCACCCACTGCGAGCCCGTCCAGGCCCCCTGCGCTCCGAGCGCCAGCGCGGCGGCGATCTGCTGGCCGCTGCCGATGCCACCGGCGGCCAGCACCGGGACCGGGGCGACCTCCTTGACCACCTGCGGCCACAGCACGATCGAGCCGATCTCGCCGCTGTGCCCGCCGGCTTCGCCACCCTGGGCGATGATGATGTCCACCCCGGCGTCGGCGTGCTTACGGGCCTGTGACGGCGAGCCGCACAGTGCGGCGACCTTGCGGCCCTCGGCGTGGATGTGGTCGATCATGTCCTTCGGCGGGGTCCCCAGTGCGTTGGCGATCAGCGTCATCTTCGGGTGCCGCAGCGCCACCTCGACCTGCGGGGTGGCGGTGGCCTCGGTCCAGCCGAGCAGTTGCAGCGCGTTGTCGTCGAGGTCGTCGACGGGTACGCCGTGGTCGGCCAGGATCTTCTTCGCGAAATCCAGATGCTCCTGCGGGACCAGCGCGTTGAGCGTCGACTTGAGCTCGTCGGCCGACATGTTCGCGTCCATGCCCTCGTATTTGTTGGGGATCACGATGTCCACGCCGTAGGGGTGGTCACCGATGTGCTCATCGATCCAGTTCAGCTCGATCTCGAGCTGTTCGGGGGTGAAGCCCACCGCTCCCAGCACACCGAACCCGCCGGCCTTGCTGACCGCGACCACCACGTCGCGGCAGTGGGTGAACGCGAAGATGGGGAACTCGATACCCAATTCGTCGCACAGGGGAGTATGCATAGTCCGCTCCTGGTGAGGCTATAGGCACGTATGACGTCAAACTGAAACGTGTTCTACTTTAGTACACCACGGCGGGGCCGCGGCATCCGCAATACGGGCCAACCCTTTTCGGCTGCGACCACCGCGAGCCGGCGCCGCGGATTGACCGGATGCGGATGTCCGACCAGTCCCATCAGGGCGATGTCCTCCTCGCCGTCGGCGTAGAAATAGCTGCCGGCCAGGTCGATCTCGCGGTCCACGCAGAACTGTTGCACGGCCAGCGCCTTACCCCGGCCCCACACGACGGGCTTGACGATCGCGCCGGTCAGACAGCCGTGCTCGTCCACCTCGAAGTGGTTGCAGAGGACATGGTCGATCTCGAGATGACGTGCCACCGGTTCTGCGTGGATGGTCAGCGCCGAGGAGCTCAACACGACCGTGTGCCCGCGCCGCTGGTGGGCCAGCACGATCTCGTGCATCACCGGGAACACCCGTGAGCGCACCCGCTCGGCGAACAGGCGCGTGCCCACGGCGTCGAGCGCGGCCAGCGAGTCGCCGCGCAGGTATCCCGCCGCGCGGGCCAGCAGGTTCTCGAACTGCACCCGGCCGAACCGGTACCGCATGGCTGCTTCGATGACACCGAGGACCTCACCGAGGCGGGCCTGGCGGCGTCGGATGCGGTCGCCGGCGTGCGCGGTGGCGGTGATGCCGTCGACCAAGGTGCCGTCGAGGTCGAAGAACGCACCGACGCGGGGCCCCGGGGGACTGGCCTCGATCGCGGCGATCAGCTCGACCGGATCGGCGGGGTCGGCCGTCACATTCGACTCCTCGGTCGGTGCGTCGCTGCTGTTGACCCGCCATGCTACGGGCGGCCTGAACGGTCCTGGTTTAATCTGACCCCGGTCGCCGCAGACGACCACGGTAGTTTGGTCCTTGCCGGGTTCAGGATGCAGCCTGCGCGGGTGGCACGCTCAAGTGCGCAGCCGTGCTTCTGCACGAAGCGGCCTGACATGGAAGGTGAACATTGGACGAGCAAGCAGCCGAAGGCGCAACCGCCTCATCGGGGGCATCGAACTGTGTCGTCACCGAACGGTGGGTCGATCAGGTAGCGGTGGTGGCGGTGTCCGGGGTGGTCGACATGCTCACGTCCCCGCAGTTGGAAACCGCGATCGACGCCGCGCTGGGTAAGAATCCGACCGCCGTAGTGATCGATTTCACCGACGTCGAGTTCCTCGCTTCCGCGGGCATGGGCGTGCTGGTCGCCGCACACGACAAAGCAGGCTCTGACGTGGCAATAAGCGTGGTGGCCGACGGTCCGGCCACCAGCAGACCGCTGAAACTGGTGGGCATCGCCGACATCGTCAGCCTGTATCCGAGTCTGGACGAGGCGCTCGCCTCCCGCGGCGCCTAGACGAATCCGCATAGGAACGTGCGTGTTGGGGTAGCCACGGACTGCCATGATCGATTCCATGCCGCCGGCTGAGGTAGCCAATGCAGAACGCTTTGAGCGCTTCGGCCTCGACGCCGACGCTCTGGCCGTCGCGCAGGCCCGCCAGGACTTCGCGCAGTGGCTGCAGCGGTTCTTCGACCTCGACGCCGTTCGGTGCAGTGACGTCGTCCTGGCCATCAACGAAGCGCTGGCCAACTCCGCGGAGTTCGCCTATCTGCTGACCGACCGTCCCGGCACGGTCGACATCCAGGGTGTCCACGACACCACCGCGCAGACGCTGACGGTGACCGTCAGCGATCGCGGCCATTGGCGCACTCCGCAGCCCGGTCCGGCGCCCCGGACCCGCGGCCGCGGCATCCCGCTGATGGAAGCGCTGTCCGACGAGTACGAGATCGACAAGTCGCCGGAGGGGACGCGGGTGCGCATGGTGTGGCACCGCGTCGGCAGACGCTAAGCCGGTCGGTACACACCCTTGCCGGTGCACAGCGGCAGATCCAGGGTCGTCCGGATGCCCGCAGGCGCAGCGAGGATGTCCGGGATCGAATTCACGATGCGGCCCGCCGCGGCCAGGATGGCCGCGTAGTTGTGGTCGCCATTGCAGCTGGTCGGGCAGATGTCCATGACGTAGGACGGCTCGCCGGTGATCTCGACACGGTAGGAACCGCCCCCCTGCGCGGGTTGCGCCCAGTCCGGTCGTAGGTCACCGCGCAACCGCGTGATGTGTTCGACCACGATCGCCGACCGGCCGTCGACCTTGCCCTCGATCAGGAAACGGACCGCGGCGACGGTGCCCTTCTTGATCGTGCCGACGGCGACGTCGAAGTCCTCCGGCGCGGGTTCCTGTTCGACGGAGTCGGCGATCTCGTCGATCTCGATGCCCAGGCCGGCGGCCAACTGACGGATGCCGACGCCCCACGCGAGGCTGAGCATGCCGGGCTGGTACAGGAAGGGCAGGTCGCCGATCTCGTTACCGAAGCCCATCACGTCGAACATCACCGTCGCGCCGTCGTAGCTGGCGTAGTCGGCGATCTCCATGGTGCGGATCTGTTCGACGTGCTGGCAGGTACCCGCCAACGCCAGCGGCAGCAGATCGGTGACGAAACCCGGGTCCACACCGGTGATGAAGATGCTCGAATTCCCTTGCTGCGCAGCAGCTTCGATCCGCTCGATGGAACGGTCGGGGATCACTCCCCACGGGTACTCGAGGCTCACCGGCGACGAACCGACCACGTCGATGCCCGCCTCGAGGAAGCGACGCACGTCGGCGATCGCCTCGCGCATCCGTACGTCGCCCATCGCGCAGTACACGACGCAGTCGGGTCGGGCCTCGATGATGGCGTCCATGTCGGTGACGGCGGTGACCCCGGTCGTCACGCCCAGGCGGGCCAGTTCACCGGCATCCCTACCGGCTTTCGCCTCCGAGGAGACCCATACTCCGGTGAGGTCGAACCGGTCGTCCTCGATGAGTTGACGCAACGTCAGACTGCCGCAGTTACCCGTCCCGATCTGTGCCACGCGAATCGCCATGGCCAGCAGTATGCGTGCTCGGATTTCAAATAGAAACAGGTTCTAGTTTGTGTCTACCGGTGCGGTAGCCTGACGCCCCATGGGACGCGTGGACGGAAAAGTGGCACTCATCAGCGGCGGGGCGCAGGGCATGGGCGCTGCCGATGCCCGGGCGTTGGTCGCCGAGGGCGCCAAGGTCGTCATCGGCGACATCCTCGACGAGAAGGGCCAGGCGCTGGCCGACGAGATCAACGCCGAGACCCCTGATTCGGCGCGCTACGTCCACCTCGACGTCACCCAGTCCGATCAGTGGGAGGCCGCGGTCGCCACCGCGGTCAACGACTTCGGCAAGCTCAACGTCCTGGTCAACAATGCCGGCACGGTGGCGCTGGGCATGATCGGCCAGTTCGATATGGCCAAGTGGCAGAAGGTGATCGACGTCAACCTGACCGGGACCTTCCTGGGCATGCAGCATTCCGTGGAGGCGATGAAAGCCGCCGGCGGGGGTTCGATCATCAACATCTCGTCCATCGAGGGTCTGCGCGGCGCGGTCATGGTGCATCCCTACGTCGCCTCCAAGTGGGCCGTGCGCGGTTTGACCAAGTCGGCCGCACTGGAACTCGGGGCGCACAACATCCGCGTCAACTCCGTGCACCCCGGTTTCATCCGCACCCCGATGACCAAGCACTTCCCGGACAACATGCTGCGCATCCCGCTGGGCCGGCCGGGCCAGCCCGAGGAGGTCGCCACCTTCGTGGTGTTCCTGGCCAGCGACGAGTCCCGCTACTCGACCGGCGCCGAATACGTGATGGACGGCGGCCTGACCAACGACGTCCCGCACAAGTAGCGCACCGTGACCGCTCGCGCCGGGATCGTGGTGACCGGGACCGAGGTGCTGACCGGGCGGGTCCGCGACCTCAACGGCCCGTGGCTGGCCGACCGTCTGCTGGAACTGGGTGTCGAGCTGGCCCACCTCACGCAGTGCGGGGACCGGGCCGCCGACATCGAGGCGCAGCTGCGGTTCCTCGCCGAGCAGCGGGTCGACCTCATCATCACCACCGGCGGTCTGGGCCCGACGGCCGACGACCTGACCGTCGAGGTGGTGTCGCGCTTCTGCGGCCGGGAGCTGGTCCTCGACGCCGACACCGAACGCACGATCAACGGCATCGTCGACCGGCTGATGGCCCGGTTCCCCGACGTCGACGCCGAGGCGGTGCGCGCCGCCAACCGCAAACAGGCGATGGTCCCGGCCGGCGCAACCGTCCTCGCGCCAGTGGGCACCGCACCCGGTGTGGTGGTGCCGGGTTCGCCGACGGTGCTGGTGCTTCCCGGACCGCCGCGCGAGCTGCAGCCGATGTGGGAGACCGCCGTCGAGACCGAGGCCGTGCAGGCCGCGCTCGCGGGTCGGACCCGCTACGAACAACGCACCATCCGGATGTTCGGTCTGCCGGAATCGGGCCTGGCCGACACTCTGCGCGACGCCGAGCGCGCGGTCGCGGGGTTCGATCGCCTCGAGATCACCACCTGCCTGCGCCGCGGTGAACTCGAGATCGTCACGCGATTCGAACCGCAGGACGCCGCGGTGTACACCGGGCTGACCGACCTGCTCGACGACCGGCACGGCCGCGAGATCTTCTCCACCGACGGGTCATTGGTCGACGACCAGATTGCCGCGCTGCTCAGCGGTCGCCGGATCGCGACCGCCGAGTCCTGCACCGCAGGGCTGTTGGCCGCTCGGTTGGTCGACCGGCCGGGCTCTTCGGCCTACGTCGCGGGAGGGGTCGTCGCCTACGCCAACGACGCCAAGATCGACCTGCTCGGTGTCGACGCCGCTCTGATCGACGAACACGGCGCCGTGTCCGAGCCGGTCGCCGAAGCGATGGCGCGCGGCGCGCTGCGTCGCTTCGGCGCCGACACCGCCGTCGGCATCACCGGCATCGCGGGACCCGGGGGCGGCACCGAGACCAAACCGGTGGGCACCGTATGCTTCTCGGTCGCGCTGGGCGACTCGGACGGTGACGTCCGTCTGCTCACGCGCACCACGCGCATGCCCGGCGACCGATCCGACATCCGCGAGCGCTCCACCACCGTGGCCATGCATCTGTTGCGTCGGGTGCTGACCGGCCAGGGCTAGAGTGGCGCAGACACCGATCGATACGGGAGATTCACCGATGGCTGACACCGACGAGCGACAGACCGTCTCGGCGCTCGCCGAGCAGGCCGGCTGGCGGCACCGCGTCGCCGAGCGCAGCGACTACTTCGACAAGGGTGTGGTCCGCATTCACATCGTGTGGCAGGGCGACAGCGCGATCAGCGGTGGCACGCTCTATCACGACGACCTCATGCAGACCTACAGCAAGGACCTGCCGACGGTGCGGGGCTGGCTGCAGCGCTGACGTCTAGCTCTGGTGCTGGGTGTCCCACAGCTCGACCATGGCCGTCATGATCGCCTCGGCCTGACCGAGCCCGCCCAGGTGGCTTTCCCCGGGCAGGGTGTAGAGCTCGGCGTCGGGTAGCAGTCCGACGACGTGCCGGCCGTGCGCGAACGGAACGATGTGGTCGGCGTCGCCGTGCCACCAGCGCACCGGCACCTTCACCTCGTCGAGGCGGAAGCCCCAGTCCCGGGCGAAGACCACGACGTCGGCGAACGGCGCGGCGAGCTGGCGACGACTGCCGTTGAGAAGGTCGTCGAGGAACATCGCCTTGAACTCGGGGCGGGCCAGCAGTCGACGGTCACCTTCGGGCGACACGCTCGCATAGAGATAGAGCACCGGCTCGGCGACCGGCTTGATCAGCCGGATCAACCCGGTCGCGACCATGCTCAGCGGCGCACCGACGTGCTCGAGCAGCGGCGCTGCCCGCAGCCCGACGTTGCCCATCAGTCCTCCGCCGATGGCGTCGGGGCCGCGGGTCGGCGCCACCCCGCCGAGCACCCCCACCGCCAACACGCGATCGGGCATCGCCGCAGCACACCCCAGCGTGTAGGGCCCACCGCCGGACAGGCCGATGATCACCATCTTCTCCACACCCAGGCTGTCGGCGACGATGCGCAGATCGTGCGAGAAGTCGATGACCCGGTGGTACTCGTGTGGTGACGACGATCCGATCCCGGGCCGGTCGAGACCGATCAGCCGGATCCCGTGCTTCTCGGCGAACATCCGGGCCTCGACCGGGACCTGACGGCGCGCTCCCGGGGTGCCGTGCAACCAGAAGATGGCGCGTCCGGCGGGGTCGCCGAACTCGGCGAACCCGAGCTGACGGTCCGACCCGACATGGACCTTGCCTTCGAGCCTGGGACGCGCGATGTCGAGAGCCATGAGCGACAGTCTTGCAAACGCCGATCAGGGCGCGGTGGCGAACAGGTAGGACCCGACCGTGGTCATCCGGTCGTCGGCGCCCTCGTCGTACATCACTACCCGCACCGCGACCCGACCGTCGGCGCCGGGCAACGGCTCGGCCTCCAGGCGGAACGGCCCGGTCTTGCCGCGGGCGACGAACATGACGTGCGACGACACCCCGTGCAGCCGGTCGGTGCCGGCCGTCTCGACGGCGCGGTGGCGCGCAGCGGTCTCGAGCATCACGAACTGCGGCCCGATGTGCAGCGCGGCGTCCGGGGATGCCACGTCGACCGACAGTTCGGGCAGCCTCCAGTAGCCGTCGTCGCTGAGCCGGCCGCCGAAGACCTCCCACAGTGGGGGCAGGTCGGGGGAGTCGACGATGTTCATCGGGTTGGGTTCCATCCGCCCGAGCCCGTCCGGCGGGGTGCCGATGCTGATGCCCTGCCCCTCGGTCAGCGCCAGCACCCGGGTCGGGTCGGCGGCGTCGACGATCTTGGACCGGCTGTAGGCCATCTGGCGGCCGCGCTTGAGTTCCTCGGAGATGACCTCGAAGCGGCTGACACCGACGCCGGGGTCGAGAATCTGACAGGAGTGGATCACCGGGTTGGGTACCGCCTCCATGTCGGTCATGTGCCCGCCCTCGGGCGACGCGATGCCCAGGACCGCCAGCAGTAATCCGCCGGCGCCGTCGTGCATGTCGCGCCGCACCGCCACGGTGTTGTCTTCCGGGCCGAGGTCCATCGAGGCGTAGCTGCGGCCGATGTAGCGGTAGCTGAGCAACCCGCCCCAACGGCGGCGCAACTCCTCGCCGTACTCCGCCGGCGAATCCATCAGCTCGCGGATGTCTCTGAGCATGCGCTCAAACTAGCGTGCTATCCGCCGACTGCGGCCGTGTATGCGATTCCGCCGAGGAACAAGGTCAGCACACACAACGCCAGCGTGCCCGTGGCGAAGGGCCAAGCCGGCTTGGCGCGCACCAACTGGATGACCGACAGCACCCCGCCGGTCAACCCGATGGCGCCGGCGACGAGCACCGCGGTGAACACGGCGTTCACGGCCGCGTCCACACTGCAGGTCTCCGGCGGACAGTGATCGAGGAACACCAGCAGGAAGAACCCGATCAGCGCGCCCATCAGGCCGATCAGCACCGTCACCACCAGCACCGCGATCGACAGCACGAGGTCGGCTTTGGAACGTCGCGGACCCGGCGGCGGCGCAGGCCACGGCTGCCCCCAGGTCATCTGTCGGCGGGCTTCGTGTCGGCACGCTCGCGCGCAGCCATCGAGTCGGTCAGATACAGCGCGATCAGGATGTCGGCGAAGGTGATGAACAGACCCCACCAGTACATCCAGCGGACAGTCGGATCCGGCTGGATGGCGAAGTAGACGAACAAGAAGATCGGCCCGACGATGCCGAAGACGAACATCATCGCCTGAAGGCGCAGGTAGAGCCGCAGCGTGGCCATCGGCGAAAAGTGTGCCGCGCCGACCGGTGGCCGTCAACGGCGCGGATCCCGCTTCTACCGGCCGGGATTCGATCTAGGATTTCACCATGCGTCGATTCGCGCGGAGCGCGCTCGTCACCACGGCACTCGTCTCGGCGGCAGCGGTGGTGGGCCCGGTGCCGGTGGCCGCCGCGACCACGATGCCCCTGTCCCAGAAGCTGCGCAACTGCGACTTCACCGAGAACCCGTACCAGGGGGCCGACGACTACGGTCGCGCGGCTGCGGAGATGCGCACTGACGGGCGCACCGTGACCGCACACATCGCGATGGCCACTGGAAAGCTGAACTCGCCCTACGATGTCCGGCTCATCCAGGTGCCGCGCGGACTGTACTGCGCGCCGGGTGATCCCGGTGTCGCCGCGACGACGATGTTCACCGATGCTGCGGGCAGCGGCACGGTGACGTTGACCGCGCCGATCGAGCAGGGCGCCACCGGGGCCTGGGTGATGATCTCCCGTCCGAGCGCGCTCTCGCAGCATCCGGACGAGTTCTACACCACCGACTACCTGTTCCGGTTCTGAACCGGCGCCGCGTCACGCGGGGACGACGACGGTGAGCTGATCGTCCTGCCGTTCGACGCGCATCCCGGCCCGGCGCGCGATGGCCGCGACACCGGCGGCATCGGTGGGCTCGGCGCGGGAGGTCGCGAGGATCCTGGCCAGCCGGCCCTTGTGCGCCTTGTTGAAGTGGCTGACGGTGGCGCGTCGACCGTCGTCGTGTTCGGCCACCACCGTGACGGTGACAGCGTCGGAGAGCCGGCCGAGGCCCGCATATGAGCCCGAGCGCAGGTCGACCACCAACTCGTCGGCGGCCACCGACTTGAGTACCGGCTCGAGCACGGGTCGCCAGCGGGTGGCCAGTCCCGGACGGCCCGGCAGCTTCGAACCTGCGGAGAGCCGGTAGGCCGGGATGAGGTCGTCCGCTCGTACCAGTCCGAACAGCGCCGATCCGACCGCGAGCCGGGACATCGCGCGGCTCGCGGCCGTGCCGGAGAGCGACTGGGCGTCCAGTGCGTCGTAGAGCACGCCGGTGTAGCGGTGGATGGCCGGCAGCGTCGGGGCCGCGCGCAGCGTGGCGTTGCGCTCGATCTCGGCGTCCTGTTTGGCCGAGATGCCGAGCGCCTTGCGGCTCGCCTCCCGATCGCGGGCCAGTTCGACCAGCTCGTCGACCAGTTCACCTCGCACGTCGTTGAGCGCGGGCCAGCTCAGCGTGTCCAAGTCCAGGGGGACTCCGTCACCGCCGGTGCGTTTGGTCTCCGACGGGGGCAGCAGCACCATCACGGCAGAGACGCTAGCGCGAGCTGAATCTCGGTCGGCAACCGCTTACAGGGGCACGCCGGGGGGCGGAGGCGGCACCTCGTGGCCGGCGAGCATGACCGGGTGGGCGGGCGGCGGCGGGGGCGCCATCGGGTCGCCGGGCGGCGGGGGCGGGGGAGCCAGCGGGTTGATCGGCGGGGCCAGCATCGGGTCGGGCACCGGCGGGACGTCGGCCGGCATCGGCAGGAACATGTGATTGGTGAACTGGTCCTGGAAGGCGCCGCCGCCACCGATCTTCACACCGCCGCCCTCACCGGAGGACACCGGGGTGCCGTCGGGCAGGGTCACCGCCGTGTGACCGCTGTTCCAGCCGACCACCAGCGCGCCGGGCTGAGAGCCGTACTGGAACCCGCGGGCCAACAGCGCGCTCTCGATGTTGCCGGTGTGGAACCGGTCCCCGTAGACCGGCCGCCCTGTTGCGGCGTTGGTCACCCAGGAGACCAGTCCGGAGCAGTCCGTACCGGACGGTGAATCACCGCCGACCACGTACGGAGTCCCCGACACCTGATTGACGAGTGTCAAGAGAGTCGCGAGAGCAAACATGCGGACGGACGTTAACAGGGGTCTCTAAAACACCCCAAAATCTGTGAGCAGCCCCACAATCAGCGCGTTTGTGATGTAGACATCACGAAATCGGGTGTCAGAGGCCCTCATTTACGCAATGCGCACCCGCGCGGCTCCGCGCCGTTCATCCAGCTCAAAGAGATTTCGTAGTAACGCTTCTCGTAACTGCAAGCAGTCGTTGATAAGCGCCCCAATATCACCGGCAGGTGTCGGACCGAGAACCGTTGCGCATCAATCACTCTGCGCCCAAGGCTGCCGCTGTAGTCACAGACTGTTCAGAACGGGGGTGCGTCGTTGGATGCCGGGACGAGTTATTCGCTGTCGTCGGTCAGGACTGCTTTGTTGATGCGGCGTAGGACCTGGAGGTAGCGAGGTAGGAGTGACCGGTTGGGCAGACCTATTCGATGGTTCCGTCGGGATGTTGTCGGTCGGTCCAGCCGTCGGTGCCGCACCGAAACGTTTTCGAAAATGTCGTGGCATCGAACCGGCGCAAGGCGCACACGGAAACGATCGCGAGCAGCCTGAACGCTGCCGATAAACACCGCCTGACCTGCTAACCAGGCTTACACTGCCGCCATGTTCTCGGAGACGCGCTATGCGCTGAACGGGGATTTGCGCGTCGCCTACCGCGCGTCGCCCCCGGGCGCGCGCGACATCGTGTTCGTCCCGAACTGGTTCACCTGCTGCGAGCACCTACCGGAGCTGCCGTCTCTTCACGGGTGGGTCGAGGCGATGACATCGCTCGGGCGGCTGATCTTCTTCGACCAGCCGGGCACGGGCGCGTCCGACCCCGTAACACCTGAGGCGTTGCCGACGTTGGAGCAATGGGCGGACAGCATCACTGCAGTGTTGGACGACCTGGGGAGTCGCGAAGCTGTTCTCGTCGGGTCGAACTTCGCGTTCGCGCCCGCTGCACTGTTCGCGGCGACCCATTCGTCGCGCACCACAGCGCTGATCGTGCTCGATGGTTACGCGGATGCGAGCGGCACCGCTTTCGCGCGAGCCAAGGCTCCCGCCGCGTTGGCGCGCATGTGGGGCAGCGGGAAACTTCCACATCTGAATAATCCGGACATGCCATGGAACGAGGAGATCCGGGCAACCTGGGGTCGACACGAACGCCTGGCTGCCAGCCCTCAGACCGTCGCTCTCATGTTCCCTCTGGTCACCGAATTGGACGTGCGGGCGGTCCTTCCGACAGTCCGTGTGCCGACTCTTGTTGTCCAGCACGCCGACGGCGTCACCATCCCGCCCGAGAAAGGGAAGTTCATCGCCCAGCACATACCCGGTGCGAGATATGTTGAGGTGCCGGGCCGCAACCTGTACCACATCGTTGAACCTTGGCGAGTCTCGTTCCAAGAGATCGCCGAGTTCCTGACCGGCGAGCAGCCTGAGGTGGCCGACGACCGAGTGCTGGCGACGGTGTTGTTCACCGACATCGTGGGTTCGACGCGCCGGGCCGTGGAGATGGGTGACCGAGACTGGCACGCCTTACTCGATGCGCACGACGGCGTCGTCCGTACCCAACTCAACCGCTTCAGAGGCCGCGAGGTGAACACGTCGGGAGACAGTTTCCTGGCGATGTTCGACGGCCCGCAGCGCGCGATCCGCTGCGCGATGGCCATCCGAGATGCGGTGCAAGCGTTGGGCATTGAGGTGCGTGCCGGGTTGCACACCGGCGAGTGCGAGATTCGCGGCGACGACATCGGTGGGATCGGTGTGCACATCGGTGCGCGCGTCAGCGCATTGGCAGGGGCCAGCGAGGTGTTGGTGTCCAGCACTCTGCGCGACCTGGTGATCGGGTCAGGGTTGGAGTTCGAGGAGCGAGGGGTTCACGAGTTGAAGGGAGTTCCCGGAGAGTGGCGGCTGTTCGCGGTCGCTTGTCCGTAGCGTCTCGGCGCGCCGGGGCGCAGACGGCCTGCGCGTCGAGCACGGCCTGATCTGATCAGTCCCCGACAGCAGTGAGCAGCGGTATCCGCTGCTCGGCATCGGTCAGCGAACCGTGCTGACCGACGAGCGACGACTCGATCGGCTCGGTGGTCTTGCGCAGGATGCCGGCGGATCCGCGCGCCGCGGCCACGACGTCGCCCACCCGCCGCAACACCGCGTCACCGACCCGTGGACCGAACCAGCCGGCGGCCACCGCGTCGTCACGCGTCACCACCCAGGCGCGGTCCCCGAGCACCGAGCGCCACGTCTGCAGGACGTCGTCGAGCGCGCCGTCGCGCACGTAGACGTGGCGGGCGCGCACCTCACCACCCAGGGCGGCCACCCCGTCGAGCAGATCCTCGGAACGGTCGGCGTCCACGGTCTCGGCCGGGTCCAGCCGGATCATGCCGTGGTCGGCGACCACCGCCAGGAGACCGCCCGGCGGAAGGTTCTCGACGATCGACTCCACCAGGCGATCCACCTGTCGCAGTTCGAAGCGCCACGCAGCAGAACCCGGGCCATGCAGGTGCCCGACCAGATCCAAATCGGCGTGGTAGCCGTAGCAGAAGCCCCGCTCGGTGATCACCGTCGACACCGCCGCGGCCAGGTCTCCGAGCGCGTGCACGCCGATGTAGCGGCCACCGCGCAGCACGGCACGGGTCAGACCGGAGCCGCTGAACTGAGCGCCCGAGATGACACTGACCGCCACCCCCGCCGCCTCCGCCCGCTCGAACACCGTGGGCCGGGGTTGCACGTGCTCAGGGATGGCGGCGCCCCGGAGGTCGTCACCCCACGGGTGCGGACGCCAGCGCAGCGCATTGATCAGCCCGACATCGGGGAGCAGGAACGACATCCCGACCATCCCGTGCTCGCCGGACCGACAACCGGTACCGACGGCTGCCAGACCCGCCGCGGTCGTGGACGGGAACCCGACCTGCAGGGTTTGTCGACGCATCCCCGACAGCACGGGGGCGTCGGCAGCGTATTCCTGTAGTAGCGAGGCGCCCAGACCGTCGATGAGCAGCACGCACGCACCGGCGACGTCGCCGGGCAGGTCCAGCCCCGTCTCGAACCCCTCGACACCCATGGCGGCCAGAACTGCCGGCGTGACATCGGCCAGATGCGGCAGGTCGGGGTCGAGGCGCGGCAGGTCCACGTCAGAACTGGGGGAGCCGGACCACCTGCACGAAGAACTCGTCGATCTGGCGCACCGCGTTCATGAACTGGTCGAGGTCGACGGGCTTGGTGACATACGCGTTCGCATGCAGCTTGTAGCTGCGCAGAATGTCCTCTTCGGCTGCGGAGGTGGTGAGCACCACCACGGGAATGTGGCTGAGGTCGGGGTCGGACTTGACCTTCTCCAGCAGTTGACGTCCGTCGTATTTCGGCAGGTTGAGATCCAGCAGGATCAGATCCGGCGTCGGGGCATCGCTGAACGGACCGCGGCGGTACAGGAAGTCCAAGCCCTCCTCACCGTCGTGCGCCACGTGCAGCGTGTTCTTGATTTTGTTGTGTTCGAAGGCTTCCCGGGTGATCAGTTCGTCGCCGGGATCGTCCTCGATCAGCAACACGTCGATGGCGCGTTCAGCGGGTGTCATGAGGCCGATCCTTCCAAAGCAGGTGCTGCCGTGTCATCCACGGGGATGGGCAGAGTGAATTCAAAGCGTGTGCCGCCCGTGTAGTCGTTGTCAATCCAGATGGTGCCGCCGTGGTGCTCGACGATCTTCTTGCACAATGCCAGGCCGATACCGGTGCCGCTGTAGGCGTCGCGGCCGTGCAGCCGTTGGAAGATGACGAACACCTTGTCGCTGAATTCCGGCGCGATGCCGATTCCGTTGTCGGTCACCGAGATCAGCCAGTGCGGTTGCTCGGCATCGGCTTCGGTGCGGGTTTTGATCACGATGCGGGGCTCAGCGTCGGGCCGGCGGAACTTGACCGCGTTGCCGATCAGGTTCTGCCACAACATCGACATCAACGTCGGATCACCTTTGACCGTGGGCAAGCCACCCTCCGGCCGTTCGATCACCGCGCCGGATTCCTCGATGGAGGTGGTCAGGTTGCTCAGCGCGGTATCGAGGGTGGTGTCGAGGTCGACATCGGTCTCGGTGGCGTTCAATCGGCCCACCCGCGAGAACGTCAGCAGGTCGTTGATCAGCACCTGCATGCGTTTGGCGCCGTCGACGGCGAAGCCGATGTATTCCTTGCCGCGATCATCGAGTTTGTCGCCGTAGCGCTTCTCCAGCAGCTGACAGAACGACGCGACTTTGCGCAGCGGCTCCTGCAGGTCGTGCGAGGCGACGTAGGCGAACTGCTCCAGTTCGGAGTTGGATCGGCGCAGTTCCTCGGCGTGCTCGTCGAGTGACGCTGTGGCCGCCCGAGAGGACTCGAGTTCCTCGACGATGCGTTGCCGCATGTTCTCGACGTCCGCGGCGATCGCGCGGATGTCCTTGGGGCCCTGTGGGACGATCCGTTCGTTGAAATGTCCTTGCGCCACGCGCCGGCATGCGGTGGCCACCGCCGACAGCGGTTGCATCAGGGCTCGACGCAGCAGCAGCGTCAGCAGCACCATCGTGGTGATGAACGCCCCGAGCATCACGACCATGATGAGGTTGCGCCATGTCCGGGTGTTCTCGAACTCGGCGACACCTCGATCACGGGCCTCTTCGAGGCGCTGGTTCTGGATATCGAAAAGTGCACGCAGCCGGTCGAATTCGATCCTGCCGACATCGGCGAGCTCGGTCGGGATCACGGCCGGCTGGCCCGGCTGAACTGCCGCGATGGCCGGTTCGGCGAACTCGGTGCGCCACGCGCCGGCGGTCTCCTCGATGGCATCGAGGTCGTCGAGCAGGTCGGGTCGGTCCTGTTCGAGGATCCGCAGCTGCGCCGAGGTCTCCGCCTCGATCCGCCGCCCGTCCTCGTAGGGATCCAGGAACTGTTCGTCGGCAGAGATCAGGTATCCCCGCACCGCCGTCTCCTGGTCACGCAGCGCGGCCTGCAGCTGGTAGGCCGCGATCCGCGACGGCTGGATCTGGTCGATGACCTCGGTGGTCGCCGCGTTCGTCCGGTTGATCAGCACCATGATCGTGACCCCACCGACGACGACCACGAGCCCCATCACCGCCATGACCAGGTACTGCCAGCCCTGCACTGTCAGTCGCGCCGACATCCGGTCGCGCTGTTGCGGTTGAGTCATCCCTGCGCAACCCGCTCCACCCGGACGACGGCGATGTCGTCGCCGATGCCGCCCTGGGACTGCGCCCGGTCTTCGACAGCGTTGATCAGCGCGTCGACGAACGCGCGGCCCGGCAACGCCGCCAACGACTGCGCGAGCTCCAGCAGGCCGTCCTCGCCGAGGCGTTCGTTGCCGCGCCCGATGTGGCCTTCGAACAGTCCGTCGGTCAACAGCACCAGCCCCTTCCCTTCGGGCAATTCGACCTCCGCGGGGGTCCAGTCACCGGCTCGCAGACCAAGCGCAGGCCCCCCGGGCGGCTCGACCCACTCCACGGTCCCGCCGCCGTGCAACAACATTCCGGGGTGACCTGCGCGGACCGCCGTGATCATCGGGCCGTCCGGCGGGATCGCCAGACTCAGCACGGTGGCGAAGATGCCGCGGCCGGCGCGCTCGGCCCGCAGGATCCGTTCCAGTTGCCGCATGCGGTCCGATCCGCGCAGCCCGGCGAACGTCAATGCACGCCACGCGATGCGTAGCGCCACCCCCAGCGCGGCCTCGTCGGGGCCGTGCCCGGCCACGTCGCCGATCATCACGTGGACGGTCCGGTCGGGCGTCTGCACGAAGTCGTAGAAGTCGCCGCCCAGCAGGGCGTTCTCGCGGCTCGGCCGGTACTGGCTGACGATCTCGACGCCGGGGTTGTCCAGCAGGAGCGGCGACGGCAACAGGCCGCGTTCCAACCGCGCGTTCTCGCGTTCCCGCAAGCGGGTGGCGTGCAGGTCGACCGCGGTGAGCTGGGCGCGCTTGCGCTCGATGGCGTAGAGCACCGCGCGGCGCAGGGTCTCCGGATCAACCCGGTCCTTGACGAGGTAGTCCTGCGCACCCGACGCGACCGCGACCGACGCGAAGTGCTCGTCGTTCAGACCGGTCAGAACGACCACCGGGATCGTCGCGTCGGCGCGCGCGATGCGGGTCAGGCCGTCCATGCCGTCGACGTCGTGCAGGTGCAGGTCGAGCAGCACACAGTCGGGCCGCTTCGTGACGATCAGCTGTTCGGCCTGTGACATCGTCTGCGCCCAGGAGACGGTGATGTCGGCCCCGGTGTCGGCGATCAGCTCCTCGACGAGGATGGCGTCGGCGCGGTCGTCCTCGACCAGCAGCAACGTCAGGGTGTCGGCGTCATTAAGGAGGCTCATGTGCCTCGGCACTTTCGTCGGCGCACACTGCGGGCGGGCCAGTCTGTTCGATTGACAATTTCTTGACCATACCCGGGTGGCGCGGGACGAGGACAACCTCACGCGGCGTTGCGCAGCCGAACCCGGCCGCACCGCTGGTAGCCTCCGATCGGTCGCCGCTGTTGAGCTCGGGGGAGGCGGTTCCAGCTGGCCTTCCCGTCCACCGGCGTCGCGCGAACCACACATCCGGAACTCAATTCGACGAAATGAGCGGCGTGCGCAGCGGAGAGATCAAGGCCTTGTCGGGCCTGCGTATCGTCGCCGCGCTCTGGGTGGTGCTGTTCCACTTCCGGCCCCTGCTCGCCGAAGCGGCGCCCGGTTTCACCAGCGCCCTGGCTCCGGTGCTCAACTCGGGCGCCCAGGGTGTCGACCTGTTCTTCATCCTCAGCGGTTTCGTCCTCACCTGGAACTACCTCGACCGAATGGGCCAGTCCTGGTCGACGAGGGCGACGTTGCGGTTCCTGTGGCTGCGGCTGGCACGGGTGTGGCCGGTCTATCTGGTGACCATGCATCTGGCGGCGGCCTGGATCATCTTCACGCTGTACGTGGGCCGCGTGCCGGCCGAACCCGAGGTCGTGGAGTCGCTCAACGCGACCGCCTGGTGGCGGCAGGTGCTGCTGGTCCAACTGTGGTTCGAGCCGTATTTCGACGGCACCAGCTGGGACGGGCCGGCATGGTCGATCAGCGCAGAGTGGTTGGCCTACCTGCTGTTCGGCGGGCTGATCCTCGTGGTGTTCCGGATCGCGGCGGCGACCAGAGCGCGCGGACTGATGTGGCTCGCCTTCGCCGCAGCGTTGCCGCCGACACTGTTGCTGCTGGCCAGCGGAGTGTTCTACACACCGTGGAGTTGGTTGCCGCGCATTGTCATGCAGTTCCTGGCCGGTGCGCTGGCGTGCGCGGCGGTACGCAAACTCCAGTTGTCCGATCGGTCCCGGCAGACCGCCGGTTGGGCGTCCCTGGCGCTGGGCGCGGCGATCGTCGGTGGGCTGTACTTCCTGGATGCTCACCCGCCCGGCGACATCCTCGACGCCGGTGGACTGGTCGACGTGCTGTTCGTGCCGTTCGTGATCGCGGTGGCCATCGGCGCGGGCACGCTACCGGCACTGCTGTCCCTGCGTCCCATGGTCTATCTGGGCCACATCTCGTTCAGCCTGTACATGCTCCACGAGATCGTGCACACAGCATGGAACTGGGCGGTGCGGCAGTTCGACATCACCCTGACCGCGAGTCTGTCGGCGAAGTTGATCGTCCTGGGCTTGGTGGTCCTGTCCGGACTCGGCGCCGCGCTGCTCTACCACGTCGTCGAGGAGCCGGCGCGACGCTGGATGCGACGCATGATCGAACCGCGTCGGCCCGACGTTGCGAAGCCGGTGGACGCGGTGCACGGCCATCTGCACCCGGTGGCGCGGGTCGGTTGATCGTGCGCGCTGCGGCGCGTCGCCTCCGCGGTCGCGGGCCCCGAAACTACTCTGGTCCGGTGAGTCGGCTGTTGACGTACCTGCTCGCCGCCGCATTGCTTTTCGGCGGCGTGGCTGCCGGGTTGCCCGAGGGTCAGCGGCACGAGGTGAGACACCTGAATTTCGTCGCCAACCGGGTGACGGTGATCGGCGATTCCTACACCACCGGCAGCGACCAGGGCGGCAACGGGCCTGCCGGCTGGGCTCCGCAGGTCTGGCGCGACCTCTCCGAACGCGGTATCGCGGTGACGCCGACGGTGGCCGCCGAAGGCGGTGCCGGCTACTGCACACGCGGCAACCGGGGCAGCGTCTTCGAGGATCTGACGGTGCGGTCGGTGAAATCCAACGATGCGCTGGTGGTGTTCTTCGGGTCGCGCAACGACATGCAGGTGGACCCGGCACGCTTGTCCATCACGATGTACGGCACGCTCAAGCTGGCGCGTCAGATCGCCCGGGCTGCCAAGCTTTTGGTCATCGGCCCGCCCTGGCCCACGGCCAGTCCGCCCCCGGAGATCCTGCGGATCCGCGACATTCTCAGCTATCAGGCCGAATTGGCCGGGGCCTCGTTCGTCGACCCGATCGCCGCGCGCTGGTTCGTGGGCCGGACCGATCTGATCGGCGCGGACGGTGTCCATCCCACCGACAAGGGCCATCAGTACATGGCGGCCAAGATCGCGCCGCTGATCGGTGCACAGCTCAATCCCTACTGAGTGCGCTGCTACGG
This sequence comes from Mycobacterium sp. pV006, assembly GCF_041287115.1. NCBI lineage: Bacteria > Bacillati > Actinomycetota > Actinomycetes > Mycobacteriales > Mycobacteriaceae > Mycobacterium > Mycobacterium sp. pV006. The sequence continues at coordinate 49,811 of NZ_JBGGKT010000007.1, read as the reverse complement.
TGCTCGGGTGATCCGCAATGTGGTGCTGGCCAAGCTGAACGCCGGCTACGACGCGGCCGAGGTGGCCGCGATCCAGCAGGGCATGCGGGACCTCGATTGCCCCGGGCTGCTACGCATGACCGTCGGTACCGACGCCGGGTTGCGCGACGGCAACTGGGATTACGTGATCGTCGCGGATTTCGCCGATGTCGCGGCCTACCGCACCTACGACGAGGACCCCGCCCACAACGACCTCCGGTCGCGCCTGGCCCCGATGGTGGAACAGATCGCGCGGGCGCAGTTCGAGCTCCCGGAGGCCTGAAACACCGGTCAGACAGGCGCCGGTCGCCGGTAGCGACGGGTGAAGGCGCGCAGGATCTTCATCGGATGTGTGACGTCGTGTTGTCGCGCAGCGTCTTTGAGCGCGTCGGCCGTTTCCGGCGCGAAATACCCGTAATTCTTGTAGACGTCGATGCGGGTGCACAGCCCGGCGAGGTCGAGCTCGGGATGGAACTGGGTGGCGTAGACGTTGGCGCCGACCCGGAACGCCTGCACCGGACAGGCTTCCGAGGTCGCGAGGACTTCGATTCCGGCCGGGAGGATCGACGCGGCCTCCTTGTGTCCGCCGTAGGCGTCGAACGTCGGGGGCAGGTCGGCGAACAGCGGATCGCGCCGACCCGCGTCGGTGACGGTGACGCTGACGGGCCCGACCGGTTCGGTGTGCACCTTGTCGATGACCGCGCCGGCAGCCAGACCGACGGTGCCGATGCCGTAGCAGCACCCCAGAAAGGGGAAGTCCTGCGCGATCACCTCGGCCAGCAGTCCGGCCAGTTCGCCTTCGACGCGCCGCTGGGTGGGGGATTTCGTCGCGGGATCGTCGCTGACGTTGTACGGACCTCCGCCCAGGATGATCCCCGACCATTGCCGCAGATCCACGGCACCGAGCGCGCGCTCGGTCAGCCGGACGCGTTGCACGCCGCGCTCGTCGAGACCCGAGAAGCGCAGCACCGCCCGGTACTCGTCGTCGGCCGCTTCGTCCTCCGAGCGGATCGACAGCAGCAGAAACGGGGCGTCGGCCACGGCGCCAGACTAGCGACGAGATAGCTTGTCGGGCAGTGAGAGCACTGATCGACTTCGACGTCGCCCCCGTCTTCGCCGTCCCGACCGCCACGGGCGTCCGGGAGGGGGTACTGCTCGACGGCCCGCAGGGCTGGGGCGAGTTCAGCCCGCCGCCCGGTGCGAATGCGGCGCTGGCCGCACGATGGCTGACCGCGGCGATGGAACCGAGCACCGTGGGCTGGCCCGACGCGGTGCGGGGACGCGTCCCGGTGTCCAACGGGGCCGGCCGGGCCGTCATCGAGGTCGACGACGTCGACGCCGCCGTCGCGCGAATCACCGACCTGGGCGACACCGTCGAGGTCGTCGAGCTCGCCGACGCCGGGCCCGACGACGCGGCGGCGATCCGCAGGCGCGTCGACGTGGCGGTCGCCGTCGATGCGGAGGTGTTGGCGCTGGATCGCGACTGCGCCGACGTCGCGGTGCTGCGCAGCGGTCCGCTCGGGGGAGTGCGACGGGCCCTGCGCCGCGCCGAACGCCTGGGTTTGCCGTGTCTGGTCGCGTTCACCGGGACCACGAGCATCGGTCTGGCCGCCGACGTGGCCTTGGCCGCGGTCCTGCCCGACCTGCCGTTCGCGCCCGGTCCGGTACCGGACTGGTTGCGGGACGCCGACGTCGTCTCCGCGTCGCGCACGCTGCTTCCGGCCGACGGCCTGCTGCCTGCCGCACCCATGCCCGCCGCCCCGGATCCGGAACGGTTGTCGCGGTTCCTGGTCACCGACCCCGCGGTCGTGGGACGGTGGCGTGACCTGTTGCACCGCACTGCGGCGCTGCTCTGATCCCATCCGGACCCCGGGTGTCGATCTTGACCCGGCGCGGCCCCGGCTGCTAAGCAGGTGCCCAGCACCTTCAGCCCCAGGAGCTCCATGACCGCGACGACCGACGCCGCCCTGTACTACGACCCGTACAACGTCGACCTCAACATGAACCCGTACCCGGTCTTCGCCCGCATCCGGGAAGAGGCGCCGCTGTACTACAACGAGCAGCACGACTTCTACGCGTTGAGTCGCTACGACGACGTCAACAAGGCCGTCATCGACCACGAGACGTTCATCTCCGGTCGCGGTGCGTTGCTCGAGATCATCAAGTCCGGGATGGAGATCCCACCGGGCACCTTGATCTTCGAGGACCCGCCGATCCACAACATCCACCGCAATCTGTTGTCGCGGATGTTCACGCCCCGCAAGGTGCTGGCCCTGGAACCGCAGATCCGCGAGTTCACCCGGCGCTGTCTCGATCCGGTCGCCGACACCGGGCGGTTCGACTTCGTCAACGATCTCGGCGAGCAGATGCCGATGCGGGTGATCGGCATGCTGCTCGGCATCCCGGAGGACCGGCAGCGCGCGATCACCGACCACGGTGAGGAGAGCCTGCAGAACGACAAGGTCGAGGCTCTGGCCACCGGCGAGGTCTTCGCCGAGTTCCTGGACTGGCGTGCCGAACACCCGTCCGACGACATCATGACCGAACTGCTCAACGCAGAGTTCACCGACGAAACCGGTACCGTGCGCACGCTGCGCCGCGAAGAGCTGCTGTTGTATCTGACCGTGATCGCCACGGCCGGCTCGGAGACCACGACACGGCTGATCGGTTGGGCCGGAAAGACCTTGGCCGACTACCCGGACCAGCGCCGCGAGCTCGTCGAGAACCCGGCGCTGATCCCGCAGGCCATCGAGGAAATCCTGCGCTGGGAGCCGCCCGCCCTGCAGATCGCCCGCTACGTCACCCGCGACGTCGAGTACTACGGCCAGACGGTGCCCGAAGGCTCGGCGATGCTCATGCTCGTCGGCGCCGCCAACCGGGACCACCGCCGTTTCCCGCCGGACGGGGACGTCTTCGACATCCACCGGGAACAGCGCTCGCACATGACGTTCGGTGCAGGCACCCACTTCTGCATGGGCAACGCGCTGGCCCGGCTCGAGGGCCGGATCGCGCTGGAGGAGATCCTCAAGCGCTTCCCGACCTGGGAGGTGGACTGGGACAACGCCAAGCCCTCGGAGACCGCGGCCGTGCGGGGCTGGGCGGCGATGCCGACGTTCACCGCCTGACCCGGGCCCCCGCGGTCAGTCCTGCTTGCTGATCAGGCGGCTCAGTGCCTCTCGGTCGGGGGCCAGCAGTTCGTCGATGCGCGGCTGGTTCACATCGGCGACGATGATCTCGCCGACCTCCTGGTACACGTCGCGGAAGATGCCGTGCGCCTTCATCTTCTCGGTCTGGTAGATGTTGTCCTCGGTGGGTGTCACGTAGTACACCACCTCGGCCTTGAAGCGGTGGATCAACCACAGGTGGATCAGATCCATCAGTCGCTTCTGGCGCAGGTGCTCGGCGAAGGTGTTCTGGTCCCGCACCGTGAGAATGCTGCGGCCGTGCCGATCCTTGATGGGGTCCACCACGACGTTGGCCAGTGGGTCCTCGCCGTCTCCGAGGATCTGTAGATCCAGCACGTCGGAACCGGCGCGGCGCGGGCGCAGTTGCACGGTCAGCTTCTCGGAGAGCTGGTAGTGCTTGCCCCACAGGCCCAGCCATTCCTCCAGCAGCTTCTTGGGCACTTCGGTCTGGACCAGATGCTGATGCTGGGTGGAGCCCTTGCCCATCGACTTCGTGGTGGCGGTGCGCCCGGACGACGCAGCCAGCGCGGCGTCGCTGCGCGGGCCGCCGGCGAGCGTTTGCGGTGTGCGGTAGGGGGATTCGACCAACCGCATCTTCCGTTGCAACCGGGCCAGCGCCAGCATGCCCTCCTGGCGCAACGAGGTGGCGAACTCCTCGGAGGCCACGCCGTCGACCTGGTGCCCGCCGTAGGTGATGAAGTTGAAGACGAAGCCCATCTTGCCGAGTTCCTCGGGGAACACCCGCATTTCCTCGTCGGACATTCCGGTGGTGTCCCAGTTGAACGACGGAGACAGGTTGTAGGCCAACATCTTGTCCGGGTAGACCTCGTGGATCGCGTCGGCGAACTGTTTGGCGTCGGCCAGATCGGCGGTCTTGGTCTCCATCCACAGGATGTCGGCGAACGGGGCGGCGGCCAGCGACTTGGCGATCGCATACGGGATCCCGCCGCGCACCTGGAAATAACCTTCCGGGGTCTTGGCGCGTTCACAGTCCCATGCGACGTCGGCGCCGAGTTCCTTGGCCTTCTCCCGCGCGGTGTACAGCGGGGCGCGTTCGGCGAACGCGCGCCATTCGGCCACGCTCATGGCCGACGGCTCGCCCTCGCGTTCGCGGAACTCGAGCAACTCGGCGACGGCCCCGCCGTAGGTGTCCAGGCCGGCGTCCTGCTCCCACAGTTCGACGAACTTGGATTCGACCTTGTCGTAGGCCGCGTCGACGGAGTACTCGGCGCCGTCCTTCCAGGCCCGGGCCGCGTCGTCGATCACGGTGAGCAGCCCCTGACGTTCCAGCCAGCCCTCGGCGGCGGCATATTCGCCGTCGGGCAGCGCGTAGAGCAGGTGGCCGTTGATCTCGGTGACGCCCTGGTCGTAGAAGCGGCGCATCATCGCCAGGAAGCACGCCTTGTAGGGCGGGATCTTGAGGTTGGTCGCGCCCAGCAAGAACGGCTGGTCGCGTTCGTCGGCGCGGCTGTCGATCAGGTTGGCCGCCTCGGCGTCGGTGCGGGCCACGATGATGCCGGGCACGCGCATGACGTCGAGCTGGAACCGTGCGGTGTTCAGGCGCTTGATCTGCTCGTCGGACGGGACGAGGACCTTGCCGCCCTGGTGACCGCACTTCTTGGTGCCGGGACGTTGGTCCTCGATGTGGTAGCCGGGTACGCCGGCTTCGACGAACCGGCGAATCAGGTTGCGCACGTGGGGATCTCCGCCGTGGCCGGTATCCGCGTCGGCGATGATGAACGGACGGTAGTCGTACTCGGGCGTCGTCGCGCGTTGCTCCGGCGTCATCTGCAGACGCAGGTAGCGCTGGTTGCGGTCGGCGGTCAGCAGCGCGCGCACCAGGCCCGCCGCCTCTTCGGGCACCTGGCTGAGCGGGTAGCTCGCGAGGTCGGGTCCGGGGTCCTCGGTGGTGGAACCTTTCGCCGAGGTGGCCCAGCCACCCAGATAGATGCCCTCGATGCCCATGCGCTTCATCACCACGGCCTGGCCGGGGGAGTAGGGCCCGAACGTGGTGATGGATTTCTTCTGTTCGAAGAGCTTGCGCAGGTGCGGGTAGAACTCGGCCGCAGCCTTGCGGGCCACCGCGTAGTCCACGGGAATGGTGCCGCGCTGCTCGGCGACCTGACGTGCGGTGTAGAGCCGGATGATGCCCTCGAACCGCGGACTGTCGAAGTAGTTCTGGGTCTCGGCGACCTCACGCTCGAACGGCGTCTCGGACTGAAGGTCAGCTTCGGTGATGGCCATGCTTCACCCTACGGCGCGGCGGCGCTCAGATGGGCCAGTTCTCCCGTCGGTATCCGGCGTCGAAGAACATCCACTCATACCGCGAGGTCGTGACGAAATGCTCGCGGGCCACGACCTCCTGCTCGGCGGTCAGAGTCGGGCCGACGCGGTCGGTGATCGCGAGCACCTCGGTGACGGTGGCGGCGAACTCCTCGCCGCCGTAACTGTCGATCCACAGCTGGTAGCGCGGGTCTTTCGAGCCCTGCTGGGCCAGAGCGGCGCCGACACGGGCGTAGATCCAGTAACAGGGGAGTACCGCCGCCAGGCCGTCGGCGAAGCTGCCGCCGTGCACCGTGGCCAGCAGATAGCTGTTGTAGGCCTGCGTGGTCGGCCCGACCGGAACTCCGTCGACCGCCTCGGCGCTGAGTCCGAGCGCCGGCAGCAACTCGTTGTGCAGTTCCATCTCGACGTCGAACACCTCGGCGGAGTGCCGGGCAAACGTGGCGGTCTCGGCCAACGTCGGGGCCTTGGCCGCGACCACGGCCAGCGCGCGGGAGTAGGCGCGCAGATAGTGCACGTCCTGGGCGACGTAGTGCGCGAACGACTCCGCGGACAGGCTGCCGTCGGTCAGACCGGTGATGAACGGGTGGGACATGATCGCGTCGTAGATCGGGGTGATCGCCGTCCACAGCTGGGTCGACCAGGAATTGGGCATGGCCGACATCCTGCCAACCGATGACTTCCGCTCCGACCGCCGGTCAGTATCGACGTCGGAACGAACAGTGGAGGGAACCGAATGACCCAACCAGAGGCATTACCGCCGGTGGTCGACGAATCGACGTGGCGCGCACAGCTGGCCGCGCTGCGGGCCCGGGAGAAGGCCGCGACCCGGGAGCTCGACGCGATCGCCGCAGCACGCCGCCGGCTACCCATGGTCGAGATGCCGGACTACACGCTGATCGGCGCCGAGGGCCCGGTCCGGCTGGCCGACATCTTCGCCGGACGCAGTCAGCTGATCGTCTACAACCACATGTGGACCGACGGCGCCGAATGGCAGTGCGGCGGGTGCACCTGGTTCACGTCGCAGTTCACGCGCCTGGAGTTCCTCGACAGATTCGACGCCCGCTTCGTCGTCGTCACCGCCGGCCCGATCGACGAGGTGCTGGCCTACCGGACCAAGGTCGGCAACACGATGGCCTGGTACTCGTCGTCGCAGAGCAGCTTCGCCGCAGACGTCGACGCCGCACCCGGCACCGGCTTCGCGGTCAATGTGTTCCTGCGCGACGGCGACACCGTCTACCGCACCTGGCACACGAACGGGCGCGGCACCGAACAACTCAGCCACACCTTCCCGTTGATCGACATCCTGCCGTGGGGCCGGCAGGAGGAGTGGCAGGACTCCCCGCAGGGCTGGCCCCAGGGACCGACATATGCCGGGTGGCTGGACTCTCCTGACGTGGCTCGTTTCTACGGCGCTGGTTGACCCGGACGCGCCGGCGGGCACCGCGCTTGGCAGACTGTGCCCATGGCACAGATAACGTTGCGTGGAAACCCGATCAACACCGCCGGCGAACTGCCTGCCGTCGGATCAGCCGCACCGAGCTTCACGCTCGTCGGAACTGATCTGGGCACCGTCGGCACCGATCAATTCAGCGGCAAGCCCGTCCTGCTCAACATCTTCCCGTCCGTGGACACCCCGGTGTGCGCCGCCAGCGTGCGGACGTTCAACGAACGTGCCGCCGCCGAAGGTGTCGCGGTGCTGTGTGTCTCCAAGGATCTGCCGTTCGCGCAGAAGCGGTTCTGCGGCGCCGAGAACATCGAGAACGTGACCACCGCGTCGGCGTTCCGCAGCAGCTTCGGCGACGACTTCGGCCTGACCATCGCAGACGGTCCGATGGAGGGTCTGCTGGCCCGCGCGGTCGTCGTGGTCGGCGCCGACGGCAAGGTCACCTACACCGAGCTGGTTCCCGAGATCGGCCAGGAGCCGGACTACGACGCCGCGCTGGCCGCGCTCAAGTCCTGACCCAGATCGTTGCGCGTCGGCGCCCGCCCACCTTAAAGGGCCGGGCGCCGACGTAGGTCACCGTTCGATTCCGGTTGCGCATCTGTCCGTCCACGCTCCTGCGGCGACGCCGAGACCTGTCGGCTCCGTGGTGTAGAAGTGGTCATAGTGACAGTTGTGGTTTGAGCTCGGCGTCCGCGCGACGCCGTGAACGGAAAGCGGTGGAACTGCGATGCGACGCATCCTTGTCCTGATGATCGGCCTCGGGCTGCTGGTGGCGACACCGGGCCTCGCGACCGCCGACATCACGCGCTCAGCCACGAACCAGAAGGCCGTCGACCTCGTCATCGCGCGCGCACTGTCCCAGCGCGGTGTGCCGTTCGCCTACGGCGGCGGTGGCGCGTCCGGTCCCAGCAAGGGCACCGTGGCCGCACCGACGCCGGAGGAACCGCAGGTCGCCGCCGATCCGCTCGGGGCGGTACCCGGTCTGAACCTCTCACCGGTCGCGCCGGCCCCGGTGTTGCCGGCGGCGCCGGCGCCGCGGATCGAGGTCGTCGGCTTCGACGCTTCCGGCTTGATGGTCTACGCGTATGCCGGCGCCGGGGTGAAACTGCCGCGGTCCTCCGGCGAGCAATACAAGGTCGGCCAGAAGGTGGTGCCGTCGATGGCGCTGCCCGGGGATCTGATCTTCTACGGACCCGAAGGAACCCAGAGCGTCGCGCTCTACATCGGCAACGGACAGATGGTGGAAACCACCGACAAGGGTGTCGCGGTGTCGCCGGTACGAACCGCCAACATGACGCCCTATCTGGTCCGCATCATCGCCTGAGCGGCAGGAGACCGTGGGTCTACTGCGAATCGAGGACTGTCTGGCCCCGGACGGCGGTATCGAGCTGCCGCCGGGCGTCACGCTCATCTCGTTGATCGAGCGCGCCATCGCCGCCGTCGGTGACGACGTCGCCTACCGCTACCTGGATTTCACCGGCGCCGCGGGCGTCCACGTCCGCGAACTGACGTGGAAACAACTGGGTGTGCGCATGCAGGCCGTCGGAGCCCGGGTCCAGCAGGTGGCCACCCGCGGTGACCGGGTCGCGATCCTCGCGCCGCAGGGACTCGACTACGTCACCGCGTTCTTCGCCGCCATCCGGGCCGGCGCCATCGCCGTTCCGTTGTTCGCACCCGAGTTGCCCGGCCACACAGAGCGACTCGACGTCGCGTTACGCGACGCGCGCCCGACTGCGCTCCTGACGACCGCGGCCGCACGCCCCGCGGTCGAGGAATTCCTCCGCGCCATGCCGTCGTTCGAGATGCCGCAGGTGCTGATAGTCGACGACATCCCCGACTCGGCGGCGCACGGGTTCGCCCCGACCGTCATCGGAGTCGACGACGTCTCCCACCTGCAGTACACCGGCGGTGCCACCCGAGCCCCGGTCGGTGTCGAGATCACCCACCGCGCGGTGGGCACCAACCTGGTGCAGATGATCCTCTCGATCGACCTTTTGGACCGAAACACCCACGGTGTCAGCTGGTTACCGCTCTACCACGACATGGGTCTGTCGATGATCGGTTTCCCCACGGTTTACGGCGGCCACACCACGCTGATGTCACCGGCCGCGTTCGTCCGTCGGCCGCTGCGCTGGATCGAGGCGCTGTCTGCCGGTTCGCGCACCGGCCGCGTGGTCACCGCGGCACCGAACTTCGCCTACGAATGGGCGGCTGCGCGCGGGGTGCCACCGGCCGACGCGGACGTCGACCTGCGCAACGTGTCGCTGATCATCGGCTCGGAACCGGTGAGCTTCGACGCGATCACGACGTTCAACGCCGCATTCGCACCGTTCGGGTTGCCGCCCACGGCGTTCAAACCGTCGTACGGGCTGGCCGAGGCGACGCTGTTCGTGTCCACCATCGAACCGTCCGAGCAGGCCCGCATCGTGTACACCGACCGGGAGGCACTCAGCCGGGGCCGCGTGGTGCCCGTCGACGCCTCTCATCCGAACGCGCTGGGCCACGTGTCCTGTGGACGGATCGCGCGCAGTCTCTGGTGTGTGATCGTCGACCCGGACACCGGGGACGAGCAACCCGACGGCATCGTCGGCGAAATCTGGCTGCAGGGAGCCAATCTCGGTCGCGGCTACTGGGACCGGCCGGCTGACACCGCCCGAACCTTCGATGCCCGGCTGAGTTCGACCTTGGCCGAGGGCAGCCATGCCGACGGCGCCCGGCGCGACGGAAAGTGGTTGCGGTCCGGCGACCTCGGCTTCTACCTCGACGGGGAACTGTTCGTGGCCGGCCGACTCGCCGACGTGGTGCGGATCGACGGGCGTCTGCACTATCCGCACGACGTCGAGACCACCGTCGCCGATGCTTCGCCGGTCATCCGGCGGGGCTACGTCGCGGTGTTCACCGTCGACGGTGACCGACTCGTGGTGATCGCCGAACGGGCCACCGGCACCGGTCGTGCCGACCCGGCAACCGCTGCCGCGCACGTGCGTGAGGCTGTGCGGCAGCGGCACGGGTTGACCGTCGCGGATATCCGCGTGGTGCCTGCCGGGGCGATTCCGCGCACCACGAGCGGCAAGCTCGCCCGGCTCGCCTGCCGCGCGGAGTACCTGGGCGGCGGCTTCGACTGACCGGCCGTCAGGTGATGGTGATGAACGGGCTGATGACGTCGCGGACGAACTGAGTGACGTTGATGGTCGGGTTGCTGTCCGGGAAACTCACGGTGGCCAGCACGTTGGCGCCGGCGTCGGCGAAGTTCCCGTCGGCGCGACCCTGATGTGATGACGACGTCACCAGGATGATCCCCGACGCGCCGGCCTTCTTGGCCAACGGAACCGAGAAGCGCGCGTTCTGCACGGTGCTGTTGGCGCGGTCCTCGACGATGATGCGATGGTCGGGCAGGCCGAGCATGCGCAGCATCTTGCGCATCTGACCCGCTTCGGTGTTGCCGTTGCGGGGGTTCCCGCCGGTCACGATCACCGGTGCCTGCGGAAAGATCTGCGCCACAGCCAACCCGGCGAGCACCCGGGTGTGCAGGATCGTGCGCATCGTGCCGTCGGGTTTGAGCCCGTAGCCGAGGATGACAATGGCCGGCTTGGAGAAGTCCTTGGCCACGATCGGCGCGGCGTGCGCGGTCGCCGTCGGCCCGACGGTGCCGGGACCGACCACCAGAGAGCAGGCCGTGACGGCAGCGGCAAGGGCAACCAGGGCGCGCGATCGTAGAGTCATCAGTTGGTAGATCGCCGCGGCCACCGAAGTCATTACGACTCGGTCTCAGACCGCCAACGATGCGTGCTCGGCGCGGGTCGTCATTGGCACCGCGGGCGCGGGTCGTGATCTGCTGGAACAGATGTTCTCGCACCGAATTCCCAGCCCGGCAAGACCACACCGCGTCCTGATCGTTGCGGCGGCAGCCGCGTGCGCGGCACTGCTCAGCGCACCGGCGGCGGCGGGCGCCCCGGAGTCCGACGGTCGCGGTTATCTGGATTCGACCGCGCGCTGCGCAGCACCCGACACCGCGGTGGTCTTCGGCTACACCTCGTCGTCACGCGTGGCGATCTGTCGGTCGCCGGACGGTGAATTCACCTATCGCGGTGTCCGCGTGCGGGACGGCGCGCGGTTGATCACGTCGGCGACCCGGACCGCCGACGGTGCCTACGCGGCCAAGCGCGAGGGCATCGAGTACCTGGTGACCGAGGAGTCGCTGGTGATCAGTGCCGGCGAGACGATCATCCGGGACGAGGCGATGCTGGACTTCCAGCGGCCGGGGACGTCGCTCACGACGAGCCCGTCCCCGTCGGCGACACCGAAACCCACGCCCACCTCCACGAAACCGCTCCCACCCCCGCTGGCGGCCGAGGTCGGCGGCGGCGAGGGCTGACGCCTACAGGTAGGGGTCGGCCCAGGCGCTGATGATGCGGGCGGCCCGGGCGGCCTGGTTCTTGCCGGTCAGCAGATGGTCGGCGCCTTCCAGGGAGACGAAGCTGCGTGGGTGACGGGCTGCTTCGAAGATCTTGCCCGCGTGGTCGATGCCGACGGTGTTGTCGGTGGGGGAGTGCATGATCAGCAGCGCACGGTCCAGTGTCGCGATCAGTTCGCGGAGGTCGACAGCGCGCACGTCGTGGACGAAATGCCGTTTGAGCGTGAGGGCCTTGTCGCCGATCCGCAGCCGGGCTTCTCCATGTTCCTCGACGCGGTCGAGCAACGCGTCGTAGATGCGTTCCACGTGCGCGGGTTCGCACGGCGCGGCGATGCTGACCACCGCGGCCACCGACGGGCAGTCGTGGGCGGCCGCGATCGCGGCGGCCCCGCCGAACGAATGACCGACCAGCAGCCGCACCTCGCGCCCGGATTCGTTCATGAACTCGACCGCCCGCGCGGTGTCGTCGACCTTGTGGGAGAACGAGCCGTCGCCCCAGTCGCCGTCGGAGTCGCCGAGACCGAGGTTGTCGAACCGCAGCATGCCGATGCCCTCGGCGGCGAGTTGTTTGCAGATGCGGTTGGCTGCCGGGGAGTCCTTGCCGAGGGTGAAGCCGTGGGCGAAGACACCCCAGCCGCGGACCGCGCCCTCGGGCTCCTCGATCACACCGGCCAGCGACGGACCCGAACAGCTGGGAAAGCTCACCCGTTCACTCATCGGATGCACCGTCTCCGACCCACGCGCGCAACGCCTTTCGGTCCAGCTTTCCGCTCGGCAGGGTGGGGATCTGTGCGCCGGTGGCGGTGACCCAGCGGGTGGGCACCTTGTAGGACGAGAGCAGTTCGGCCGTGCGCTGCCGCAGCGATGCGGTGTCCGGGGCACCGGCAGCGGGCACCACCACGGCGCACACCTCCTCACCGCGGTCGGGGTGGTCGACGCCGACGACCACACACTGGGCGACGTCGTCGAAGGTCTCGATGACGGCCTCGACCTCCAGCGGCGAGACGTTGGCTCCGGAGGTCTTGATCATGTCGGTGTTGCGACCGACGTAGAACAGCCGTGGGTCACCGGGTTTGCGGTAGACCCGGTCGCCGGTGTGGTACCAGCCGTCCGCGTCGAAGGTGTCGGCACGTTCGCGCTTGTTGTAGCCGGCCATCACCCCGATGCCGCGCACCCACAGTTCGCCGACGGTCCCGTCCTCGACGGGGACGCCGTGGTCGTCGACGATCTGCATGTCGGTGTAGGCGAAACCGCCGGCGGTCTCCGACATCGTGCGGTGCACGGGGAAGCCGTCGGGCACGTCGGTCATCGCGATGTCGAGCGGGCCGTCGCGCAGCAGCGGCGCCGAGGACAGGTCACGCTCGTCGAAGTCCGGGTGTTCACGCAACCGCTGGGTGAATGCCGGCCATCCCACCACGCCGGTCGCGCGTTCGGCCTCGATCAGGTCAAGTGCCACAGCGGGTTCCAGCCGCGGCAACACCAGCAGGGTGACGGGGTCGTGCAGCGCCCCGGTGGCGGCCAGGACACCACCGATCCAGAAGAACGGCATGGCGCACAGGATGACCGGGGGCGCCGACGATCCGGTGACCGCGCGGATCGCGTCCGGCCAGGTGGAGGTCTGCCGGCTCAGGGTGCCGTGGGTGTGCAGGACTCCTTTCGGGTCTGCGGTGGAACCCGAGGTGTGCACCATGATCGCCAGATCTGCGGCCGTGACCTCGGTTTCGGCGCGCGTCAACAGGTCGTGCGGGACGAGTCGGCCGTCGTCGGGGTCGGAGGACCAGCCGGGCCGGCCGCTGCCGGTGAGCACGACGGTGCGCAGGAACGGCGCCTCCGGCAGCATGACCTGCCCGGGCTGTCCGCCGGCCAGTTCGGGCCACGCCTGCTCGAAGAGCGCGGCGACGTCGATGTTCAGTACGCGTTCGGGTGCCACCAGCACCGCGACGTCGGCCAGACGCACCACCTTGGCCAGTTCGGCGGCGGGGTAGAGGGTGCTCAACGGCACGGCCACGGCGCCGATGCGCGACACCGCCAGCCACCAGCTCACCCACTTGGTGCCGTTCGGGAAGAACAGCCCGACGCGGGTGCCTTTCCCGACACCGCGGGCCATCAGCCAGCGCGCGTGCAGTGCCGAGCGACGTTCGGCCTCGGCGAAGGTGAGCCGGTCGTCGGGACTCACGACGTAGGTGTGCTGAGGACTGTTCTCGGCCGCGCGCGCGAGCAGCGCACCGACCGTCAGCGGGATCTCGGCCACGTGCTGATCTTCGCAAGAGCCGGTTTGCGCGCCAGCACCCAGGCCAGCCCGTCGGCCTCCGCGGCCGCGAGCACCTCCAGCCGGGCGAACGCCCGCGTCAGTTCACCGCGTGCCGCGCGGTAGCGCCCCGGGTTCGCCCCGACCTCGCTGAGCGCGCTCACGGCCAGCAGCCCGTCCGGGGCCAGGCGGGCGATCAGGACGTCGTCGAGGCGGGCGTCGCGGAATCGCGAGCAGACGATCACCCCGGCCGGTGGGCCGGGAGGCAGGCCCGCCTCGAGGTCGACGACCTCGAAGTGACAGCGTTCGGCGCACCCGGCGAGCTGCGCCAGTTCCCGGGCCTGCGACACCGCGACCGCGGACACGTCGTAGCCGTGCACGGTCAGTCCGCGCTGGGCCAGCCATATGGCTGCGCCGCCGCGACCGCACGCGACGTCCAGCCCGGTTCCGGTCCTGGGAAACACGTCGGAGAAATCCCGGAACGGCGAGGGCAGGCCCACCTCGTCGAGACCCGCCGGGCCGCGATCGGCGTAGCGCCGATCCCAGTGCCGGCGGTCGTCGTCGCTCACCGCGGCGGTCTCGTCGTCTTGATGCGGATCGGGCCGCTCCACGGTGCCCGCGGGTCGAGCACCCGGCCGCGTTGGGTGAGTTGCACCTCCCCGCGCTCGGCGAGTTCCACCGCGATCTCGCGTGCGCAGTCCATGAGCTCGCGCCACTGTTGTCCGCCGACGGCGCGGGCGGCGTCGGACGGGCAGGTGCTGCTGCGCGGGCCGCGGTGCTCGGCCAAGGCCCGGATGCCGGCCTCGAGACGACGGCGAACGGATCCGCCGCCGAGGGCGACACGTGCCGGCTCCGACCCGGGCCCACCAGCATCGACGGCTCGCCGAAGCTCAGCACGCAGACGGTCGCTCACCCCAGTAGTCAACGCCATCCATTGCGGCGATGGACGCAGCCCGGGCGGCTGTGTCGTGGGCCACACCTTCGCCACCGACCCTCTACCTCGGGTTTATGGCGCCGGAATGACGGTTAGTAATCAGCCGTACTCACCCGAAAACGGGTTCGGACGAACCCGGGATAGGAGTTGTGACCGATGAAGTTCACCCGCATTCTGGCCAGCGCCGCCGTCGTGGGCGGTATGGCCGCCGGCGCGGTGGGTGTCGCTGCCACCGCGGGCGCGCAGCCGCCGCAGCCGCAGCCGCCGGCCCCGGGCCAGCCGGGCCACAGCAACATGACCGGGCAGCCCGGCCACAGCAACATGACCGGCCATCCGGGCCACAGCAACATGACCGGCCATCCGGGCCACAGGCACCACGTTCAGGGGCTGCCGCCGGCCGGCCCGAAGACCGGTCAGCCGCCGGCCTGGGCTCCGCCGAAGCCCGTCGACCCGGCGTGGGCGGCAGGCAATCCGCAGGTCTGGGATGAGGGCTGGAACCACTGGGGCGTCTGGCTCAACGGTGTGTTCATCCCGACGTTCTGATCGTCGACACGAACGAGCCGCCGCGGGCACGAGCCTGCGGCGGCTTTCGGCGCTTCGGGTGCACGGTGCCGGAAACCACTGCTGACGGGCACTACGTCGTGATCGACGGAAAGCGTTGGCGGGCAACCGATCCCGATATCCCCGATGATCGGCGTCAGGAGCTCGTGGATGTCTTGATGGCGTGGCGGCGCCAGGTGCGGCGCACCAAGGGCACCGCCGCCGAACGCCGGTCGCGCGACGGCGTGCACGCTGCGAAGGTGGCGCTCGGCGAGCGCGGCGATCCGCCCTGGTGGGAGCAGACCGCCGCGCAACTCCGCGCGCGATGGCAGGCCGACGTGCCGATGCCTTAGACGCCCAGGGTGCGCTGGATGTCACCCTTCATCGCGTTGAGTTGCGAGCCCCAGTACCCCCAGCCGTGGGTGCCGTTGGCCGGGAAGTTGAACACCCCGTTCGCCCCGCCGGCTGCCTGGTACTGCCGCTGGAACTCACGGTTGCTGTTCAGCGTGATCGCTTCGAGCAGCTGTCCGGGGAAGTCCCCGCCGCCGCCGAGCTCACCGGGGCGCCCGGTCCCGCAGTACACCCAGATGCGGGTGCCGTTGGCGACCAGCTTGCCGACCTGCACGGTCGGGTCGTTGCGCTTCCAGGCGGCGCCGCCACCCGGGCCCCACATCGCCGAGGCGCTGAACCCGCCCGCGTCCCGCATCGCGATGCCGACCAGGGCCGGCCAGATCCCGTCGGACAGGTTCAGATACCCCGACAGCGATGCGGCGTAGGAGAACTGGCCGGGGTGATACGCGGCGAGGATCAGCGCCGCGCTCCCCGACATCGACAAGCCGACCACGGCGTTGCCCGTGGGGGAGATGCCCTTGTTGGCGGCCAGGTAGGCGGGCAGCTCGCTGGTCAGGAAGGTCTCCCACTGATAGTTGTAGGTCTGCCCGTTGCCGACGGCCGGGCCCTGCCAGTTGGTGTAGAAGCTCGACATGCCGCCCACGGGCATGACCACCGACAGTCCGGACTCGAAGTAGTTCTCGAACGCGGCGGTCTCGATGTCCCAGCCGCTGTTGTCGTCGCGGGCCCGGAGCCCGTCGAGCAGATACACGGCCTTCGGCCCGCCGCCCTGGAACTTGACCGGGATCTCGCGGCCCATCGCCGCGGACGGGACCATCAACGTCTCCACGGGCAGACCGGGACGGGAATAGGCGCCGGCCGTGGCCGACCCGCCCGCGACCGCCACCAGAGCGGGCAGCAGCAGCACCGCCGCCGTCCCGGCCAGCAGACGCCGGAGCAGCATCTGAAGTGACCCTGTTCGCATCATCGTTCTCCTTCCGGCGCGCCTGCCTGGTCGCGCTCCGTTGGGGATTTCACTGACGTTTACTTCGTCATGTGACGATTCGGCGTTACCCCGCGTGGTTAGCCTGCGTGACATGGGACGGAAACGAGTGCTCATCATCGGCGGCGGGTTCGGCGGTTTGTTCTGCACACGGCGCCTCAAGAACGCCGACGTCGACGTGACACTGCTGGACCGCGCCGCCGGTCATCTGTTCCAGCCGTTGCTGTACCAGTGCGCGACCGGCACGTTGAGCATCGGCCACATCAGCCGCCCGCTGCGGGAGCAGTTCGCCGGACAGGCCAACGTCCGGACCCTGCTCGGTGAGGCCGTCGACCTGGACCCCGTCGCCCGCCGGGTCACCGCGCTGCGGCCCGACGAGACGACGTTCACCGTCGACTACGACGTGCTGGTGCTCGCGGCAGGCATGCAGCAGTCGTACATGGGCAACGAGCACTTCGCGCAATGGGCGCCCGGGATGAAGACGCTCGACGACGCGTTGAGCATCCGACAGCGGTTGTTCACCGCGTTCGAGATCGCCGAGAGTCTCCCGCCCGGACCGGAGCGGGACAGTTGGCTGACCTTCGCCGTGGCCGGCGGTGGCCCCACCGGGGTGGAACTGGCCGGCCAGATCCGGGAGATGGCCACCCGCACACTGGCCAACGAATTTCACAGCATCGCGCCCGAGGAGGCTCGGGTGCTGCTCTTCGACGGTGGCAGCAGAGTGCTCAAGACCTTCGCTCCCGACCTGTCGGAGAAGGCCGGCGAGGCCCTCACCGATCTGGGCGTCGAGCTCAAACTGGGGGTGCGCGTCACCGACGTGCGGCAGGACGGCGTGACGGTGAGCCCGAAAGCCGTTGGGCCCAGCGAGGATTACGAGACGCGGACCGTGCTGTGGACCGCCGGGGTGGAGGCCGTGCCGTTCGCCCGGCACGTCACCGAGATCCTCGGCGCCGAGTCGGACCGGGCCGGCCGTATCGCGGTGGAACCCGACCTGTCGGTGCCGGGGCACCCCGAGATCTTCGTCGTCGGCGACCTCGCCGGGCGGGAGGGGTGGCCCGGGGTCGCGGAGAACGCGATGCAGGGAGGAATGCACGTCGCGGCCTGCGTCCGCCGGGACATCGCGGGGCGGCGACGCAAACCGTACCGCTACCGCGATCTGGGGTCCGCGGCCTACATCAGCCGTCGCAAGGCGCTGCTGCAGATCGGTCCGGTCAAGGTCTCCGGGTTGCTCGGTTGGCTGGCTTGGGGATTCATTCACATCGCGTTCCTCACCGGGCTGAGCAACCGCGTCGCCACGGTCACCACCTGGCTGGCGACGATCGCGCGATCGAATCGTTATCACCGCGCCTTCATGTTGGGCAGCGCGATCGCCCATCAGGAGCGCTACACGTGGTCCAGCTGGGATCAGCCCGTGCCCGAAGGGGAGGACACACCCCATCCGGCGAGTGTGAGACCGCCCGGACCGGGCATACGCAAACCATGACGATTACCCCCGACGACCTCCGCAGGCTTCTGGACGCGGGACCGGACGCGACACTGGTCCTCATCGAGGGACGCACGAAGATCCTCACGGCCGGCGACCTCGACCGCGACGAGAACCGCGGCGCGTTGGAGATCATCTCCCGCGCGGCGCTGGTGGAGCGCACCGGCGCCACGGACATGGTTTCGGAGTCGGAGCTGTCCACCCAGGCGCGGGCGCTCGAGACCGCGGTCACCGAGCTCGGAGGCTGATCCGCGAGGCGTCGGGCACCGCGACGAGACGGTTACTGTAAGCGCTTCAGTATGCTGTCGCGCATGACCGAGCGCCTCACCCCGTTCCTCGTGGCGCACGAGGACGGACTCATGCCCAATGCCGTAGCCCAGGGTGGATGGGGCCCCACACTGGGCGGGCAGGTGGTCGGTGGCCTGCTGGCGCGCGCGGTGGAACAGCACCTCGACGACCCCGAACTGCACCCGGCGCGCTTCACCGTGGAGATCCTGCGGCGCGTCGCCACCGAGCCGGTGCAGGTCAGTGCACAAGTCACACGGTCGGGCAGCCGGATGCGCGCGATCGATGCCACCATGACCCAGCACGGCGAGCTGGTCGCTCGGGCTTCGGCGTTGTGCCTGCGCCGGGGCACGCAGCCGGACGGCCGATTTTTCACCACGCCGGTCCAGATGCCCCCGCTGCCGCGGGAACCAGCTCATCTCGACGGCTCGACGCCGATGTTCATCGTCCCCTACGGCAAGGAGTTGGCCGAGCCGGGCACGTTTCCGTGGCAGCACGACGGTCCGCGATTCGCGTGGCTGCGCGAGATCCGCGACCTGGTCGACGGCGAGGAGTTGACCCCGTTCGTCCGGGCCGCGATGGCGGTGGACGTGACGAGTTCGCTGACGAACTTCGGCACCGAGGGGCTCGCGTTCATCAACGCCGATTACACGCTGGCGTTGAGTCGGTTGCCGCGCGGCCCCTACATCGGACTGGCGGCGTTGACGCACTACAGCTTCGAAGGGGTGGCCACGGGCAGCGCCACGCTGTTCGACGCAGACGGCCCGATCGGCACGGGCTTGTCCGCGTCGATCGCCAACTTCAACTTCACCCCGAACGTCCGCAACTAGCGACCCGAGGCCAGCCACTTCTCGAGCGCGCGGCGGTCGCGTTTGGTGGGACGGCCGGCACCGCGGTCGCGGACCGCCACCGGCAGCGCCGCGATGCGCGGCTCGGGCGGTGTGCGGTCTCGGTAGCAGGCCACCGCGACGGGCGCACCGACGCGTTTGGCGATCGGGTCCAGGACCTCGACGATGCGGGTGCGGTCGCCGAGGCGGGCTCGGACTTCGTCACCGGCCACCACCGGCGTGGACGGCTTGGCCACACGACCGTTGACCCGGACGTGACCGCCCCGGCAGGCCTCGGCGGCATCGGGGCGTGTCTTGGTCAGCCGAACCGCCCACAGCCACCGGTCGATCCGTGTCGACGCGGTCACGACAGGCGCGTCCCGAGGATCGCCAAGGCGCGGTCCAGCGAGCGGTCGGGCAACGGGGTTTCGTGCGACGCGGCGATGAGCACACCGACGATGGCGCCGGCGATCACACGTAGTTCGAAGTCGTCGACGGGCTCGTCGAGTCGGGTGGCCAGTACATCGGCGATCGAGTCGATCAGCTTGACGTACTCGGTGTAGAGCAGGCCGCGCACCTCGGGGATCTGATACATCAACTGTTCGCCGGCGATCACGTCGTCGCGTTCCTCGGGCGTCAGGGAGCCGTAGACGTGCTGGAGGGCGTACCGGTAGGCCTCGAGGTAGGGCAGGTCTTCGGGGGCCTGCGCGAACGCGGTGACGATCGGTTCGATCTTGTCGTCGCTGATCAGCACGGCTTCCTTGCTGCCGAAATACCGGTAGAAGGTCCGCGGCGAGACGTCGGCGGCAGCGGCGATCTGCTCGACGGTGGTGTCGGCGTAGCCCTGCTCGCCGAACAGCCGGAACGCCTCACGACGAATCGCCAAACGGGTCTGATGCTTCTTGCGTTCGCGCAACCCGGGCATCTCGTTGGGATCCGACACCACACCAGTCTCCCTTATCCGACCACGCTCATGTAGCGACCTCGTCGGCAAAGTGGCGCAATCTGCCAAAGCGTTCGATGCCGACCGGCGCGCTGATCACATCGCGGCGCGGCGAGGTCTAGGGTGGGTGGGATGGACGATGCACCGGGTGGGCCGTTCACCTGGCAGCACGGCGAGAACATGCCCGACGCCCTGATGGAGCGATTGGTGCGCGCGATCATCGCGATCGGTTCTGATCTCGACTTCCAGGTGACCTTGCAGCGCATCGTTCGCGCCGCACGGGATCTAGCCGACGCACCCCACGCCTCGTTGGCGGTGCGCGGTCCCAGCGGCAGTTTCGTCTCGTTCGTCGGATCCGGGCTCGATGAGGACCGAGCGCGGCGGTTGGCTGCCGGCCAGTCCGAGTGGCATGGCACTTCGCTCAGCGTCCCCATCGTCGTGCGGGGCGCGGATTTCGGCACGCTGTATCTCTTCGACGACCGCCCGAGCCGCGAGTTCACCGCACCACAGGAAGGCGCGGTCCGTGCACTGGCGACCGCGGCGGCGGCGGCCATCGACAATGCGCGCCTGTTCGAGAGGGAACGCGAATCCACGAAGTGGACGAAAGCCAGCCGCGAGATCACCACCGCGCTGTTGTCCGGGGATCCGCAGATGGGTCCGCTGCAGTTGATCGTCAACCGGGCGCTGGAGCTCTCCGACGCCGAGCAGGCGATCCTGCTGGTGCCACGCGATCCGGAGATACCCGGCACCGAGGTCACCTCGCTGGTGGTCGCCGCAACCGCCGGCCGGTACTCCGAGGAGGTCATCGGGCGTCAGGTGCCGATGGACGGTTCGACCACCGGCGGCGTGGCCCGGCGGGGCTTGCCGCTGATCACCGACTCGTTCCAGTATCCGATCGAAGGCTTCACCGACGTGGGCGAACGGTCGGCGATCGTGATGCCGCTGATGGCCGACGACCGGGTGCTCGGGGTCATCGCGGTGGCCCGGCGGGCCGAGCAGGTGCATTTCGACGAGGCCTACCTGGAGCTGGTCAGCGATTTCGCCCGGCACGCGGCCATTGCGTTGGCACTCGCCGAAGGCCGCGAGCATGCCCTCAATCAGGAGCTGGCGCAAGCCAATTCGGTCGACGAAGCGGTGCACGCCGCAGCCGAGGAACTCCGCCGGCTGTGGCGCGCGCGCCGGGTGCTGGCGGTGACGTTCGCCGCCTCTGCCGACACCTGGCAGACCCCTCCGCACGTCGTGTCGGTGGGGGAGGCCACCGACTGGGATTCCGCCCCGGCGCACACCCGAGAGGCGCTGCTGGCGCTCAGCGACGGTGAACTGCTCACCCCACACACCACCACCGATGGTTCAGCCGGCATCTCCGTCCAACACCCTGAGGGGGTACTCGTCGTCTGGATCGACCTGGCCGAGCAGCGCCCGTTCACCCTCGAGGACCAGACCCTGCTCACGGTGCTGGCCGGGCGGCTGAGCCAGGGCCTCCAGCGCGTGCATCAGGTGGATCAGCAACGGGAGACGGCGCTGGCGTTGCAGCACGCGATCCTCGGGCCCGCTGATCTCCCGCGGGGTTTCGTCGTCCGCTATCAGGCTGCGAGCAAGCCGCTGCAGGTCGGCGGCGACTGGTATGACGTCGTCGATCTCGAGGACGGTCGGGTGGCGCTGGTCGTCGGCGACTGTGTCGGGCACGGCCTGGCCGCGGCGACGGTCATGGGGCAGGTGCGCAGTGCGTGCCGAGCGCTGCTGTTCGCCAACCCCAGCCCCGCTGCTGCCCTGGTCGGGCTGGACCGGTTCGCCGCGCGTCTGGCCGGCGCGCAATGCACGACGGCGGTCTGCGCCGTTCTCGATCGGGAGACCGGCGAGATGGTCTACTCGAGCGCCGGCCATCCGCCGCCGATTCTGGTGAATCCCGACGGCACGACGGAGGCACTCGCCGACGCTCACACCATCGCGCTGGGGCTTCGGGTCGACCGGCCGCGTCCGGAGGCTCGCGTGGTCATTCCACCGCGCTCCACCGTGGTCCTCTATACCGACGGACTGGTGGAGCGACGTCGCATCGCCCTCGAGCACGGCATCTCGCGGGCCGCCGAATACGTCCTGGACCGGCGTGACCAAGATCTGGAGACCCTGGCGAGTCAGACGATGGCGGGGCTGGCTCCCGACGGTGGATACCAGGACGACGTGGTCCTGTTGCTCTACCGCCAGCCCGCGCCGCTGGAACTCGAGTTCGAGGCCGATGCCGGAAATTTGGCGCCGACACGAGCAGCGTTGCGCGGGTGGCTGAGTCGTGTCGGCCTCCCGCCGGACCGTGCCACCGATGTGTTGGTCGCGGTCGGGGAGGCCGTGTCCAACGCCATCGAGCACGGTCACCGTCACACGCCTGGCGGCACCGTGCGCCTGCAGGCGAGCGCCTCGGCGGGGCGCGTGCAGTTGACCGTTGCCGATACGGGATCCTGGAAGCTGCCGCGCGTCGATCCCGCGTTGAACCGCGGCCGCGGGATAGAGCTGATGAGGAAGTTGATGCACGAGGTCTCGATCGAGTCCGACACCGACGGGACGCGGGTCGAACTGGCCACCAGGATCACCTGATGTCCACGTCCCTGACCGTCGACACCGCACGCCAGGACACCGGCGAACTCACCGTGATCGCTTCGGGGGAGGTCGATATGAGTAATGTCGCGACGTTCCAGCAGACGCTGACGGCCGCCGCGGAGGCCACCACGGGCGCACTGACCGTCGATCTCAGCCGTGTCGAGTACGTCGACAGCGCCGGGATCAACCTGTTGTTCCGCCTGGCCGACCGCATCAGCAGCGTGATCGCGCACCCGCTGCTGATGACGACGTTCACCGTCAGCGGGCTGACCGAACTGGTCCCGGTCGTCCCGGCCGACTCCTAAGCCGCTTCGCGTTCGAGCGCCAGCACCGGGATGGTCCGGATGCCGGCCGTCTTCTCGGCGTACTCGGCGAAACCCGGGTAGCGCCTTGCCTGTTCGCCGTAGATTCGGTCGCGGTCGGGACCGGTGATCTCGGTGACCGACACGGTGAGCGTCTCGGTGCCGAGCTCGATTTCGGTTCGGCCGGCCTCGATGAGGTTGTAGTACCAGGCCGGATTCGTCGGGGCACCGGCCTTGGAGGCGAACACGTAGATGGTGTCCGGATCCTCGTCGTTCGGCAGGTACATCATCGGTGTCACGTTGTGTTTACCGGATTTACGGCCGACATGGTGGACGAGCACCATCGGTGCGCCCTCGAAGTTCCCGCCGACGCGGCCACCGTTGGCGCGGAACTCGTCGATGACCTTCGAGTTGAAGTCGTCCGGCGAGCTCATCGCACTTCCAGGATCTTGATGGCGAAGATGAGGGAGTCCCCGGGCATGATCCCGGCGGCGGGTTGCCCACTGGGGTAGCCGTCTTCGGGCGTCATGGCCACCGCCACGGTGGACCCGACGTTCTGACCGGCGATGGCTTTCTGGAAACCGGAAATGACACCGTCGAGCGGGAACTCGACCGGATCGCCGGTCTGATAGGAGCTGTCGAAAACACTTCCGTCGCGGCCGTTGACACCCATGTAGCACACCGACACAGAGGCGGTGTCGGCGACGACGGGGCCGTCACCGGTCTGCAAGGTCTGGACCTGGGTCTCGGTGACGCTGAACGGTGGGGTCACCTCGACCACCGGTGCTGCGGTGTCCGTCGAACCGGTGACGGCGACGCTGCCGGTGGCGCCGGTGAACGTCCAGTCCGGAGCGGGGGCGCTTTCCGGGGCCGCGGTGGGACAACCCGTCGTCGGCTGCGCTTGCGAGGACGGCACGTTGGACGATCCGCAGGCGGCGAGTCCGGTGGCGGTGACGGCGGCAACGGCGGCGGAGAGGGCGAGTCGTTGGAAGTTCACGGACGCCACGCTACCCCTGGGCGAGAATGGCGCTGCCGAGCCAACGCCTCAGAAAGGCACGCAGGTCGCCGCTCGAACGTCCCGGATCGGGCGGCGCGACGACGAAGGACAACATGACGCGCAACGTGAACTCGACCAGATCGCGCAGCGCGGCGTCGTCGTAGCCGTAGCTCGACCAGTCCACGTCGAAGCGGGTGATCATCCGCATACCGAAGTCCTGCGCCACCGCGGACGCCATCTCACCCGGCCGCGCCGCCGAACTCGGCGACGACAACAGGATGCCCAGATGCGGGATGCGTGCGACCGCATCGAGGGTGAACACGACGCCTTCGGTCATGGCCTCGACGGGGTCGTGGATGCCCTGGACATGACGGGCGAGCTGGTCGAGGAATTCGTCGACCGACGCGATCGCCGCGGCGCGCATCAGCTCGTCGGCAGTGGGGAAGTAGCGATACACGGTCTGCCGGATCACGCCGAGCGATTCGGCAACGTCGGCGATGGTGATCGCGGAACCGGTTTCGGCGATCAGGTCCACGGCGGCGTCGACGATGCGCTGCGCGGCTTCCCCGTCGCTGGCTGGGGGATCACCGCCCCAACCTCGGCGTTTGCGGGCCATTTCGGGCTCGACGGTAGCACGACGTTGACGTTCGACCGCCGATCGAGTAATCATACAAACCGACACATACATGTATGATCACTAACGAGACTCGAGGACCGTCATGACCGAGTTGATCGTGCGTAAACTGCGGTTCGCCTTCGCCAACGAGCACGTTCCGTTCCTGTGGAACGAGGCCAACCCGGCGTTCTCCGCGATGGCCAACGCCGTGTCGTTTCTTGCCATCGGCTTCGAGAAGATGATCGGCAGCATGATTCCCGAGGCGATGCCGTCGATCACCGACCCCGCCGTGGCGGAGGAGGCCGACGCGTTCGTCCGGCAGGAGGGCCAGCACGCCATGGCCCACCGGCAGCACGCCAAAGGGTTGATCAAGGCCTACCCCGGCTTGAAGGAGACCCTCGACAAGGTCGTCGGGGCCTACGACGACATGACCGCGAACACGCCGCTGAAATACCGGTTGGCCTACACCGCCGACCTCGAAGCGACGTTCACCCCGGTGTTCAAACTGATGCTCGACCACGACGACACGCTGTTCGCCCCGGGTGACGATCGGGTGGCCTCGCTGTTCTTGTGGCACTTCGTCGAAGAGGTCGAGCACCGCAGTTCGGCTTTGACGATCTACGACGCCGTGGTCGACGATCCGTGGTACCGGATGCGGATGGCTCCGTCGATCTTCAAGCACGTCATGGGCGTCATCAAGATGGCCTCCGAGGACTTCAACAAGCACGTCCCGCTGGCGGAACGACAGGTGGACGCGATGTCGGCGTTCCGCATCCATCGTCGGAAGAAGGCGCTGCTGCAACGCCTTCCGTTCATCGATGCGCCCTACGACGGTCCGTTCGCCAATGCGTTCGCCGACCTGCCGTTGCGCGAGCAACTGGTGGCGCTCAACGGTGTCGTGCGCAGCCAGATCCCGGGTCACGACCCGGAGCACGAGAAACTGCCCGCGCTGGCACAGGTCTGGTTCGACCGTTACGACGCCGGCTACGACGTGACGAAGTGGTACACCGCCGACGAAAGCGACGCGCTCCATGTCTGATCTGTGCACCCCGACCTTCGCCGATCTGGCTGAGCGGCTCGGCTTCTCGTGTGAGACGGCGGGCGGTCTGGTCGAGTTCCGCAACCCGTTCGCGCTGGAGAACTGGACCCTGCCGGTCCTGGAGCTGACGATCATCGTCGGCGCGGTGCTCGCCCTGGTGTATGCGATCAACCGGTACCGCCGGCACAACGACCCGACCAACATCGTGCTGTGGTTCGGCGCGATCGCCTATCTGCTCATCATCGAGCCGCCGCTGTACTTCCCGACGGCGTTCGGCATCGACGACTACGTCGACACGATGTTCGCCCACAACGTGTTCACCGTCGAATTCCTCTGGGGCAGGCTGCCTCTGTACATCATCGCGATCTATCCGATGATGGCCACGATCTCGTTCGAGATCGTCCGCAGCCTCGGGGTGTTCCGCCGCTACGGCACTCTGGTGGGGGCGGTGTGCGTCGGGTTCGTGCATCATGCGTTCTACGAGATCTTCGACCACCTGGGACCGCAGCTGCGCTGGTGGGAATGGACGCTGGATCACACCTTCGCGCTGCCGTTCTTCGCGTCGGTGCCGGTGTCCAGCGTGGTCGTCTTCGCGGCGCTGTGGCCGATGTCGCTGGCGCTGTGCGTGCAGTTCTTCGTCGGACGCCACGTCGACGACGGCCGGACCTTCACCGGCGCACAGATTCTCGGGCGCACCATCGTCGTCGGGGTGGTCGCGTCGATCGGCACGGCGATCCTGCCGCTGCCGGCGACCGCTGCCGGCGGGATCACGGGCAGCACCACCGTCGCAGGGGTGGTCTACATCATCGAGTTGGTGATCTTGTCGGTCGTGGCCGTGTTGGCGTTGTCCACCCAGTGGCGCCGCGGGCACCTCGCCGGTTCGGGTCGCGTCGCCTACAGCAAGCCGATCATCGGGTACGCCGTCGTCTACCTGGTGGTGATGGCGGTGCTGTGGATCACCGCGCTGCCCGACTACTTCGCCGCCGTCGACGGATTGACGGCCAACGGCGATCCCATCGGCAGTCTCTGGTATGCCGTGCTGTGCTTCGTGATCGCGGCGCTGTCCATCGCGGCGACGGTCACCAGGACTACCGTGGACGCGCCGGAGCGCACCGAAGCCGAGGTGCGCTAGCGGGGGGGACCCGCGTCGAGGCGTCGCAAACCCCGCTCGTCGACCAGTTCGTCACGGCATTGCGGGTGTTGCCAGTAGAACCGCACCCATTCGAGAAGACCGCGGGTGTTTCCGGTGATCGCGTCGGCCACGAGCACGGCGCTGCGACGCTTGGGCTGCACGAACACGATCACGTCGTGGTAGGGGCTCGAGCCGCGCGGCGGCCGGTCGAGAACCTGGTCGACGGCCTCCCACTCACCGCGTACGAACGAACCGAATTGACCGTTCCACACCTCGAATCCCTCGGGAGTCAGGCGCAGGTGCCCGGTGCCGCCATGCTTGATCATCCGGAACAGCGTGGGAACGCCGAAAACCAGGATCGCGATGCAACCGGCGGGTACGGCCATGCGCATGACGCCTGTCGGGACGTAGTCGACGATGCCGAACGGCGCGAAGACACCGTAGAGCACGGCCGCGGTCACGATCGCGGCCGCCGACGCCCCGAAGATCATGTCGACGATCTTGGGCGGTCGCAGCAGTGTGCCGTCCGCGCCGCACCGCTTGCGGGGCCTGGCGAGACCTGAGGTGGAAAGCAGGATGTACCAGGCGAATCCGAGTGCCCAGATGGCCAGACAGAGGATGATGAGCGCGGTGACGTAACTCCCACGCGTCAACCACATCACCACCCAGACCCCGCAGAAGATCCCGACCCCTGCCAGTGCGACCGCAAGGATCAGCGCGCGAGTCTTCACTGTTCGCCACCGGTGGCGGGCCGGAGGCATAGCCTCACCTCGTCGCCGACGCGGATCGGTCCCGACGTCAGCACTCGGAAGACCGATCCACCACGCCGGTGCATCGACGCGGCCGCGCCTGGTGCGATCCAGTCGTCGAGCAGCCGGCATGGTGCGGCGATCCGCACGACCTCGAGTTCGACGTCACCGATCGTGAGTCGTTCACCGGGTCGGGTGGGGATGTCACCGGCGTCGACCGTGAGGTTGCGGCGGGTCGCTCCGGACTCGATGGGGTGGCCGAGATCGGCCGCCGCGCGGTCCAGCAGTTCGCGCGACTGGATGGTGACGTGCCGGTGCTTGGCGCCGTGATACCGGTCGCCGATCAGGCCCCTGCCTGCCTCGGCCTCGACGTGGGGGACCGAGCGGGTCGGAATCTTCCGGCCGGGGGCGATGTGAATGGCGACGATCCGCACGGTGAGCCAGTGTAGGGATGTGCGATGAGTTTCCGACCCGGCGCCGGTCGGTACCGGTATGAGTGACGAAACCATGAAGAGCGTGTGCACCGTCGATGCGTCCGCGGAGGCGGTGTTCGCGGTGCTGGCCGACCCGACGACCCATCAGGCGATCGACGGCACCGGTTGGGTGCGTGAATCCATCGACGGTAAACCGCTGACCGAGGTGGGCCAGATCTTCCGAATGGCCATGTACCACGTCAACGTCGGTGGACAGCATTACGAGATGGCCAACCGCGTCGAGGTCTTCGATCCGCCGCATGCGATCGCCTGGCTGCCCGGCCAGGGCGACGACGATGCGCACGTCGAATACGGCGGGTGGACCTGGCGTTACGACCTCGATCCGGTCGACGAGGACCGCACGCAGGTCACCTTGACCTACGACTGGTCGGCGGTGCCGGCGGCACTCCGCGCGGAGATCGAGTTCCCGCCGTTCGATCGCGGGCACCTCGACAACTCTCTGGAATACCTCGCCGGGATCGTCAGCGCGAGGTCAGCGTGACCGGTGCCGCATGGGCCAACTGGCCGGCGGTGAACGTCGCCGCCTGATCGGCCATGCCGTTGGTGGCGTACTGCTGGTGTGCCGCACTGGAACCGGTGGCCGGGGCACCGGAGCACACCGTGTCCCCGGGGGCACACAGTTCGATCGCGCGGGCGGCATAGGACGGCCCCACATCGATGACGGGGGCGCGGTACTTCGTCGCCGACCAGCCTGCCGGCATGCCGAAAAGCACCACCGCGGCGACGTTGTCAGCCACGTCGGCGGGTATCGGAGGGGGAGCGGCGCCAACCGGTACATCCGCCGGCAGGACCCCGGACGTCGTCAGGGCCGTGACGACAGCCCCCTGGGAGTAGCCGCCGAGCACCATCCGGGTGTTCGGGCACGCGGCCACCACACCGCGCAGGTGGTTCGTCTCGTCTCGCATGCCCTCGACCACGTTCATCGTGAACGCGGTGCCCCCGGTGAAGTTGCTGCTGGCCGGGTAGTTCACACCGTGGACGCCCACGGTTCGTGGAACCACCTGCGCTCTGAGCGATTCGACGAACCGCTGGCCGACGCCACCGACACCGGGCGGCTCGGAGGTCCCGCGCGCGAACACCACCCCGATGTCAGGGCACGGCTGCGAATCGGCCGTCGGAATCATGATCGGTAGTGCCGCCATGGCCAAGGCAGGCGCCGCGACCAGACGCCCCGCCAAACGCCACTTGACCGTCATCTCGTTCCCCCAAATACCACCGCACAGAACTATCCCAGAGGCGGAGCCCGTAGGAAGCGGGATTGCTCAGTGTGATGACTCAACTGCAGGCGGGGTTTCCTGCGGTCGGGATCGCCAGGAACGTGATCGTCGCCGGCGCCAGGGTGATGTCACCGGCCTCGACCGGGGTGCCGTCCAGCGCGGGCAGTTCGTCACCGGGGCCCAGCGTGAGCGGCTGTCCGTTCAGCGTCACGGTGCGAGATTCGAGGGGATCGGCGGCCAGGGTGTAGCGCTCGGCCGCCGTCGACAGGCGCAGCGTGCGCTCGCCGGCGCGATCGTTGTTGATGGCCAGCAAGGACACTCCGCCCGGTGTGCCGGCCTGACAGTGGGCGTAGACGTGCATTCCCTGCCCGATCGGCACACCGGAGTCGAGCACCGTCGGCCCCATCAGGCGGTGCCACAGAAGCGCGGCCCAATAGTTCGGTTTCGGGGTGAAGTCGGTGTCGTCGAGCAGCCCGTAGTCACTGGCGACCAGGGTGTTGTGCGCCACGACCTGCACTCCCTCGCGCGCCAGCCGACCGAGCTGATCCAGATAGCGGAAGCTGTCGAGAAATGTGTTCGCCCAAGGGTTTCCGCCGCAGGCGGCGTCGGCGACCTCGGTCAGCCAGAGTGGCTTACCGGGCGCATGGGCCAAGGGCTTCTACAAGGTGGAACCGGTGGTCGCCGACGGTGGCGAGGTGATTCTCTATGCCCCGCACGTCACTGAACTGTCCGCGTCGCACCCGGAGATCTACGACATCGGCTACCACTGCCGCGACTACTTCACCGGCCAGTGGGACCGTTTCTCCGAGATCCCGTGGGGGGTATTGGCCCACTCGACGCATCTGCGCGGCGCGGGCAGCTACGACGCCGAGACCGGTGAGGAGCGGCTGCGGGTGCAGGTGACGTTGGCGACGCAGATTCCCGAAGACGTGTGCCGCGCAGCGAATCTCGGGTACTTGGACCCAGCCTCCGTGGACCCCGCGGCCTACGAGGCCGACCCCGACACGTTGGTGGTGCCGCGGGCGGGGGAGATGTTGTTCCGGCTGCGCTGATTCTCAGTTGCCCGACAGTTTCGTCATGCCCGCCTCCTGGTGTTCTCAGCGCCGCGTTTCGGTGATTTCAGTGAAAGCCACGACCGGAATGCACCGCCCTGTGGCCATCCGTTCGTAATCGGCGTAGTTCGGCATGAATTGCTTGGCGAGATCGAACAATCGGTCACGTTCGGCACCGGTGATCTCCTCGGAGACGAACGTGCCCGTGTAGCCGAGGGCCGACAGCGTGACACGAGGATGCGCCTGGACGTTGTGATACCAGGCGGGGTGGCGCTCACCGCCGAAGTTCGAGGCGATCGTGATGACCCGACCGCGGTCGGTGAAGTAGGTCAGCGGCGTGGCGCGCTGCTGGCCCGTCTTCGCGCCGACGTGGGTGAGCAGCACCTCGGGCATCACCAGCGACATGGACACATGGCCGTTCGTCAGTTTGATGACGGCGCGGTCGATGCGCCAGCCGTACCGCTTGAGAAACCCGCGCACAGCACTTGTGCCCACCAGCCTCACGCCTACCTTGAACAACGGCGACGGCGGTGTCGGTTCGACCTCGGGGATACCCATGCTTGGCGACGCTATCTCAGCGATTCGAGATGAGGCACAGACCTTGCGCTGCAGCGCGGCATCCGGTGTCGATGACGGCCTAAAATTCATCGAATGCCCACCCGTGCGATCACCCGACGCGTCGCGCACGGCTTCACCGCCCTCGTCCACGCCGTCTCACCGCACACCTGGCGCGGCATGCTCCACATCGACTCCCGCAAGGCGGGCTACGCCGCACCGCTGCGGGTGGGGGTTGCCGTCTCCGTGGTCTTCGTCCTGGGCGGCCTGACCGGGCAGCACGCGGTCGCCGGATTCGCGGCGCTGGGAGCGCTGGTGTCCGCGTTCTGCCGCCCCGATCCGTATCCGGTCCGCGCGGGCCGTCTGGTCGTCCTGGGAATCGGCATCACGGTGTCGATCGGCGTCGGCGCGATTCTCGGCGCCACCGGCAGCAACAGCTACGTGGTGACCATCGTCATCTCCGTATTGGCCGGTGCCGCCGCGTATCTCGTCTGGGCGTTGCACATCGTCGGGCCGGGAGCCGTGGTGTTCGTGTTCGGCGCCGCAGGTGCGCAGGGCTTCGCCCACGACGCCACAGACGTCGCCCTGGCAGTCGGTGTGACGCTCGGGGGAGCAGCGATCGGCGTGCTGGCCGCTCTGGCGCCGTGGCTACTGCGCGTGTCCGGTCCGAGCCGACGTCGACCGT
Source organism: Mycobacterium sp. pV006 (assembly GCF_041287115.1). NCBI lineage: Bacteria > Bacillati > Actinomycetota > Actinomycetes > Mycobacteriales > Mycobacteriaceae > Mycobacterium > Mycobacterium sp. pV006. Next base: position 18,444 of record NZ_JBGGKT010000007.1, on the reverse strand, counting down.
CCAGCGCGAACCGTTGTGGGTGACGCTGGCGCGTGCCCCGCACCGGACGCTCTTGTGGCGCGGTGCGCGGATCAGTCTGGCCGGGATTCTGGCCGCGGCCATCGCCTTCGGTCTGGGGTTCGACCATCCGCTGTGGGCCACGATGGGCGCGGTGGCCGCCTTGCAGGGTGTCGGTTACCACGTGACGGTGCATCGCGGTGTGCAGCGGCTCCTCGGCAATGTCGGTGGGGCGCTGCTGGCGGCGGGGCTGCTCGCGCTGCCGCTGGGGTACTGGGGTGCCGTGGCGGCGATCGTTGTATTCCAGGTCATCGCCGAGATCGCCTCGACGGTCAACTACGCGGTGACGTCGTTGGCGGTGACGCCGATGGCGCTTCTGCTGACCGGGCTCGGAGCCGGCCTGGACCCCGCGGTCGCACTGGACCGCGTCCTGGACACCGCCGTGGGCATCGCGGTCGGAATCGTCATCGCGGCGCTCACCATCAGCGGCGCCGACGCTGAACGTCTGCGGTCGAGGGTGGTCGGACGCGCGTCGTAGGAGGACAATTGCACCATGTCCACAGCGGTTTGGATTGTGGTTGCGGTGTTCGCCGTCGGGGCCGTCGCCGGCGGGTTGCTGAGGATTCGGGCCTGGCTACAGAAGCCCGCGCCCCCTGAAGTGATCGAAGCCGCGCATCGCAACGACGACGAGGACGAGGACTGAAGAGGCAGGACATCCGATGATCGAAGTACTGCCGGACATGCCCGAGGGCGTGTCCGGGTTCCGTGTGTCAGGCAGAGCCAGCGGTGAGGACCTGCGCAACTTCAAGCCGACCATGGAGAAGATGCTGCAGAGCGGCGAAGTGCGAATCGTCGAGGTCATCGCACCCACCTACGAGGGCTTCGGTCCCGGCGGGCTCGGTGAGGACCTCAAGCTGGGTCTCGGAGCGTTGATCCGACATCATTCGGCGTTCAAACGCATCGCAGTGGTCACCGACAAAGAGTGGATCGTTCATGCGCTGCACGCGATGGCGTGGATGGTTCCGGGCGAACTCGCATTGTTCGGATTGGACGAACTGGAGCAGGCCAAGGCGTGGGCGGCCGGCTGAGCCGGCGGGGTTCAGCCCAGGATCGCCCTCGCCGCACGTTCGGCAATCAGCATGACCGGGGCGTTGGTGTTTCCCGACGTGATGGTCGGCATCGCCGAGGCATCGGCCACTCGGAGTCCGGCCACACCGAACACCCGGCAGTCGGTGTCGAGCACGGTGGCCTTCGACTGCGGCACACCGCGTGCGTCGAAGGCGCCCATCGCACACGTTCCCACCGGATGGAAGATCGTCGTCCCCAACTCACGGGCGGCTTGTGTCAGGTCGTTGTCGCTGACCAGTTGCGGGCCGGGGAGCATCTCTTCGGGACGGTAGCGGGCCAGGGCCGGCGCCGCCATGATCTGCCGGGTCATCCGGAGGCCGCGCACGGCGATGTCGCGATCGGCGTCCGTGGATAGGTAGTTGCAGGAGATCGTCGGGTGGGTCAGGGGATCGGCATCGGCCATCCGCACGTGGCCACGTGAGGTGGGACGCAGATTGCAGACCGAGGGGGTGATCGCCGCGTAAGGGTGTAGCGGCTCACCGAATTTCGGCAGGGACAACGGCTGCACGTGCCACTCCAGATCGGGACTGGCCAGGGAGGGGTCGCTCTTGGCGAAGGCCCCCAATGTGGACGGCGGCATGGTCATGGGACCTGATCGCAGCAGCAGGTACTGGATTCCCATGCCGGCGCGGGTGATCCAGTTCCGGTACAACGTGTTGACGGTGCGCGCACCCTTGATGCGGTAGACGGTTCGAAGCTGGAGATGGTCCTGCAGGTTCTCGCCCACTCCCGGTAGGTCCACGGCCACCGGCACCTGATGCTGCTTCAGCAGGCCCGCCGGCCCCAGTCCGGAAACCTGCATCAGATGCGGCGAACCGATGGCTCCGGCGCTGAGGATGACCTCCCGGCGGGCCCGGACGTCGACGATCTTGCCGTCTTTGAGCAGCCGCACGCCGGTGACGCGGTGCTGGGCCGTGGTCCATGCGCCGCGCCGCTGCCCTTCGTGGACGTCGTTGTCCATCAGTAATTTCAGAGCCTGGGCGTGGGTGTAGATAGTCAGATTCGGACGGTGGCTGATCGGGTGCAGGAAGGCGTCGGCCATCGACCAGCGCCGGCCACGCCGTTGGTTGACATGAAAGTACGCGCTGCCGGAGTTGTCGCCCCGGTTGAACTCCTCGATCGGTGCGATACCCAACTGGGCGGCAGCGTCCTGCCACGCGTCCAAGATCTTCCAGCGCACCCGCGGTCGCTCGACCCGGATCTCGCCGTCGGCGCCATGCCATTCGTCGGCGCCGCCGAAGTAGTTTTCCAGCTCTCGGTAGATCGACAGGGTCTCGCCGGGTTCGTCTGGGCCGCCCCAGAGCCAGCGGTCGTCACCGGTCGCCTGAGCCCACAGCTCGTAATCGCCGGCCTGTCCCCGCATGTGGATCATGGCGTTGATCGAGGAGCAGCCGCCGATCACCCGTCCCCGCGCGTAGATGATGCTGCGCCCGGCCAGTCCGGGATCGGGCGCTGTCGTGAAACACCAGTCGGTACGGGGATTGCCAATGGTGAACAGATAACCGACCGGCACCTTGATCCAGAACCAGTTGTCCTTGCCGCCGGCTTCGATCAACAGCACCCGGTGGTTCGGGTTCGCGCTGAGCCGGTTGGCGAGCAGGCAGCCCGCACTGCCGGCCCCCACGATGACGAAGTCGAACTCGGAGACGGGGGTCATCGCCGGATCGTTCCCTTCCTGCCGTCGGATGCGGGTTTGTCGGTCAGCCGTGGCCTTCGGCCAGGGTCAGTTCGAGCACGTTCCCGTCGGGATCGCGCGCGGTGAGCAGCATTCCCCGTCGGTTGGTCACTGGGTAGCGCAGCGCACCGACGCGCTCACCCGTGGTACCGGGATTCGGCAACACGAACCCCAGCCGTCGGTCCAGGTCCGATACGTAGAGAACCATTGACGTCAGAGGTGGGGGCACGAACTGATTGTGCCTGCCGTCCGGTGTCGTGGATATGACGATTGGCTCTGCGGCGGGCTGACCTGTCCGATCTTCGACCGGCCCTTGCCGCTATCGGTGCGCCCGCCGTAGCTTTACCCCAAATCATCGAACATTTCGAGGGATAGGTAACGATATGGCTCTGCCGCCACGGATCGCATTCATCACTGGTGCCGCTCGAGGCCAGGGTCGGGCGCATGCGGTGCGGTTGGCCGCCGACGGTTGCGACGTGATCGCCGTCGACGTCTGCGCAGACATCGCCACCATCCCGTACCCCATGGGGTCTCGCGAGGAACTGGAGCAGACGTGTCGGCTGGTGCAGGAGCAGGGCCGTCACGCCAGCCTGCAGATCGCCGATGTCCGCGAACTCGATCACCTGCACAAGGCGTTTGCCGCGGGAACTGCCGAGCTCGGCGCCGACTGCGCGGACATCGTGATCGCCAATGCCGGCGGCTGCGCCTACCCGTCGGACGTCGACGAGGCCCGAGCATTCCGCGACGCGGTGGACATCATGCTCGTGGGGGTGTGGAACACCATCAAAGCGACGACGCCGGCGCTCGTCGAGGCTGGGCGCCCGGGATCGGTGGTGTTGACCAGCTCGACGGCCGCGGTGAAAGGATTCACCGGGGGTTGGGGCGGGCTCGACGGCTACACGGCGGCCAAGGCCGGCATCCTCGGTCTGCTACGGCTGTTCGCGAATCTGCTCGGCCCCAAGGGCATTCGGGTCAACGCGATCCTGCCAACGGGTGTCGACTCCGGGATGACGCGCAACCAGGCCTTCTACGAGTGGATCGGCACGATGGCCGACAATCCCATCGGCAATATGCGCAATGTGCTGCCCGGCGTGGATGTACTCCAGCCCGCCGACATCGCAAACGCGGTGGCGTGGCTGGTCTCCGAGGAGGCCCGCTACGTCAGCGGGGTCTGCCTGCCCGTCGACGCCGGATTCTGCAATGCCTGACCGCGGCACGCCGCGGCGAAGCCGTTGAGCGTCACTGCCAGTCGACGAGGTGGTCGGCCAGTTCGGGGGCGACCTCGAAGATCGCCTGTGCGGCCGACTCCATGTGCTCGCGCATCAGACCGCGCGCGGTCTCGGCGTCGCCGCCCTGAATGGCATCCGCGATCCGAATGTGGTCGAAGTGCAGGCGCGTTCGGGTGTCCTTGCTGAAGAGACTGGCGCCGCCGCCGGCCGTACGGCTGGCGAAGATGTGACTCACCGATTCGGTGAGCAGATCGAGCACCGGATTGAGAGCGATGTCGCGGACCAGCAGATGGAAGCGGCTACCCGAATCGACGTAGTCCTGGCTGGACAGGGTGTGCTCGGTGACCCTTGCCATCCCGCGCCGGGTCTCTTCGACCATCTCCGCCACGGCCTGCGGGTCTGCCGATCCATCGCGCACCCGCAGTGCGGCCCGTTCGGCCGACAGCGGTTCGAGCTGGATCATCGCGGAGTTGACGTCGCCCATGGTGGCCCGAGCCAGCTGCAGGTGCATGGTCATCGTCTCGCCGAAGCGTTGCGGGCCCCGATGGCCGACCACCGGCCCGCCGCCGTTGCCGCGGCGGATCTCGACGATGCCCTGCAGTTCGAGCACTCGCAGCGCCTCGCGGATAGAAGCCCGTCCAACCCCGAATTCGGCGGCCATCGCCTGCTCGGTGGGTAGCGGACTGCCGGGGACCAGCCGATCCAGGGCGATCTGCCGGACGATGTCCTGGGCGATTGCCAGCGAGATTTTCCCGCGGCGGGTCCGGGCCACCAGCTCCTGCCGGGCGGGATCGGGAGTGGTGGGCGCGTCGATCGTCATGGGCAGCACACACGCCTTTCGAAACATGGGGGTATTCAGGCTACCGCCTCGCGCGACATCTGTGATGTGCTCCGATGACGTTCAAATATCAGTATGTTTGAAACGGACGGCGCTCGCCCGGTCCCAGGAGGATGCCATGCCGCTTCAGGACAGCCACCAGATCATCTCCGTCGACGACCACCTGGTGGAACACCCGCGCGTGTGGTTGGACAGACTGCCCGCCCGTCGGCACGACGACGCGCCGCAGATCAGGGAGGTCGACGGCGCCCAGCTGTGGCACTACAACGACACCCGGTTCGCCACCATCGGGTTGAATGCGGTGGCCGGCAAGCCCCGTGCGGACTGGGGTGTCGACCCGATCCGGTACGAAGACATGATCCCGGGGTGTTACGACCCCGAGTTGCGGGTCAAGGACATGGATGTCGATGGGGTGCAGTCGGCGCTGTGCTTCCCGTCCTTCCCGGGTTTCGCGGGCAGCACCTTCTTTCACGGCAAGGACAAGGAGCTTGCTGCGCTCTGCATCAGGGCGTGGAACGATTTCTACATCGACGAATGGTGCGCCACGGCTCCCGACCGCTATATCCCGCTGGGTATCTTGCCGTTCTGGGATATCGGGGCGACGGTAACCGAAGCCCGACGTCTGCTGGACAAGGGGCCCGCACCCTGTCGTTCCCCGACACCATGTCAGTGTTCGATCTGCCCTCCTTCCACACCGATCATTGGGACCCGTTGTGGCAGGTGTGCTCCGACGCAGACCTTCCGCTGTCGCTGCACTTCGGCTCCGGTGGATACGTGCCGGGATTCTCGTTCTCCGGCGCACCTTTCGCGCCGAAGACCATGAAGAGCAAGTCCGCTCCGTTCGCCGTGGCCATCGCTGTGTTCGCCACCAACTCCTGGTGGACCACCGTCGATCTGCTGCTCTCCGGCAAACTGCAACAGTTTCCGAACCTGAAGTTCTCACTTGCCGAAGGTGGGATCGGCTGGGTGCCCTACATGCTCGAGCGCACCGACTTCGTCTGGGAACGCCACCGGCACTACCAGGACATCGACTTCGACGCCCGGCCCTCGGAGTTGTTCCACCAGCATTTCTGGACCTGCTTCATCGACGACGAACACGGATTGGAGAGCCGTCACAGGATCGGCGTCGATCGCATCATGCTCGAAAGCGACTTCCCCCATTCGGATTCCAACTGGCCGAACTGCCGAAAGCGCGCCGCGGAGGTGTTGTCCGTCGTACCCGACGACGAGGCCGCCAGGATCGCCGAGGCGAATGCGCGCGAACTGCTGCACTTTCCGCGCACCGCGTGAGCCTCAGCTGATGGCGCCGCCGATCTTCAGATCCATGATGTCCTCGTCGCTGTACCCGCACGCCCGCAACACCTCGTCGGTGTGTTCGGCGTGCCCCGGCGCCGGGTGCAGGTCGGTGGTCGCCTCGTCGAACTGAACGGGGGCCGGAACCAGCGGCAACTGTGCCCCGTTGGCATAGCCCACCATCGAGAAGTAGCCGTTGTCCCAGGCCTGCTGATCGGCGAGCGTATCCCGCGGTGACTGCACCACGGACCACTGTCCCTCCTGGCCGTCCAGCACCGGTTTCCAATGTGCCAGTGGATGCTCGGCGAACAGCTCGTCGAGCAGCCGCACGCAGGTCTCGATGTTGCGGTAGCGGCTCTTGGCCGTCGCAAGCACGGGATCCTCGACCCACTCAGGACGGCCCACCGCTCGGCAGAAGCCGGGCCAGTACCGATCGGCTTCCAGCATCGCAAGGAAGACGAACCGGTCATCGGCGGTGCGGTAGATGTTGGCCAACGGATTGCCCGGGCGGCGCCGGTCGCCGCGGGGCAGCTGGTCGCGGTCGGTGACGTAACTGCCCGCGATGGTGGACTGCATGGCCCACAGGCCCGCCGCCAACAGGGAGGCGTCGACCACGGCGCCATCACCGGTCTGTGCCCGGTGATACAGCGCCGCACAGATGCCGCCGGCGAGATTGAGGCCGGCCTGAATGTCGCCCACCGCCGGGCCCGGGAGGTTGATCGGGTAGTCGTAGTCCACCGGGCGCGCCGCCGTCGCCAGTCCGGTGCGCGCCCAGTAGGAGATGCCGTCGAAACCACCGCGGTCGGCATCGGGGCCGCGCACGCCGTGTCCGGTGCCCCGGGCGTAGATGATGTCGGGCTTGCGGGCCCGGATGTGCTCGGCGTCGATGCGCAGGCGCTGACGTGCCGGGCCCAGGAAGTTGGTCACGAAGACGTCGGCCTGGTCAACCAGCGCCATCAGGGCCGCATAGCCATCCGGATGAGCGATATCGATTCCGGCGCAGCGCTTCCCGCGATTGAGCACCTCCCAGAGCATCGTCACCCCTCCGTCACCGGGCTTGACGCCGAAGGCCGCCAGGCCACGAATCGGGTCTCCGGTCTCCGGATGCTCGATCTTGATGACATCGGCGCCCCAGTCGGCCAGGGCGCTGGCCGCTGCGGGCACGAAACCGTAGAGCGCCACCTCCAGCACGCGAACGCCGTGCAGTGTCTTGGTCACGTCAGGTTCCCTCCGGTGTATTCGGGAATCGGTTCCCACTGCGGCAGCAGCACCCCGGTGGCATCCGGGCGGGTGGTGAACCGCATGTGCTGTCCCGCACGCAGGGGCGGTGTTCCGTCGATGCGCGTCAGCAGGCGGATCGACGGATGGGCGGTGAGCGTCACGAGGACCAGGGTGTGGGGGACGGGGAAGGCCGGATGCACCGGATGGCGCACCACCGTCCACGAGTACACCGAGGCCGAGCCCTCGACCTCGCGCCACCGCAGCCCGGCCGACGCGCAGCGTGGGCACTGCGGCCGGGGCAGGTGGACGAATTCTGCGCAGCGGTCACACCACTGCAGGGCCAGGACACCGCGTTGCGCCGCCGCCCAGAACCCGCCGGTGTCGGGGTCGTCGATGACGGGGGTGGGTGCTTCGGGCATGGACGGTCCTATCCGGCGGTGGTGAGCAGCAGGGCGCCGGTCGCGGTCGGCAGGCCGGAGGTCACCAGGCACACCTGGGCGCCGGGCACCTGATTGGGCGAGGTGCCGCGGATCTGCCGGACGCCCTCGACGACGTGGTTGAGACCGTGCAGGTAGCCCTCGGACAGGTTGCCGCCGGCGGTGTTGGTGGGCAGTGCGCCGCCGACTCGCAGCGCGCCGGACGCCGCGAACGGGCCGCCGTCACCCCGGGCGGCGAAGCCGTAGTCCTCCAATTGGATCAGCACGGTGATCGTGAAGCAGTCGTACAGTTGCGCCACATCGACATCGTCCGGCCCCAGACCTGCTCGGCGGTAAAGGATCTCGGCGGTGCGCACCGACGGCTGGGCCATGGGGTCGGTGCGCATCAGGGCCGGGAACACGAGCCCGGGCTGTTGGCCGGCCTCGGCGACCTGGGCGACAGCCCGGATGGACACCGGTGGTGCGGCCGTGTCGCGGGCTCGCTCGGCCGAGGTCACCACCACCGCGCACGCCCCGTCGGTTTCCAGGCAGTAGTCGTAGAGTCGCAGCGGCTCGGCCACCGGCCGGGAGTCGAGGTAGTCGGGCAGCGTCATGGGTCGGCCGTGCATCTGGGCGGCGGGGTTGGCGTTGGCGTGCTCCCGACAGGCCAGCGCGATGGCGCCCAGGTGTTCGGGCAGCGTGCCGTGTTCGATCATGTGACGTCGTGCGATCAGGGCGAACATCTGCCCGGGTGCCATCAGGCCGTACGGGAGGAAGAACTCGTCGTAGGAGCCGTTGCCGCCGACCGCACGACGGTCGCGTCGCCCGCGGCCGAAGCGGACGCCGGAACGCCCGTTGAGCGCGCGGAACACGAGCACCGTGGTCGCCAGGCCAGACGCTATCGCCGCGCAGGCCTGCGCGATCATTCCGGCGGGGGCCGAGCCGCCGGTTCCGGTCGAGCCCCAGTACGTCAGTAGTGGGAGCCCGAGAACGTCGGCGAGGTCGTTGTGGCGGACGGTGTCCTGTTCGCACCGGACGATGCCGTCGACGTCGGCGGGTGACAATCCGGCGTCGACGAGGGCTGCCGTGGCGGCGGCCGCGGCCAGGGCCAATTCGGTGCGGCCCGACTTCCGGCTGAAGTCGGTGGCGCCGATCCCGACGATGGCGCACCGGTCGCGCAATGGGTGCGCTGCGGTCTGTGCGGCCATACCGAGACAGTACGACGAGCACTCGTCGAATATGCATATATTCGATCTGACGGTGCGGCTCAACTGCCCACGGATTCCGGTTGAAACTGTCGTTTCGCCCATTGAACCTTGCTATGTTAGCCAGCAGCCTGACCAGTGCGGAGGTTCAGATGACCGACACTCTCAACGTCGAGGCGCCGGACATACCGATCGATCTCTACTCGGCGAAGTCGTTCAGCAACGGCCATCCCTTCGATCAGTATCGGTGGCTGCGGGCGAACGCCCCTGTCTACCGGCACCCCGATCCCGACGGCGGGCACTTCTGGGCCGTCACGCGCAATGCCGACATCCGCTATGTGGAGCATCACCCGGAGCTGTTCCAGTCCGCGCCGTCGGTCGGCATCGCCGATGCGCAGATCGAGGTCGGTTTCCTGTCCATGGACGGTGCGCGGCACCTGCAGTTCCGCAAAATGATTGCTCCGCGGCTGATTCCGCCACGGGTCAAGCACATGATGCCCGACTTGCAGCGCCTGGCGGCCGGCATCGTCGACGAGGTGGCCGGCGACGGTGAATGCGATCTGGTCGATCTCGCCGGTCGGATGGCCGGTTATACCGCCGCCACGCTGCTGGGAATCCCGCGCGAACACGGGCATCGGCTGCACGAGTTGTTCATGATCACGCACAGCTCACCAGATGTGGTGGGGGAGGACGCGTTCCAATCGGCGTTCGTCGAGATGGCGTCGATGGGCTTCGAAGCGTTGGCGACGAAGCGGGCTGATCCGGCTGACGATGTGCTGAGCGCGTACGCGAACATGGACGTCGACGGTCGCCCGATCACCGAGATCGAATTTCTGCGCAATTTCATCCTGCTCAGCGACGGCAGTCTCGACACGTCGCGCAATCTGATCTCTGGCGGCATGAAGCTGCTCTTCGATCATCCCGACGTACGTCGCCGCCTCGTCGCGGACCTGGACGCCCGGCTGCCCGGTGCCATCGAGGAGATGCTGCGGCTGCTCTCCCCGGTGGTCTACATCCGCCGGCTGGCCACGCAGGACACCGAGCTGGCCGGTCAGCGGATCGCCGCAGGGGAGAAGGTGGTGATCTACTACGGTTCGGGCAACCGGGACGAGAGCGTCTACGACGATCCCGAGGCGTTCGACATCGACCGTAAACGCGGGGATCACTTGGCTTTCGGGGGCGGCGGTCCGCATTTCTGCGTCGGCTCGCACCTGGGCCGGGCCGAGGGTTCGGTGATGATCCGTGAGCTGCTCACCCGGTTTCTTGATATCGAACAGGCCGGACCCGAGACGTGGGCCGCCACCAGCCTGACCTCCGGACTGGCGACGCTGCCGGTGCGCTACACCCCCAACCGCAGCTGACCGGAATCGGCTTCAGACTCGGCTCGTCACGTTCCATCGCCGCGCGAGGCCGAGGCGCCGTCGCACGGTTACCGCGGCGCGATCGCTAGAGCTGACCCAGCGGTCGACAGACGTTGGACAAGGCGTTCCAGTACTGACCGGGCGCGCAGTTGTCCGCCGGACGCGGTGTCTGACAGGTGTTGGTGATCGGATCCCAGAACTGGCCGTTGGTGCAGTTCAGGGGCTGCGCCGAACTCACGCTGGCCCCGAACAGCGACGCGGCAGCCATGGGAGCCGCAGCGAGAATGGCGATGGTCGAACGCTTGACAAGATTTCGCATGGATTGATCTTGCCCGAGGATGTGGGTCCCAAAACCCTCATCAGCACAGAATCCTCCGAGTCGGCACTCGTCGAGGCTCAACCGCCGCGCAGATCTTCCTCCGGTGAGCCGGGAAGCGTTGCGGCGCGGCATTGACAATCTTGATCGAGCCGTTGCTGTGACAGAACCACCAGAGCCGGGGGATGCTGGACACCTCCACGGTGATCCTGCTCGGCCGCATCTCCGATCCGTCCCAGCTCCCCGAGGAATCTGTTATCAGCGCGATAACGCGAGCAGTGCCTGTCGCCAGCACTTGCAGCAGGCCGAAGTGCGATTTCGAAGGAATCCCTCGGCTTCAGCTCCGTCCCATCGCACACCCTGACCGTCAGTTGAGCGCTCCTGCCGCCGCCATCGATTGCTGTCATGGAGGACTGCGTCGGCGACTTAGCCTTGGATCATGAGCGAGGGAAAACTCGACGACTCACTACAGCGAGCGTACGAAACCATGGTTTCCTCCAAAGTCGCGCCCTTCCTGCAAGAGCGCGGCTTCGGTGTATCCGGACCCAGCTTCAAGCGGGCACGCGGACCGCTCTACGACATGATCAATTTTCAGGCCGACCGGCATAACGGGACCGTTTCGTGGCACGGGTTCTTCGTCAACGTGGGCATCGGATCGGCTGAGGTCGACGCCGCGTGCCCCGGATATGAGCGGCCCATGCATCCACTCAAAGGCTCGCTCCTGCAACGGCGTTGGGAAGCGTTGGTACCCGATCTGCCATACGAGGTGCGGTTCGACCATCACACCGACATGCAGCAGTTCGCCGCCGCACTCAACGAGGGCCTTGATCTGGTGCTGGCTGAGATGGAACGCGTAAGCACCACAAAGCATTTGGTGCGATACGCAGTCGACAACAACTTGCTGATCGAATACGACAAGACCTGCCGTTATCTGGCCGTAACCGACGATATCGAGATGCTGACCAAATACGTCACGACGTTGCACAATTGCTTCGGTCATCAAGACCGATGGTCGGTCTTCGACCGCCGCATCACCGCAGCTGTTGGCGATTGGGCGCCAGTGCTGCAAGACCGAGGCGTGCTCGGCGTTGCTGGTCCTCTGAAGGGATAGGCGACTCGACGTCTACCGGCCGGGCACGACATGGCGTCGGTCCTCGAGAAAGCCACCCCCAAATGCTGCGGACGCGTTGTGAGAGCCGTTCCCGATTCGGCGCCGGGATCCAAGGATTACGAAGTGGCGGCGACGAGTTGGCGGTCATCGGTGTTCAACGTCTTGTGCGCCGGCCAGGCCCGGCTGGCGATAACGGCGGCCAAGGCCGCCAGGACACCCAGAGCGCCTGCGGCGGCCGGTTGCCCGGCGGTGGCGCCGAGCCAGCCGGCCAACAGGTAGGTGACGAAGAAGCAGGCATGTGACAACGAGAATTGCGCGGTGAACACCGCCGAGTGGTTCTGCGGGTCGGACTGGTAACGCAATAGCCGCGCCGAGGGAGTGTTGATCAGGGAGGTCGCCGCCCCCAGCAAGATCCACACGGGTACGAACCCAAACCACCCGAGTTGCGGTGGGGGATGGGCGGTGAGGAGACCAGTGGTGGCCGCGAGCAGGACTGGGATGGCGGTGGCGCCGGTCAACATGATTCTGCGGTCGGGGACCCAGCGCAGCAGCGTCGGTAGCGCCAACGCCACGATCATCGACCCGCCGCCGTAACAGGCCAGGAGCAGGGCGAGCATCGAGTTCGAGGCGTCGAGGACATCGTGGATATAAATCACGGAGTTCACCACGACCAGTCCGGTCGCGGTCGCGACGACCATGTTCAGCGCCAACAAGGAGCGCAGCACTGGGCGGGCGATCATCACCCGCATGCCCTCGGTGGTGCGCTGCCACAGAGTGTCGTTGGCATTCCTGCCGGATATGGCCGGAATCCTGGTCGAGATCACCAGCACTGCCGACATCAGGAACCCCGCAACGGTGCCGAAGAACAGCCCGTTGTAGGTCATCACGGCCAGCATGGCGGCGGCGACGATGGGGCTGCACAGCGATTCCAGGTCGTAGGCGAGCCGCGATAATGACAGCCCGCGGGTGTAGTCCTCTTCGTCGGCGAGCACCTCGGGGAGTACGGATTGGAAGGCCGGGGTGAATGTCGCTGACGCGGCCTGCAGCACGAAGATCAGGACATAGATCTGCCACGTCTGATCGATCAGTGGCAGCAACAGTGCGATCGCGCCGCGCACGACATTCGACCCGACCAGCAGTCGCCGCCGCGACACTCGGTAGGTCAGCGCCGAAATGACCGGCGCGACAACGACATAGGCGCCCATTTTGACAGCCAGCGCCGTTCCCAGGACTGCACCGGCTCCGCTGCCGGCCAGGTCGTAGGCCAGCAACCCCAGTGCCACCGTCAACAATCCGGTGCCCAACAGAGCCACCACCTGCGCGGCGAAGAGACGCGCGAAGGTGGGGTTACGCAGGACAGCCGACACGGTCAGGTTCCCGACTGGCGAGCCGTGGTACCCAACCGGGACACCTCGGTATCACCGCGGTGGTGCGCAGGAATGCCGGGACCGGCGTGCTCGGCGTTGAACACCGCATCGGTGACCAACTGCCGGATGTGCTCGTTATCGATGCAGTAGTAGATGGTGGTGCCGGAACGGCGGGTGGACACCAACCGCGCCATCCGCAGCTTGGCCAAATGTTGCGACACCGAGGGTGCCGGCTTGCCTGTGTATTCGGCCAGTTCCGTGACGGAGCGTTCCCCATCTACGAGAGCCCACAGCACCTGAATGCGAGTGGCATCGGAGAGCATTCGGAACACCTCGACAATCAGTCCCAGCTGATCCTGACCGAGAGGAGCGCGCCCAATACCGCTATCTGCATCCATACGTAGATATTAAGCTACGCGGACTTGGCTGACAAAAATTGCGCGTCAAGCAGATATTGGTCAGTTGGCGGCGGGCTGAGTCTCGGTGATGTCGGCATCGAGGTGGCCGGCGTGAAACAAGGCTTGACTGAGCAGAGGCTGGACGTGCTGGTCAGCAGCGGAGTAGTACACGAACGTTCCTTCGCGACGACCTTTGACCAGCCCCGCGAGTCGTAGCTTGGCCAGATGCTGACTGACGACGGTGGGGGCGACGTTCGCCAACTCGGCCAGGCACGCCACGGAGGACTCGCCCTGCAGCAGCGCCCAGAGCACCTTGATCCGAGTCGGATCACTGAGCATCCGAAACGATTCCGCCGCGAGATGCACCTGTTCTTCGTTGGGCATCTGAAAATCCGGCAGCGAGGTGTGCATACCGTCGAGCTTACCGTGAGAGTCCTCTGATCAGCTGCACAACTGCATGCACATATGAGTGGTTGCGTATCTGCATGAGTCCGCATGTACGGTGGTCCGCGTGGGTCCCGACATCCGAACTCCCGACCTTCCACGAACGGTCACGTCGCGCGACGTGGTCGAAAGGTTGCGGGCATCGCGATCGAGTGCATGGTCGCTGCCAGAGGTCCGCTGGGCGCTGATCGCGACCGCGCTGTTCGCCGCGGGGGGAGTGGCGCAGCTCGCCGGAGCGCCACAGTGGCTGTCCTGGTCCCTGTACCTGGCGTGCTACGGCGCCGGCGGTTGGGAGCCGGGGTGGGCGGGGGTGAAAGCCCTGCGGGACAAGACTCTTGACGTCGACTTGCTGATGATCGCCGCAGCGCTCGGAGCGGCAGCGATCGGGCAGGTGTTCGACGGGGCTTTGCTGATCGTCATCTTCGCGACCTCGGGGGCGTTGGAGGCGGTGGCCACCAAACGCACCGAGGATTCGGTGCGGGGTCTGCTCAATCTGGCACCTGATACCGCGACCCGCATCACCGACTCCGGGCAGGAGGAGACGGTTGATGCCGCGAGGCTCGAGGTCGGCGACGTGCTGATGATCCGGCCGGGTGAACGCATCGGCGGAGATGGCGTGGTCGTGGAAGGCGCCAGCGAGGTCGATCAGGCCACCATCACCGGCGAGCCGCTGCCCGTCGACAAGGCCATGGGGGATGAGGTGTTCGCCGGCACCGTCAATGGCACCGGCACGCTGCGGGTGCGGGTCACGCGCCCGGCCGCACACACCGTGATCGCACGCATCGTCGCGATGGTCGACGAGGCCGGCGCCAGCAAGGCGAAGATGCAGTTGTTCATCGAGAAGATCGAGCAGCGTTACTCATTCGGCATGGTGGTCGTCACCGTTGCGCTGTTCGCCATTCCGCTGCTGCTCGGCGCTGATCTGCAGTCCACGCTGCTGCGAGCGATGACGTTCATGATCGTGGCCTCACCGTGCGCGCTGATGCTGTCCACCATGCCGCCGCTGCTGTCGACGATTGCCAATGCCGGACGCCACGGCGTCCTGGTGAAATCCGCTGTGGTGGTCGAAAAGCTCAGTTCCGTCACTCATGTCGCGTTCGACAAGACCGGCACCCTCACCGAAGGGTCTCCTCGGCTGCAGCATCTGCGCACAATGCCCGGCGCCGCCGTCGACGACGATGAATTGCTCGCTTTGGCCGCCTCCGTCGAGAACCCGTCTGAACATCCTCTGGGCCGTGCGGTTGTCGCCGCAGCCCGCGAAGCGGGCGTGACGTTGCGCCCGGTCGAGGACTTCGCGGCCATCCCCGGTCGCGGTGTCCGAGGCCGCCTCGTCCACGATCTCGTGGAGGTCGGTAACCCCAGACTGCTGCCCGTAGACGCGGGCATCGCCCATGAGTTCGTCGTCGAACTCGAACGATCCGGCCACACAGCGGTTCTCGTACGACGCAACGGCGCCGTGGTCGGGATTCTGGGACTGACCGACTGGGTACGCGACGCCGCGGCGGACATGGTGGCCGAATTGACCGCACTCACCGGTGCGCAGCCGATACTGCTGACAGGCGACAACCCGCAGGCCGCGGCAGCCGTCGCGGCACGAGTCGGTATCACCGATGTTCGCGCCGGGCTGCTCCCGCAGGACAAAGTGCAGATGGTGCGTGAACTCGAAGCAAGCGGGGCGAAGGTGATGCTGGTCGGCGATGGCGTGAACGACGCCCCGGCCATGGCCGCGGCCACCGTTGGTGTCGCGATGGGCCGGGCCGGGTCCGACTTGGCCCTGGACACCGCCGATGCCGTGATCACTCGCGACGACCTGTCCACCATCCCGGCGATCCTCGCGCTGTCTCAGCGTGCTCGCCGCCTGGTGATCGCCAACCTGACCATCGCAGCCAGCTTCATCGCCGTCCTGGTCACCTGGGACCTCGTCGGCCACCTGCCACTGCCGCTCGGAGTGGCTGGCCACGAAGGCTCCACCATCCTCGTCGGACTCAACGGCCTACGACTGCTGCGCGACGCGGCATGGCGGTCAACGCAGACCGTCCTCGACCTATAGGGGTTGGGGTCTGGACGGCGCGCCTTTGGCCGCTACCAGCTTCCCGTAGGTTGATCGTCGAGTGAGCCCGGACCCGGCGAGGTTCTGCCGCGAGTCAAGACGTGAGAGAAGGATGTTCATGAGCATGAGCACATACCGTTCCTCGGCGATCGTCGGCCTAGCTATCGCCGCGCTGATGACCGTCGGTTGTAGCAATGGCGAAACGGTCGACGCGTCCGCGCCGTCCCAGGTCGAATTGATCGCTACCTCCGAGCTGGAGGCGCCACCCGCCGAGGTGACGCTGATCGGGGAGCGCGACGTCGAGGTGACGCTCACCGGTCCGATCGCGGCGAAGTACTCGACGGCGACCGACAAGCAGAAGCAGGCGCTCGGCAAACCGCTGACCGGGAGCCGCAATGCAGGGACCCGGGACAGCGGGGTGGTGTTTCAACAGTTCCAGGGCGGCGTGATCGTCGCCAAGAACGACCAGGCCGGCACACCGGCGTACATCACCTGGGGCAAGATTCGCGAGGCATGGAACATCGAACGCGACGAGAAGGGTGTGCCCGACATCGAGGGCAGGAATGGTTCGCCAGGACCGCTGGGCGTACCCACCAGCGACGAGAATCCCGTCGGCGATCTACTTGTGACGACCTTCGAGCACGGCCAGATCACGTTCGACCCGAAGACCGGTGAGGTTGAAGTGACGGTCAACGGTAACGTCGTGCCGTCCGGACTCTAGGGGTGTCCTCGATGCATATGGCTATGCCGTCCTCCATGAGATGAAAGTGCTTGGCGCGCAGGTCGTCGTCGTGATCGCCGTCGCTGAGTGAAAACAGTTGCGTGCAGGACCGACGACCTCGAGGACTGGTGAACCTGTAGGTTCGCATGCTGCGATGCTCCGCTTACGGCTGTCACGGGCAGCATCAGTTAAATCGAGGCAGGGACGTGGAGTTGGAACCCGTTGGCGTGGAGTCCGTCGTACTCCACCTGTCAGCAAGCGGCGCGTCGACGTGATGATCGAAAGCTCACGACTATCAGGAGATCGAACGTTCACGCGCGAGTCGGTCGACTGACTGCGGAACAAGTCGTCGAAGTCGAGCGAGCGATGATGGCACTTCTCGGGCTGGCGCGTTAGACGAGAACCTCTGAGCAACAGAGCATTCCACTGAATGACGCCACATTCAGACGGTAGAACTAATTGATCGTGGCACTCCGCAGGCCGGCGCCCAGAATTTCAGCGAACCGTGATCGGCTCGGTAGCCGCGAGCGGACGACAATCATTCTCCTCGGCCGTCTGGCGGATCCGGACGAACTGCCGAACGAGTCCGTGATAAGCGCGATAACCCTGGCCGAGTTGTCCATGGGGCCCCACGTCGCCCGAACGGATGCGGAACGTAGCGCGCGTCAGCAACACCTGCAACAGGCTGAGGCGGATTTCGAGGTCCTTCCGTTCGGCGCCGAGAGCGCCCGCGCCTTTGGGGGTGTCGCTGCCGCCTTGCGCACCTCGGGACGCAAACCGGCCGCGCGGGCCTACGACGCGCTGATCGCGGCCAGTGCCGTCGCGCACGGTGTGCCGTTGTACACGTGCAACCCAGGTGACTTCTCCGGGATACCCCAACTGGACCTACGTGCGGTAACGCACCCCGACCACTGATTGTAATGCCGCAGATGAAAGCCTTTGGACAGCAGAGCAATAGCGCCGCACCGCGCAGGTAACCCTGCATATTCAATTGCTGCATATTCTGCGTTCACGGCTGGTGTAGCCGACCGAGAGCGCGCGTGTATATACTTGATCAAGACTTCGTATATACGTGAGGGCGGCGAGATGACTAAGCGTTTAATTGACCTCGATGATGATTTGTTGGCCGCCGCGCAGAAGGAACTCAAAACGTCCGGCGTGTCCGATACCGTCCGCATCGCGTTGCAGCAGGCTGCAGCGGCGTCTGCTCGAGCGCGCCAGGTCGCATGGCTGAAGACCGGCGGCATGGGGGAGATGGCCGACCCCGGTAAACGAGGTGACGTGTGGCGGTAGTGGCGCGGTATCTCATCGACACCAGTGCCGCGGCACGGATGACCCACCCCGAGGTCGCCGACCGACTTGCCCCGCTTATCGAGGCCGGATTCGTCGCAACCACCGCGCAGCTCGATGCCGAGGCGCTCTACAGCGCCCGGACCGCCGCGGACTACGAGCAATTATGGTCGGATCGCCGCCTCGCATACGAGTACCTGCCGACCAACGATGAACACTGGCAGGCGGCGTTGAATGCGCAGCGGTCGCTGGCCGGTACCGGTCGTCATCGCGCCGTTGGCATGGCTGACCTCCTGATCGCCACCTGTCCGTTCTCATTGATTCTGGGGCATTCTCATTGAATCTGGGGTAAGTGCGTGTCTTTCTCATTGAATCTGGGGCACG